>DBFSDV010000018.1:0-14346 GCA_048417135.1 Candidatus Limivicinus sp. | reverse complement strand
ATTTCAAGTTTATAAGGGCCGGTATCTTCCACAAGATTGATTTGCGATTTTTGTAGAAACCTACAAAGAGCACATTGTTAATCCTTTCTCAATTCGTCGTTATTGTTGAAATCAACAATATTTTGGCGGCGCAGTTTGTTTGTAAAAGGAGTGATTATTATACCGTTAGTATTGAATATGCGGCGGTAAAATGCTATACTTGGTCATATTCAAAAGGAACTTGCTGCAGGGAATGCAGCAGAAAAAGGAGACTGATGCAAAAATGGATACAATCAAGCTGAACAGCGGTAAGGTAAAGATGATCGCCCACAGGGGCTTGAGCGGCCTGGAAAAGGAAAACACCAACGCCGCCTTTGTGGCCGCAGGGAACCGGGCCAAATATTATGGAATAGAGACCGACGTCCACGTCACTGCGGACAAGGGCATCATCGTTATCCATGACGACAATACCGGCCGTGTCTCCACGGACGACATCAACGTGGAAAACAGCAGCTACGAGACCTTGCGCAAAGTCCGCCTGCTGGACATAGACGGCCGCCGGGGACGCAGCGATCTGCTGCTGCCCAGCCTTGAGGAATATGTGGGCATCTGCAAGAAGTATGAAAAATATTGTATCCTGGAGCTGAAAAACCCCATGGAGCCCGAGGCCGTGTACGGCATCGTTGAGACCATAAAGGCCATGGACTACCTGGAGCATGTGGTGTTCATATCCTTTGCCCTGTCCAACCTGGTGGCCCTGAGGGAGAGATATCCCAAGCAGAGCGCCATGTACCTCATAGGCAAGGAGTGGAAGGACGAGGTATACGGGGATTTGGAAAAGTACGATCTCGACCTGGATATCGACTACCGCATCCTGACCAAGGAGATCGTGGACAGGGTGCACGCCCTGGGCCACACGGTGAATGTGTGGACCGTCAACGACGAGGAGAGCGGGCTGCGCATGGTGGAGATGGGCGTGGACTACATTACCACAAACATCCTGGAGTGATGAGAGATAGGCATGTCTGGTCTGTTTAATCCGGAAAATAAATTTTGGAATTTCGTTGCGAAGCTGGCCGATGTCTGCATAATGAGCTTCCTGTGGCTGATAGCTTCTCTGCCCCTGGTAACTGCCGGGGCGGCCACCACGGCTTTCTATGACTTTACCCTCCGCCAGGTGAAGGACCAGGAGGGGGGTATATGGAGCGGCTTCTGGTCCTCCTTCAAAAGGAATTTCAAAAAAGCCACATTGCTGTGGCTCCTCCATGTGCTCGGCGCGGCTTTCCTCGCCCTGGACCTCTATGCAAGCTGGAAGATGTACCTGTCGGCAGGGCTCCCGGCCCTTTTCCTGCTGAGCCTGTGCGCCTGCGTCAGCATCATTTTCCTCTTCTGTACCTATTATATCTACCCCCTCCTGGCCGCCTTTGACTTCCAGATAAAGAAGCTCATAAAAGACAGCTTCATCATGGCGATGGCAAATCTCCATGTGAGCATCACCCTTCTGGTGATCAGCCTGGCTGCGGCTGCGGCGGTGTACTATATGAGCGGGCTTTTCTTCTTCTGGATAGGCCTTGCGATTTTTGCCTCCTCCTATTTCCTCGTCGGGGTGTTCGGCAGGTACACCGGGGAGACTCCCGGCAAGGAGGCCCTCAGGGCGGAAAAACGGGCCGCAAAAAAACGGGACAAGTATTTCTTTTAACGGAGGGCCAAGTTGAGCTTACGAGAGAGATTCAGACGCTGGCGGGACTTTACGGCAAAGACCATGTCCGGCATGAGCTTCCGGCAGAAGCTGGCTTACCTGCTGTACTACTATAAGGGCTGGATAGTCGGCCTGCTGCTTTTGGTCATGCTGGGGGCCTACATAGGGGATGCGGTGTCCCAGGCCCAAAAGGAGATAATACTCCAGGGCTTTTTTACCAACGACGAGTACGGCCTCTTTGACGCCGGTGAAATACAGAGGGAATACACCGATGTCCGCTCACCCGGCGAGAAGCAGCTTATAGTATTTGACGATGACCTGTACATAGACCTGGGGGGAGAGGCCACCGAGTATACGGCCGCCAGCAACGGCAAGCTCATAGCCTATATGGCCGTGCAGGAGCTGGATTTTGTGGTCACCAGCGAAGAGGTGTTCCTCCACTATGAGGGCGAGGCCCCGATGATGGACTTCCGGGAGCTGCTTCCGGAGGACATGTTTGAAAAGCTGGAGGACCAGCTGCGGGGCGGCGGACTTGCAGCAGGCACAGAGCCCTATGTGGCCCTGGACATGAGCCGGAGCCGCTTCGGCAGCAGCGGCGGGGAGAGCTATTACATGTTCGTGCCCCTGCTGGCCCCCCATCCCCAGGAGATATGCGATTTTACCCGCTGGTGCTTTCCCGAGCTCTTTTGAGCCGGCGGGAAGGCTGCGGAGCTTACCCGGGCTTCCGGGAACAGAAAACGGCAAATAAGTGATGGAGGCAGTGGGAAACTGCCTCCATCACTTATTTACCGTAAAATATTTTACCGGCTTTATTTTCTCTTCCCCAGCAGGCGGAAGATGCCATAGCAGACCAGGTCGGTCACCACGATGCTGGCCCCGGTGGGGGTCTCGAAGAAATAGGAGAGGACCAGGCCCACCAGAAAACAGAGCACCGATATCACCGCCGAGCTGATGACCACGGACTTGAAGCTGCGGCAGACGCACATGGCGGACAGGGCGGGGAAGATGATAAGGCTGGAGATGAGCAGAGCGCCCATCATGCGCATGCCAAGCACCACGGTGACGGCGGTGAGCACGGCCAGCAGGGTGTTGTAAACCTCCGTCCTGGTGCCGGTGGCCCGGCTGAAGCTCTCGTCAAAGGTGACGGCAAAGAGCCGGGGATAGAAGAGCAGGAACAGGCCCAGCACCGCCAGGGACAGTATCACGCTGAACAGCGCATCCTCGCTGCTGAGGGAGAGGACGCTGCCGAACATGTAGCTGGAAAGCTCCGTGTTCATCCCCGAGGAGAGGGACAGGGAGATGACGCCTATGGCCAGGGCGCTGCTGGATATCATGGCAATGGCCGCATCCCCCTTTACCGCCGAGCTCTGCCGCAGGCGCAGCAGCAGTATTGCCGCCGCCACCACCACCGGCACCGCCACGGCCAGGGGGGCCAGGTTCAGGGCGGAGGCTATGGCCAGGGCGCCGAAGCCCACGTGGCTCAGCCCGTCGCCTATCATGGAATAGCGCTTCAATACCAGGGATACCCCCAGCAGGGCGGCGCAGAGGGAGACCAGCACGCCCACGATAAGGGCCCGCTGCATGAAGTGATAGGAGAACATGGAAATAAGTTCGCTCATATGCGGCCACCTCCCAGAAAACGCCGGGCCAGGCTGCTCTCCCGGTACTCGGCGGCGGTGCCGAAAAAGAGCTGCCGGTGCCCCAGGTGCAGGATGTGGGTGGCGTAGCGCACCGCCTCGTGGATGTCGTGGGAGACCATGATGACGGAGATATTGTCGCAGAGGTTTATAAGCTTTATGAGATTGTACATCTCGCCGCTGGCTATGGGGTCAAGGCCCGTCACCGGCTCGTCCAGCAGCAGCAGCTTCTTTGTGGCGCAGAGGGCCCGGGCCAGGAGCACCCGCTGCTGCTGGCCGCCGGAGAGGGCCTGATAGCTCTCGTTTTTGATGTCGTCTATGCCCATGCGCTCCATGTTCTCCAGGGCCCGCTGCTTCAGGGCCTTGGAATAGAACAGGGAGGAGCCCAGGGAGTTGAGGCAGCCGGAGAGCACCACCTCATACACGCTGGCGGGGAAGTCCCGCTGCACCTGGGTCTGCTGGGGCAGATAGCCTATCTCAGTGGCCTTCAGCCCGTCGGAGAGGAGGATGCTGCCCTCATCCGGGGCCTTCAGGCCCAGAAGTCCCTTTATCAAGGTGGATTTGCCGGAGCCGTTCTCTCCCACCACGCAGAGGTAGTCCCCTGCATTGAGGGAGAAGTTCACTCCCTCCAGCACCCGCTTCCCCTCATAGGAGAAGCTCAGGTCTTTGCATTCCAGTATAGCCATCAGCCAAAGACCCCCCTCAGTGTCTCAAGATTATTGCCCATAAGGCCCAGATAGCTCACGCCCTCTTCCAGCTGCTGCAAGGTCACGTTGTGGCAGGAGTGGAACAGCAGCTTGCCGCAGCCGGTGTCCTCGCATATCACGTCCGCCATCTTCTGGTTGGAAAACTCGATGTAGAATACCGCCGGGGTGTTCTCCTGGCGGACCTTGTCAATGAGAAAGGCCACGGTGCGGGCGGAGGGCTCCGACTGCTCGGCGCAGCCGGGGAAGGCGGCATAGTAGTCCAGGCCGTACTCCTCCACAAAGTAGCGCACGGGGAAGCGGTCGGCAAAGATCAATGTGGGATAGCCGGCCTCCCGGAACAGCTCTTCAAAGTCCTGGTCCAGGGCCAGGAGGGCGGCGCAGTAGTTATCGCAGCGGGAGGAGTAATACTCCTCATATTCCGGGTCTATGGAGCACAGGCGCCGGGATATCTCCCGGGAGATGAGGGCGGCGTTTTTGGGGGAAGTCCACACGTGCTCGTCGTACTCCGTTTCCTGCTCCCGGGCCTCCTCTTCACCGTGCTCGTGTTCCTGGGCCTGCATGCCCTCCTTGACCTCCTCCTCCAGAGCCTGGACGCAGTCGAGCATCACCACGGTGGGAATGTCCCCCTCCAGGCCCTCCAGCATGTCCTCCAGCCAGACCTCCGACTCACCGCCGTTGCAGATGAGCAGGTCGCAGTTCTGGATGCGCAGGATGTCCTGGGCCGTAGGCTCAAAGCTGTGGGACTCGGAACCGGGGGGCACCAGCAGGCAGATATTGGCCCGGTCCCCGGCTATCTCCCGGGCAAAGTCGTAGGCGGGGAAGACGGTGGTCACTATACTTATGGGGCCGCTGCCGCTCTCATAGCAGCCGCCCTTGCAGCCGCTGAGAGGCAAAGCCAGGAATAATATCAATAAAACCGCAAAAAGTCTCTTCATATAGGCCTCCAAATCTTTTCAATAATACATTAAATCCCGGCTCTTTTCAAGAGGGGAGGGAGATGCTATAATTCATTTTGTGTATAAGTCCATTGATTTTTTACCATTAAATAAAGGACGGAGGGCTCCCTATGAATATCTGCGTTTTCGGCGCCTCCAGCAACAGGCTGGACAGAGCTTATTTTGAACAGGCCAAGGCCCTGGGCCTGGCCATAGCCAAAGCGGGCCACACCCTGGTCTTCGGCGGCGGGGCCAGCGGGCTGATGGGGGCCTGCGCCGCCGGAGCCCGGGAGGCCGGGGGAGAGATAGTGGGCATAGCTCCCCGCTTCTTCGACGAGCCGGGAATACTTTTAAAGGACTACGGCCGGCTGATTTTTACCCAGACCATGTCGGAGCGCAAGTCCATGATGGAGGATATGGCGGAGGCCTTCATCGCCCTGCCGGGAGGCATAGGCACCTATGAAGAGTTTTTCGAGACTCTGACCCTGAAGCAGCTGGGCCGCCACTCAAAGCCCATGGCCCTGCTGAACACCCTGGGATATTTCACTCCAATGGTGGAGATGCTGGAAAAGACGGCGGACTCCGGCTTCATGAGCAGAAGCTGCATTGAGCTCTTTGCCCTGTGCAGCAGCCCGGAGCAGGCCGTGGAGCACTGCGCCAGGGCGGACAGAGAGCCGCCCAGCATCTGCCATCTGGAGGAGTATTGCCGCTGAGCTGCCCCGCTTTCCCCGGGCGCAATACAGTTTTTTCCATATGTCCTATCTTTTTTCCCCGGCGCTATTGAATTAGCTGCGCTTTTTTGATAGAATCAATCATTAAAATATATTTAAGAGATGTAGAAAGCGTATGAAAAAAGATAAGGACTGGGAGGTACCCTTTGCCAGACCCGAGCCCACGCCGGAGCTGAAGCGGGCGGGCTTTGCCCCGCTGCTCACTGCGGTGCTGGCTTTGCGGGGAGTCAGGACTCTTCGGCAGGCCAGAGAGCTCATTTACGGCGGGGAGGAATGCCTCCACGATCCCATGCTCATGCTGGGCATGGACAGGGCCAGGGAGCGCATACTGGAGGCCCTTGACGCAGGGGAGACGGTGGCCGTCTACGGGGATTACGATGTGGACGGCATAACTTCCACCTGCCTGGTGACGGACTACCTGCGCTCCAAGGGCCTGAACTGTATACCCTATATACCGGACAGAAACGAGGAGGGCTACGGCCTCAACTGCGCCGCTCTGGACAGCCTGAAGGCCCAGGGCGTCAGCCTGGTCATCACCGTGGACTGCGGCATCACCGCCGTGGAGGAGGCCGCCTATGCCCGGCAGCTGGGCATAGACATGGTCATCACCGACCACCACGAGTGCAGGGCAGAGGCTCTGCCCAAGGCCGTGGCGGTTATAGACTGCAAGCAGGATGGGGACAATTATCCCAACAAGAACCTGGCGGGAGTGGGAGTGGCCCTGAAGCTGGTCTGCGCCTGCGAGGGCGACAGCCGCAGTATCCTGGAGCGCTATGCCGACCTGGTGGCCATAGGCACCGTGGCGGACGTGATGCCCCTGGTGGACGAGAACCGCTACCTGGTGAAGTACGGCCTGGAGAGGCTGGAGAGCGCCCCCCGGCCGGGCATAGCCGCCATGCTGCGGGAGTCCTCCATGGACCTCAAAAAGCTCAACGCCTCCGGCGTGGGCTACAGCCTGGCCCCACGGCTCAATGCCGCGGGACGGCTGGGCCATGCGGCCACGGCGGCAAGGCTCCTCATGAGCCGGGATATGAGCACCGCCACGGAGCTGGCGGTGGAGCTTTGCGAGCTGAACCGCCGCCGGCAGAATATTGAGACGGAGATCTGGCAGGAGGCAAACCAGCTGCTCTCCGGCAAGACACCGGACAGCCCCATAGTCCTGGCCAGCGAGAACTGGCACCAGGGCGTCATCGGCATTGCCGCCTCCCGCCTTGCCGAGCAGTACTCCCTGCCGGCCATAATGATATGCCTCAACGGGGAGCTGGGCAAGGGCTCCTGCCGCAGCTATGGGGGCTTCAATCTCTTTGACGCCCTCAGCGCCTGTTCGGAGCACCTGCTGGGCTTCGGCGGCCACGCCTTGGCGGCGGGCCTGAATATAAAAAAGGAAGAGCTGGACTCCTTCCGGGAGGCCCTGGCGGAGTACTATCGGCAGAACAGGCCGGAGAGCACCCCTGAGGTGCAGTGCGACCTTCTGATAAACGACCCGGAGCTGCTGAGCGTGGAGAACGTGAAGAGCCTGGATCTGCTGGAGCCCTACGGCAACGCAAACCCCAAGCCCCTCATGTGCATCAGCGCCGTCCGGCTGGAGTCTGCCTCCCAGGTGGGGGGCGGCCGCCACCTGCGCTTCCGGGTCCGCTTCGGTACAAAACATATAGACGGCATTTTCTTTTCCCACAGGCTGGATGAACTGGGCCTGCACGAGGGAGAGCTGGTGGACCTGGCCTTCAGGCCCCAGATAAACGAGTACCGGGGCAGCGTCTCCGTGCAGCTGGTGGCCTCGGCCATGCGCCGCCACGACCCCAGGGCCTTGTGCCGGGCCATACTCTCCAAGGACGAGGGGGCCCTCTGGGCCGCCTCCCGCTACTGCCCGGAGCGCTCGGACTTTGTTAGATTGTGGCGCTCCATGGGCAAGGGCTTTGCCGTGGCTAGGGACACGGTGCACGTGATAGGCCAGTGCCTGGCGGGCATGGAGCCGGAGCGCTTCTGCCTGTGCCTCATGGCGCTGCTGGAGACCGGGCTGCTCACCAGCCCGGACGGGAACATCTTCTCCGCCGTCCCTGCCGACATCAGCGGCAAGGCGGACCTGGAGGGTACCAGACTCATGAAGACGCTTCGCAGCTATTTGTGTTGAGGGTGACAGAGATGGATAAGCAGGATGAAAAAAAGAATACCCTTCTTGACCCGGATGAGATGTTCCGGGACCTGACAAAAAAGATAGGGGAAAACTGCCCGGGCATGGACCTGGAGCGGATAAAGGCTGCCTATGAGATGGCCCGCAGCGCCCATGAAGGCCAGCTGAGGAAGGACGGATCCCCCTATGTGACCCACTGCGTGGCTGCGGCGGACATCACCGTGGACATGGGCATGGACGAGGATTCCATAGTCGCCGCCCTGCTCCACGACGTGATAGAGGACACCAGCCTAACCCATGCGGACATCGCCAAGCAGTTCGGGGACGCGGTGGCGGACATAGTGGAGGGGGTCACCAAGCTGACACGGGTGCAGTACACCAGCAAGGAAGACGAGCAGATGGAAAATCTGCGCAAGATGCTCATGGCCATGTCCAAGGACATCCGGGTCATCCTGATAAAAATCGCCGACCGGCTGCACAATATGCGCACCATGGCCTACCAGTCCCCGGAAAAGCAGCGCTCCAAATCCCTGGAGACTATGGAGATCTACGCCCCCATCGCCCACCGCCTGGGTATGCAGAGGGCCAAGTGGGAGCTGGAGGACCTGTCCCTCCAGTACCTGGACCCGGCGGGTTACAGGGAGATAACCGCCTCCCTGGAGAAGAAGATGGACGAGCTGGAGCGCTTTATGGCCAGCGTGAAGGAGAAGATCCAAAAGAGGCTGGACTCGGAGGGCGTAAAAGCCACCATATTCAGCCGGATAAAGCATGTGTACAGCATATACCGTAAGATGTACGCCCAGAAGCTGGATATAAACGGCATCTTTGACCTCTGCGCCTTCAGGGTCATCGTGGACAGTATACCGGACTGCTACAATGTGCTGGGCATCATCCACGACATGTTCAACCCCGTGCCCGGCCGCTTCAAGGACTATATATCCACCCCCAAGCCCAACATGTACCAGAGCGTGCACACCACCGTCATCGGCAGCGAGGGCATACCCTTCGAGGTGCAGATACGCACCTGGGAGATGCACTACACCGCCGAATACGGCATTGCCGCCCACTGGAAATACAAGATGGGCAGCAGCGCCTCCACCGTCCGGGAGGGGGATGAGGACAAGTTCGCCTGGGTGCGCAGGCTGCTGGAGAACCAGCAGGAGTCCGACGCCCAGGACTTCCTCCACAACCTGAAGATAGACATGTTTGCCGACGAGGTCTTCGTGTTCTCCCCCAAGGGCGACGTGATAAACCTGCCCGCGGGAGCCACGCCCATAGACTTTGCCTACAACATCCACTCGGACATAGGCAACCACATGGTGGGCGCCAAGGTGAACAGCCGCATCGTCACCTATGACCACGTGCTGCAAAACGGGGATATAGTGGAGATACGCACCTCCAAGAACGCCCCGGGCCCCAGCCGGGACTGGCTGAATTATGCAAAGAGCGGCTCCGCCCGCACCAAGATAAAGCAGTGGTTCAAGAAGGAGCGCCGAGAGGAGAACATCATCCGGGGCCGGGAGATGCTGGAGGCGGAGCTGAAGCACAACGGCCTCACCCTGGACGACGCCCAGGATACCGAGGCCATCGCCCCCATACTAAAGCGCTTCTCCTTCTCCAATCTGGAGGACGTGTATGCGGCCATAGGCTACGGCGGCATCACCGCCACCCGGGTGGCAAACCGCATCCGGGACGAGCTGAGAACAAAGCCGGACAAGAAGACAGCCCTGGACAAGGTGTCCGAGGCTGCCGAACGCCGGGAGATAAACGCCAAGAAGACGGGCAAGCCCGTCCACGGCATACTGGTGGAGGGGCTGAGCAACTGCCTGGTGAAGTTCTCCCGCTGCTGCACCCCGGTGCCGGGAGACGATATAATCGGCTTCATCACCCGGGGCCAGGGAGTCTCCATCCACAGGCGGGACTGCACCAACTGCATCCAGCTGATGAACCAGCCGGAAAACCAGGGCCGCTGGGTCAAAGTCTCCTGGGCGGACAGCATCACCGACAGCTATGTGACCACCGTCACCATAGTGTCCAAGGACCGCTCCGGCCTGGTGCTGGATATTGCCAGCATGCTCAATTCCCTTAACGCCAAGGTCCGCTCCCTCACCGCCAGAGACACCGGGTCAGGCCTGGCTCTGACCACCGTCTCCCTGGAGGTGAAGAGCAGCGGAGAACTGAAGTATATCATGGGCCGCCTCTCTGCCATCCCCGGCGTCAGCAGCGTGGTGAGAAACGGCAATAAATAAAGGAGTAAAAAATGAGGGCAGTTGTTACAAGAGTCAAGTCCGCCTCGGTGGAAATAGAAGGGCAGATACACGGCAGCATAGGCAAGGGCTTTCTGGTGCTGCTGGGCGTCCATCAGGAGGACGGCCCGGCCCAGGCGGAAAAGATAGCCGACAAGATATGCGGCCTGAGAGTCTTTGAGGACGAGAACGGCAAAATGAACCTGAACCCCGCGGACGCAGGGGCGGAGCTGCTGATAATCAGCCAGTTCACCCTCTTTGCCGACTGCAAGTCCCGGCGGCCGGGCTTCTCCAAGGCCGCCCGGCCGGAGACCGCAGTGCCCCTCTACGAGCTGGTGATCCGGCGCTGCCGGGAGCGGGGCTTCAAGGTGGAGACGGGGGTCTTCGCCGCCGAGATGCTGGTGGCCTCGGTGAACGACGGGCCCGTGACCATAATACTGGATACCGACGAACTGTAAACAGGAGGAAATGAAATGCTGATAAAGACCCTTCCCGTTGGACATCTGGAGACCAACTGCTACGTGGTCACCGATGAACAGACTCTCAACTGCGCCGTTATAGACCCCGGCGAGGAGTCCAACACCATTTTGGATTATATCGAGTCCAACCACCTTAACTGCAAGTTGATAATGCTCACCCACGGCCACTACGACCATGTGGGCGCCGTGAACGCCGTGGCGGCAGAGACCGGGGCAAAGGTGTATATGAACAAAAAAGACGATGCGCGCTATGCGGACAACGGCTTTATGCTCTTTCAGCTGCCGGAGTGCGGCTGCTTCTATGATGAAGGAGACGTGCTGGAGCTGGACTCCCTGCGCTTCGAGATCCTGGCCACCCCCGGCCACACCCGGGGCGGAGTGAGCATCCGCTGCCAGAACGCCCTCTTCACCGGGGACACCCTGTTCAAGGGCAGCTGCGGCCGCACCGACTTCCCCGGCGGGGACATGGAGGAGGAGCTCAGGTCCCTGAAAAAGCTCTGCCTGCTGGAGGGGGACTATGAGGTCTACCCCGGCCACATGGACCCCAGCACCCTGGAGCGGGAGCGCCAGTTCAACTATTACTGCCGCATGGCCATGGACATGTGAAGAGACCTGAGGGAAAATGGCATAAAAATCAGCCAATGGGGAAGCCCGGCCTGGGGCGCCTCATTGGCTGAAATATTTTTCGGAGGAAAATTTCCCGCTGTTAAAAAGGGCGGAGACGGCGGAGCGGTAATCCGGCAGGCTGCGGGTTTTCAGCAGCCGCTTTGCCTCCCGGCCGCTGTCCGGGAATTTGCACAGCATGTAAAACCACAGCTCCTTGAGCCGGGCCAGGGCGGACAGACTGTCATAGCCCGCCTCCAGATAGGCCGATAGCAGGGCCTCATGAAAGTCTTCCAGCTCCCCCGGCTCCAGGGCCGGGCCGCCTCTCAGGAGCCTGGGCAGAGCCGGGTCGCCCACGGCGCCCCGGCCCAGCATGAGCCCGGCCGGGGAAGCCCCGGTGAGCCCCAGCTCCTTTGGGGACTCGGGGGAAAAGACGTTCCCGTTATACCACACCGGCCAGGGGCAGCCTTCCAGACAGGAGAGAAAGCCGGGTATATCCACCGGGCTCTTGTACATTCCGGAGCGGGCCCGGGCGTGAATGATGAGGCGGCGGAGGGGGTACTTGCGGTATATCTCCAGGATGGCGGGGAACTCCTCCGTGCTCTCCAGACCCATGCGGGTCTTTATGGATACGGCCAGGGGGGAAAGACTGAATATCCCGTCCAGGCAGGCGTCCAGGCTCGACCGGTCCCCCAGCATGCCGGAACCCTTGTGCTTTGCCGCCACCGTGGAGGAGGGGCAGCCGATGTTCAGGTTGACCTCCTCATAGCCCATGGCGGCCAGCTCCCGGGCGACGTGGATGAAAGGCTCGGGCCGGTTCACCAGCAGCTGGGGGATGAGACGGATGTCCCGGTTGTTTTCCGGCAGAATGTCCCACCGGACGGAGGATTTGTAATTGCCGCTGCCATCCGGGGCTATGAAGGGGGCGAAATACTCCTCGACGCCGCCGAAAAAGCGGGCGTGGAGAGCGCGGTATATGTATGTGCTTATCCCCTCCATGGGGGCAAGACTCAGTTTCACGCAGCACCTCCGAGGCCGGTATGGGACCTTGCTCTACTATACCCGAATCAGCCCATAAAATAAAGGGAAAATTTTTAGGATATACATGATTTTTTCATAAATTACTGGTATAATACCTAAACAGTATGTAAAGTGGGAGGAATGGAATGTGAAGCACCCGGCTCTTGCCAGAGTTTTTGCCATCGTGCTTGCGCTGCTCAGCAGCTTTATGCTCATAAATGGCGCTCTTGGTTTCGGTAAGGCCGACGGAACGCTGCAGGAAAGCCTTGAATATTGCCAGCGGGTCGAGGATAAGCTGGCGGAGTATGAGGAGCTGGACGCCAAGCTGGAAAACTCCATAAGCTATGACGAGGCCTATGAAGAGCTGGAGCGCCTTCAGGACGAGCACGACGAGGAGGCCGCCCAGCACCGCACCGACCTTGCCACCCACACCGCCACCATGGGCGGCTACACCATGGGCGTGGATATGATAATGGACGGCAGGGAACAGCTGAATACCGCCAAGCAGGAGCTGGAGAGCGGCAAGCAGCAGCTTGAGCAGCAGGAGACCCTGCTGAACCAGTCCATTCAGGAATTCAATAATGGGACCAAACCCGAGCTCAACGCATTGAAGGATGCTATGAGCGGACCTTCCACCGAGCTGCAGAGCAGCGCGGTTAAGATATCCGCCCTTGCTGCCAGATTGGATGCCTATATAGATTCACCCACCGAACCCGGCGGCGACGAGGGCGGAGACCAGACCGGCGGCGGAACGGACACCGGCGACGGTGGTGACCAGACTGGCGAGGGTGGAGACCAGACCGGCGAGGGTGGAGACCAGACCGGTGGCGATAGCCAGACCGGCGGCGGAGGCGACCAGACCGGCGGCGAAGGCGACACGACCGGCGGCGGAGGCGACACGACCGGCGGCGGAGGCGGCACGACCGGCGGCGAGGGCGACACGACCGGCGGCGAGGGCGACCAGACCGGCGGCATTGTGGCCGAAACGCTCAGCTGCATCGCAGGGCAGAAGCCCCTGGTGGCCAGGACCCTCGGCTCCGTCTCAGGGGAAGAAGGCCCAGAAGTATCGGGCGGAGTTGACAGCGGCTATGCCGAGCTGATAACTGAGATCAATGCTCAGCTGGCAGCGGTGAGAGCATCGGCCATCGGAGTAATCATTATATTGGGTCAGAGCTCCGAAATTGCAGAAATGATAGGCCTCAGCGCCATTACTATACCCGAAGACTTCACCGAGGATTCGGACCCGGCAGAGGTCCAGGCTCAGCTCCTGACCCTAGCCACCCAGCTGGGTACGGCTGCCTCTATCCCCACGATTTTGGATGGGCTCATCACCCAGACCGAGGCCCAGCTCCAGGAGGGCCAGGAGGCGCTGGAAAAGGCCAAGCGGCAGCTGGCAGCCGGTGAGGAGACCCTGAAAAAAAGCGAAAACGAGCTTCAGCACCAGCTGGAACTGCTGTGGTACAACATGGGCCAGCTGGACGACGAGGCGGAAGAGCTGGAGGAAGACAAGGAAAAGCTGGACAACGAGGCCGACATGCTGGACAAGATGCTGGTTAGCGTGGACGAGCTGAAAGAGCTGGAGGACAGCCGCCGCTCCGCCCGTATAATCCTCATGCAGGAGGACGAGATCGAGGCCATGGTGAATGATGGCGGAGATTTGGGCGAGAGCACCAGGAGCTTCCTGGAGCAGCAGCGCAGCAGCGCCCAGTACGACCACTGGATACTCTATGTCATTAATACTCTGGCCGTTGTCGGCGGCGTGCTGGGCATCCTCTGCATTCCAGGCAGCTATGAGCTGCTGCGCAGCCGCCTGCTGCTGATAGCGCCGCCTCTGCTGTGCCTGCTGTGTGCGGCGGCAGCCTACGGATTGAATCTGTATCATGGCCTGGGTCAGATGTACACCGCACTGTTTGCGGCTATGGGAGCCCTGTTCCACCTGGTTATAGTCATACCCAGGAATAAGCCTGTAAGTACTGTGGAAATTTCCGGGCAGGAGGCACAGGCCCCGGCGGCGGAGTAGAGCCGAATAATAAAAATAGGGCCTGTTGCAAAATGCAGTTTTCAGGCCTAAACAGAAAATTTGTGCATTAAAAAAGTTATCGAGAACCGCCGCCTTGACAGGTTCTCGATAACTTTTTCTTTGGCCTATTTTTTCAAAATTCTATTTTGCAACAGGCCC
>DBFSDV010000017.1:0-25597 GCA_048417135.1 Candidatus Limivicinus sp. | reverse complement strand
GCCCTTTTGTCAAAGAAGGCGTAGTCTTCTTTGACAAGCTGAACAGCCCCGGCTCTGCGCCTATGCAGAGCCGGGGCTGTTCACAATTTGTTGGCCGGGCTGTGAACTAAAAATAAATTTGGTTATTTTTATAGTTAATTCCTTTCTTAGAATTTGCCTGTATTCTTAAGCCATAAAACAAAGGGGGGCCGTGAAGCCCAGCTCCGGACCTCCCCAACAAATAAGAAAGGAACTTGCTGATATGAATAAAAATTATGAATTTGCTCTCACCGCCGTCCTCAACGATATAGGAATGGACAGGGCCGACGCCCGCCTGGTAAATATAGAAAAGCAGGACGGACTGTACTATGTGAGCTTCCGCACCGACTGGCAGCGCTACGAAGCCTATGTGGATGCCGATACCTTCCAGGTGCTGGGCCTGAACTTCATGCCCGCCGAAGAGGTGTGCATGGACGAGATAGACTATATCGTGGCCTCCGTTGTGGCCTGAGAAAGCGCAGGGAAAACTGAATAAAAATGAACCGGCCGGGCATTGCCCGGCCGGTAATTTTCTCTATAGATATCCTCAGTCCTCCGGCCTGTCCACGCCCAGCTCAAAGCATTTCTCCAGATATATCTTGTGGCAGAAGGAGATGATGGCCGAGCGCAGCATCATCTTCTCGTCGGTGCTGTCGGTGCCTATGGCGTCGGGACTGTCCTTCAGACCGAAAACAAAGAAGAGGATGTTCTCCAGCTCGTCGCAGAAATAGTTGTAGGCCCGCTCCGTGGTATAGGTGCGCTCCTGGATGCGGATGAAGCGCTCCAGATTGTCCAGGCTCAGCACGTTCTTGGCCACCGCCACGAAAAAGAGGTAGACGATCTGGTCCCGGCCGTACTGCTTCTTCACGGGGCTGGCTATCAGCTTTTTCTTCACGTAGTTGGATATCATGGAGGGGGTCATGCAGCCCTCCTCCAGAGGGGAGAGCAGCTCCGAGATATATTTGGCGGTCTGTTCCAGGTACAGGCCCACGGTGGGTATCTCGTTGTAGCGGGGGAGGCGGAAGCCCTCTATGGACCGGGCCAGCCGCTCCTTGTTTTCCTGCGTCATATATGATGCTCCGTTCCTGACAGATAGGGGCAAAGCCCCCTTGCCAAATATTATAGGCCCAATGCCCGGCTTTGTCAACGGATAGACAAAACGGCTTAACAAAATAACTGTTGACTTTATATAGGTGTTCTGATATTATAACATCGGTTTTTGAAAAACCGATTAGATTTTGCCGAGGTATAGCCATGAACTACAGAATAGTTGCCGATTCCTCCTGCAATCTTCTCCGATTTCCCGGGGTGGATTTTGCCAGCGTCCCGCTGAAGATAGTCACCGACGTGAAAGAGTACGTGGACGACGAGAAGCTGGACTGCGCCTTGATGCTGGAGGAGCTGGCGGCATACAAGGGCCGTTCCGGCACTGCCTGCCCCAATGTGGGGGAGTGGCTGGAGGCCTTTGGCCAGGCGGAGAAAGTCTTCGCCATAGCCATAACCAGCAGCCTCTCCGGCTGCTACAATGCCTGCGTTCAGGCCAAGGAAGTGTATGAACAGACTTACCCCGGCAGACGAGTCAGCTGTCTGGACAGCCTCTCGGCAGGCCCGGAACTGGTGCTCATTATGGAGAAGCTCCGTGAGCTCATCGGTCTGGGCCTGGACTTTGAGGAGACGGACAGGCGCATCCGGGAGTACATGGAGCACACCCACCTGATGTTCATGCTGGAGAGCGTGGACAACCTGGCCAAGAACGGGCGCATAAGCCCCCTGGCGGCAAAGACCGTGGGGGTGCTGGGCATACGCATAATGGGCCAGGCCAGCCGGGAGGGCACCCTGGAGCAGCTGCACAAGTGCCGTGGCCAGAGCCGGGCCCTCCAGGCCATAGTCCGGGAGATGGAGGACTGCGGCTACGCCGGCGGCAAGCTGCGCATAGCCCACGGCTTCAACGAGAGCGGGGCCAGGGAGCTGCAGAACATGGTAAAAGGCCGCTGGCCCCAGCTGGACGTCAGCATCATGCCCTTCACCGGCCTCTGCTCCTTCTACGGGGAGAAGGGCTGCATCATGGCGGCCTTTGAGGACTGCCGGGCCTGAAAAGCCTACATTATTAAATTTAACAGGGAAAACGAATCCTGCCCCGGGGCGCCGTTCTTTCGGCGCCCCGGGGCAGAGCATATGTGTCCCGCAGGTTCAGGCCTGTTCAGCCGGCTTTTCCGCCACGCCTATGGCCAGGGAGGCGGGGGCCAGCTCCTTTATAAGGGCCAGGGCCTCGTCCATGGCCTTCTCGTTTTCGGATATGGCGTCCCCTATCTCCCGGCCGCCGGAGACGAAGACCAGCCGGTAGTAGGCAAAAATGGTGCTGCCGCAGCACATGCGGCCATTGACCTCCTGGATGCGGATGAAGATGCGCTCCAAAAGGGAGTAGTCCATAAAGCGGAGCTTGAAGCCGTCCCTGTAGTATACGCCCAGCCTGCCCACCTTCACCTTGTCGAAAGTCCTGGCGGACTCATAGTCGGCGGCCAGCTCCGCCGAACTCACCGGGCCGTTTATGCCTGCAAATTTTTTCTCTGCCATGTTGTTCCCCCTATCTGTTAAAAATGTTTTATATATTCAGCAGGGTGATGTCCCTGCCCTTGCGGCTTATCAGTCCCTCGTCGCACATGTTCCTCAGCTCCCGCATCATGCTGGTGCGGTCGGCGCAGAGATAGCTGGCCAGCTGGGAAAAGCTCTGGTCCAGGCGGAAGCTGGGGCTGCCCGCCAGGTCGCTGAGGTATTCAAAATAGGCGCTGAGCTTGCGCCGGAGGGAGCGCTTGCTTATCATGTTTATCCGCACCGACAGGCTCTGGGCCTTCCGGGCGGACAGCTCAAAGAGGTTGCGGGTGAGCTGGCTGTGGTGCCGGCAGGCCTTGGGGCAGCGGCCGTAAATGCAGTCAAAGGGGATGAACATCACCTGACATTCGCTGTCCGCCTCCACGGCGTAGCCCAGGTCCCCGTAGGGCATGGCAAAGACCTCGCCGAAAATGTCGCTGGGGCCGTACTGCTCCAGCAGGGCGTAGTCCCCCTCGCTGTCCATGCAGTAGAGATGGGCCTTGCCGGAGGTGAGCACGCAGAGATATTTCAGGCTGGAGGAGTAGACCAGGATGGTCTCCCCCTTTTTGAAGCTGCGCCTCTCCGGCTTGAAGCAGGAGAGCATGGCCTCCAGACTCTCCCGGCTTATGCCCTCAAAAAGCTGTATCTCTCCCATAAGCTCCCCTTCCTGTTTTAAAAGTATATCAGAATTATAGCACAGAACTGTTGCGTAGGCCACAACTAAATAAAAAGAAATAAAATATAATGTGTGATATAATTCTGACAGTTATGTGGAGGTTCAGAGATATGCACTGCACCAGAAAAGTAATGGACGATCTCATCTGGGTGGGGGCGGACGACCGGCGCCTGGCCTGCTTTGAAGGGGTTTACGGGGTGCCCGACGGGGTGTCCTACAATTCCTACCTGCTGCTGGATGAAAAGACCGTGCTCTTCGACACTGTGGACAAAGCTGTTTATGAGACCTTTTTTGAGAACCTGGCCTACGCCCTGGGGGGACGGGAGCTGAACTACCTGGTCATCTCCCACATGGAGCCGGACCACGCCGCCACCGTGGAGTCCCTGATGCTCCGCCACCCGGAGACCCGCATCCTCTGCAACGACAAGATAAAGACCATGCTTGCCCAGTTCTTCCGGGGCATCGATCTGAGCTCCAGGATAGACACCGTCAAGGAGGGGGACAGCTTCTCCGCCGGCCGCCATGAGTTCACTTTCGTCATGGCCCCCATGGTCCACTGGCCCGAGGTGATGATGAGCTATGACAAGACGGAGAAGATCCTCTTCTCTGCCGACGCCTTCGGCACTTTCGGCGCCCTCAACGGCCGTATCTTTGCCGATGAGAGCGACTTCATGGCCGACTACCTGAACGAGGCCCGGCGCTACTACACCAACATCGTGGGCAAATACGGCCCCCAGGTCCAGGCCGCCCTGAAGAAGGCCGCAGGACTGGACATCGCCCTGGTCTGCCCCCTCCACGGTCCCGTGTGGCGGGAGGGCTTCGGCGGCTTCCTGGAGAAGTACCTGCTGTGGAGCAGCTACGCCCCGGAGGAGAAGAGCGTTATGCTGGCCTATGCCTCCGTCTACGGCCACACCGAGAACGCCGCCAACATCCTGGCGGTGAAGCTCTGGGAGAGGGGAGTGCGGGTGCGCATGTACGACACCTCCGTCACCCCCGCCAGCTATATCGTCTCCGACGCTTTCCGCTGCAGCCATCTGGTCTTTGCCGCCACCACCTACAACGCCGGGGTCTTCGTCACCATGGAGAACCTGCTCCACGACATAGCAAACCACAATCTCCAGGGCCGCAAGATCGCCCTTATCGAGAACGGCAGCTGGGCTCCCACCAGCGGCAAGCAGATGAAGGACATCCTCTCCGGCCTGAAGAACACCCAGTTCATAGGCGACACCGTAACCGTCAAGTCCTCCCTGGCTGAGGAGCAGCTTGCCGGTCTGGACGCCCTGGCCGACGCCATAGCGGCAGACATAAAAGCCTGACATATCATCCCGGTCCCCGGCATGGGGACCGGGATTTTTCCTGCCTTCCCCGGCGGGAGAAAGGGCTCCGCCGGCAGAGGCGGAGCAGCAGAAAAGCGGGGAAACTGCACGGAGAAAAGCGGCGGCTCCTCTTTGGGAAATATCACCAAATAAAATATTGCACAGCAATGAACAAAAAATACAGATATGGAAATTAATGGGAGATAACAGGTCATTGACAAGACGTTAACGGGATTGTTACAAACTTGACCAGTAAAAAAGACAATCTTTACATCAGAAAATATAGACAATTTGTGACCGGATGTGATACAATCACTTGATGTAAGACTAGGGCAAATTTAGAAGAGGTGAAGCTTATGTCCCATACATTCAAAGGCGGCGTGCACCCCAATTACATGAAGGCCCCGGAAGTCCCCGTGACCGTCATCGCGCCGCCCTCTCAGGTCGTGATACCTATGATACAGCACATAGGCGCTCCCTGCCAGCCATTGGTAAAGGTGGGGGACAGCGTGAAGATGTACCAGAAGATCGGCGAAAACCCGGTCCCCGTTTCCGCTCCCGTCCACTCTCCCGTCTCCGGCAAGGTGCTGGCCGTGGAGCCCCGGCCCCATCCCCTGGGGGATATGATAATGTCCGTGGTCATTGAGAACGACTTTCAGGACACTCCCCAGCTGCTGCCCCCTCTCACCGAGGAGCAGCTGAAGGACCCTGAGGCCATCCTGGAGCGCATCCGGGAGGCCGGCGTCGTGGGCATGGGCGGAGCAATGTTCCCCACCGCCGTGAAGATCAGAGGCGGCATAGGCAAGGTGGATAAGCTGATAATCAACGGCGCCGAGTGCGAGCCCTACCTCAACGGCGACCATCTCACCATGCTCAACTTCCCCACCCAGCTGCTGCGGGGCATTGAGCTGGCCCGTATCGCCAACTGTGTGGACAAGGCCTACTACGGCATAGAGGTGAACAAGCAGGACGCCATCGACCTGCTCAACTCCCTCAATCCCGCCCAGTACGGGGTGGAGATAGTCCCCGAGGCGGTGAAGTACCCCCAGGGCGGCGAGAAGATGCAGGTAAAGGCCATCACCGGCCGGGAGGTCAAGCCCGGCGGGCTGCCCTCCGGCGTGGGCTGCAACGTCATCAGCACCCGCACCTGCTACGCCATCTATCAGGCCTGCTATGAGGGCAAGAGCGTCATAGAGCGTATCGTCACCTACGGCGGCAGCGCCCTGAAGGGACCGGTGAACGCCCTGACCCGTGTGGGTACGCCTTTCAGACATATCGCAGAGCAGTGCGGCGGCTTTGTGAAGACCCCCAGGAAGATAGTCCTGGGCGGACCCATGATGGGCATCTGCGCCACCAACTTCGACGCACCTGTCATAAAGGGCACCGCCGGCGTGCTCTTCTTCACCGAGGAAGAGGACAAGAACGTGGCCGAGCCCACCTGCATCCGCTGCGGCAAGTGCATCACCGTCTGCCCCATGAACCTGGAGCCGGTGTTCATGTACATGTACTACAGCAAGAACGACTTTGAAAATATGGAGAA
The DNA here is from genome assembly GCA_048417135.1 of Candidatus Limivicinus sp. Lineage (GTDB taxonomy): Bacteria > Bacillota > Clostridia > Oscillospirales > Oscillospiraceae > Limivicinus. The sequence goes on along the minus strand of DBFSDV010000017.1, from coordinate 19,458 downwards.
ATACCACATTATGGACTGCTTCGAGTGCGGCAGCTGTTCCTACAACTGCCCCGCCAGAATGCCTCTGACCCACGCCTTCAAGACCGCCAAGGTCAAGTTCCAGGTGCGGTCGGCCAAGGAAAAGGCCAAGGCTGAAGCGGCAGCAAAGGAGGCGCAGAAATGAGTGACAATAAAGAGAGAATAGTCCTTGACGTGGCCTATCAGCCCCAGGTCAGGACCAACACCGACACCAGGCGCATCATGCTCAACGTCATTCTGGCCCTGCTGCCCGCCCTGGCCGTTTCGGTGTGGCAGTACGGAGCGCACCCCCTGCTGCTGGCTGTGGTGTCCGTGGCCTCCGCCGTGTTCTTCGAGTGGGGCTACCGGAAGCTGATGAAGAAGTCCAACTCCATCGGCGACCTGTCCGCCGCCCTCACCGGCTTGCTGCTGGCCATGGTGCTGCCCACCACGGCCCCCTGGTGGCTGCCCGTCATCGGCAGCTTCTTCGCCATCGTGGTGGTAAAGCAGCTCTACGGCGGCATAGGCAAGAACTTCCTCAACCCCGCCCTGGCAGGCCGTGCCTTCCTGCTGGCCTCCTATGCGGCCATCATGGGCCAGTATGCCGTGCCCGCCGCCCTCAGCGGCACCGTGGACGGCGTCACCATGGCCACCCCCCTGTCCTATATGTACGGCGGCACCGCCCTGCCCGAGTACTTCAACTTCAAGACCATGTTCCTGGGCACCATCCCCGGCTGCATCGGCGAGCTGAGCACCCTGGCCCTGCTCATAGGCGGCGCCTACCTGCTTGCCACCAAGGTCATCTCCTGGCGCATCCCCGGCGCCTATATAGGCACCGTGGCCCTGCTCTGCCTCATCTTCGGCAAGGAGGGTTACGGCAATGTGGAGTGGATGCTCTACAATGTCCTGGCCGGCGGCCTGGTCATGGGCGCCATCTTCATGGCCACCGACTATGCCACCAGCCCCGTCACCCTCAACGGCCAGCTGCTCTACGGAGCGGGCTGCGGCGCGCTGACGGTGCTCATCCGCTACTTCGGCGGCTTCCCCGAGGGCGTTACATATGCCATTCTTATAATGAACCTGTGCAGCTGGGCCATTGACAAGGGCTTCCACCGCCATCAGTTCGGTGTCAGCAAAGAGGACATCGCAGCCGAGAAAGCGGCCAAAAAGGCAGCAAAGGAGGCGGCCAAATGAATAAGATCCTGAAACTTACCATAGTCCTGTTCCTGGTCTGCGCCGTAGTGGCCGGCGTGCTGGGCGTGGTCAACGAGCTCACCTACGAGACCATCGAGGAACAAAACCGCATAAAGACCGAGAGGGCCTATGCGGCGGTCCTTCCCTCCGACGGCTACGAGGACGTGGCCTTCGACGAGGAGGCCAACCCCACCATCGACGCCATAAGCAAGTGCACCAACGGCGCCGGCTACGTGGTCATGACCACCTTCAGCGGCTGCCAGGGCAAGATCACCATGGCCGTGGGCGTGGACAACGACTATAAGTGCACCGGCATCTCCATCATCTCCCATTCCGAGACCTCGGGCCTTGGCGCCAACGCCGCCAGCACCGCCGAGGTGGGCGTCAACTGGCGCGCCCAGTTTGTGGGTCAGGATGAGAACATCGCCCTCACCAAGAACGGCGGTGAGATAGACGCCCTCTCCGGCGCCACCATCACCTCCCGTTCCGTCACCGCAGCAACCGCAACGGCCATCAAGGCTGTTGAATCTCTGGGTTAAGGAGGAAAGGCTGAATGAATATCAAGAAACAGTTTAAGGAAGGCCTGATAACCAATAACCCGGTTCTGGTACAGCTCATCGGTATGTGCGCCACCATGGCCATCACCACCACCCTCTTCAACGGCGTGGGCATGGGTCTGTCCGTTCTGGTCATACTCACCTGCTGCAACGTGGTGGTATCCGCTATCCGTAAGATCATACCCAATGAGATACGACTGGCCATCTTCGTGGTTATCATAGCCGGCTTCGTCACCATCGTGGACCTGCTGCTGCAGGCCTACATCCCCGCCCTGTCCGACGCTCTGGGCGTGTTCATCCCCCTCATCGTCGTCAACTGCATCATCATCGGCCGGGCCGAGGCCTTCTGCCAGAAGAACGCCGTGGGCGCTTCCTTCTTTGACGGTATCTTCCAGGGCCTGGGCTACACCCTGGTGCTGATAGTCATGTGCGTGTTCCGTGAGCTTGTGGGCAGCGGCCGCTTCGGCGGCGGCCTTATCGACATCAGCAACGGCTTCCGCATCACCATGGACGGCACCGGCGCCGGCATCCAGATCTTCCCCAGCGACTACGGCGCCACCATAATGACCCTGCCCTTCGGCGGCTTCATCACCCTGGGCCTGCTGATAGCCATCATGCAGTACGCCCTGAAGAAGGCCGAAAAGAAAAAGGAAGCGCAGGAGCTGGCTGCAAAGGAGGTTGAAGAATAATGCTGACCAATATTATTTCCATCTCCCTGGGCGCAATACTCATCAACAACTTCATCTTCTCCCAGTTCCTGGGCTGCTGCCCCTTCCTGGGCTGCTCCAACAAGGTGGAGACCGCCACCGGCATGGGCCTGGCCGTGGTCTTCGTCATGGGCCTGGCTTCCGCCATCTGCTGGGTGATCAATGAGTACCTGCTGGTGGCGCTGCACCTGGAGTTCCTCCAGACCCTGGCCTTCATCCTGGTCATTGCCGCCCTGGTGCAGTTCGTGGAGATGTTCCTCAAAAAGTCCGTCCCCTCCCTGTACTCCGCCCTGGGTATCTATCTGCCCCTTATCACCACCAACTGCGCGGTCCTGGGCGTTGTGCTGCTGAACGTGCAGAACGACTATAACTTCCTGGAGTCCCTGGTCTACGGCATCACCGGCGGCGTGGGCTTCATGCTGGCCATAGTCCTCTTTGCCAGCGTCCGGGAGCGCACCGAGTTCTCCGACTATCCCGAGTGCTTTGAGGGCTTCCCCATCTGCCTTGTTTCCGCCGGCCTGCTGGCTCTCGCCTTCATGGGCTTCAGCGGAATGCAGGTATTCTAAGGAGGTAGATTGATATGAGTTCTATCCTTCTCTCGATTCTTGTTCTGGGCGTGCTGGGCGCCGCCTTCGGCGCACTGCTGGCCATCGCCTCCCAGATATTCCATGTGGAAGTGGACCCCAAGCAGGAGGCCATCCGCTCCTGCCTGGCCGGCGCAAACTGCGGCGGCTGCGGCTACCCCGGCTGTGACGGCTATGCCGCCGCCGTGGCCGCCGGCGAGGCTCCCACCAACCGCTGCGTTGCCGGCGGCGCCGAGGCCGCGGAGAAGATCGCCCGCATCATGGGCGTGGAGGCCGGGGCTGCCGAGCCCATGGTGGCCTTCGTCCCCTGCTCCGGCACCGAGGGCCATGCGGAGAAACGCTTCAATTACTCCGGCCCCCAGGACTGCCAGGCCGCCATGCTCTTCGGCGGCAAGAGCAACAAGACCTGCACCTTCGCCTGCATCGGCCTGGGCAACTGCGTCAAGGCCTGCCAGTTCGGCGCAATGGAGATAGTGGACGGCATAGCCAAGGTGAACCGGGCCAAGTGCGTGGGCTGCGGCGCCTGTGCCGACGCCTGCCCCAAGAGCATCATAAAGCTCATCCCCGCCTCCCAGAAGGTCATGCCCGCCTGCTCCAATAAGGACAAGGGCGCCAAGGTCATGAAGATGTGCGACTTCGGCTGCATAGGCTGCATGAAGTGCCAGCGGGAGTGCCCCGCCGACGCCATCGTGGTCAAGGACAACCTGGCCGTGGTGGACGTCACCAAGTGCGTACAGTGCGGCCACTGTGCCGATATCTGCCCCCGCCACATCATTTCCTATTTTGGCAAGAGGCAATAAGTTACTGCGGAATAATATGCAATATAAAACGGACTCTGCTTTCTGTGAGCAGAGTCCGTTTTATATTGTCCGCCGTCTTTATTTTTCCCCCAGCTCCGGAAGCAGCCCCATGGCCAGAGCCTGGGCGGCCCGGGAAAACAGGGCGGAGAAGAGAAATATCTGCCGGGCATCCTCTCCGGACAGCTGCTCCAGCTGGGCGGCAACGGCGGAGTTGGCCTGGGTATAGAGCCGGCGGAAATCGGCATAGAGCTCCTCCAGACCCTCCGCGCCTCCCCGGCTCTCAAAGAGCTGCTGTACCGCGGAGATGGGCATGACCGATTTAAGGCTGCATATCATCAGCAGCGCCGCAATGTGCCCCCGGCCGTAGCGCTTGTTCACCGGCGGCGGCAGCACCTTCTGCTTTACGTAATTGTTCACCATGGAGGCGGTGAGCCCCCGGTCCTCCCCGGCAGGGAGATAGCGCCCCACCAGGCTGAGCACTTGGTCCATATACAGCTCCAGGTCCGGCAGCTCCTCCCACTGGGGCAGGCTGAGCCCGGCCAGCTCCTCCGGAGCCTTGTTCTGTATTTCCTTCATCGTATCCGCTCCCACTGTTTTTTTGCAGCATAACACAAAGTTAAAACAATTGCAATATCTTTTATAAAAAAGCACTTGACATATAATGAGAACAGTGGTATATAGTATTCAAAACCAGATGATGAAAAGGAGAGAACCAGAATGCTGCTGAGTATATTTGGAGATTCCATAATGGCCGGAGTGGTGCAGGAGAACGGCCGCTACAGCCGCTGCAGGGACCAATTCGTGAGGCTGGAGCAGGAGAGCGGGATAAAGCTGGATAACCACAGCAGCTTCGGCTCCACGGTGATAAAGGGCTTTGGCCGCCTGGAGAAGTTCCTGGCCCAGGGCCGCCTGGGGGATATAACCCTCATCGAGTTCGGAGGGAACGACTGCGCCTATGACTGGGCGGAGGTAGCGGCGGACCCGGAGGGGGAGCATCTCAGCGTGGTGCCCCCGGAGGAATTTGAACAGGAATACGCCAAGATGATAAAGACCGTGGCGGAGGCGGGCAGCCGGCCCCTGGCGGCCACCCTGCCCCCCATATCCTCCCGGAGATACCTGGCCCACGTGTGCCGGGACGGGCTGGACAGCCGGGCCATACTCCGCTGGCTGGGGGACCTGGAGGCCATACACCGCTGGCAGGAGGGCTACAGCGCCATGGTGCGCCGGGTTGCCCTGAGCCTGGGCTGCAAGATACTGGACCTGCGCGCCGTGTTCCCCAGTTCCCTTGAGGAGCAGGAGAAGTACCTCTGCCCGGACGGCATACATCCCAACCGCCTGGGCCAGCAGCTGATGTATGAAAAGGCGGTGCGCCCGCTGCTGGCGCTCAAATGAAAAGCAGTACAGGACCGACTTGGAAAACGGGGCCCCGCGGGGCCCCGTTTTTGCGCCCATAGGCAGACTGCACAGACAGGGGGCGGAGCTCAGGCCGCAAAAGGCTGAAAATTGTTATAAATAAGTCTTGCAAAAATCCGGGCTATGGAACATAATTATCTGTGGACGGGATATGTCCCTGCGGGGCGTCCCGGGCATCCCCTTTCCCAAAAAGAATACAGGAGGCGAAGGCATTGAAAAGAATGACCCGAGTTGCACTTATAACCAGCGGCGGCGACTGCCAGGGCCTGAATGCGGCTATCAGAGGCGTGGGCAAGGCTCTGTTTGAGAAGCTGGACAATATCGAGATCTTCGGCATGTATGACGGCTACCGGGGGCTCATAGAGAGCGACTATAAATTCATGACCTCCAAGGATTTCTCCGGCATACTCACCCAGGGCGGCACCATCCTGGGCACTTCCCGGCAGCATTACATCCCGGGCAAGGACATAGTGGACGAGGACGGCAACAGCCTCATCCCCGCCATGAAGGACACCTACAACAAGCTCAACCTGGACTGCCTGGTGATAATGGGTGGAAACGGCACACAGAAGAGCGCAAAGCTCATCTCCGACGCGGGGATGAACGTGGTGACCCTGCCCAAGACCATTGACAATGACATCTACGGCACGGACACCACCTTCGGCTTCCAGAGCGCCGTGGACATTGCCACCAATGTTATAGATTACATACATTCCACCGCCAGCTCCCACAGCCGCATCTTCGTGGTGGAGCTCATGGGCAGGGACGCCGGCTGGCTGACACTGAATGCGGGCATCGCCAGCGGCGCCGACGTGATACTCATACCCGAGATACCCTACGACCTGAACAAGGTGGCCGAGCTCATCGAGGCCCGCAAGAAAAAGGGCCGCAGCTTCTCCATCGTGGCCTGCGCCGAGGGCGCCGTCAGCAAGGACGACGTGGTGCTGGACGAGGAGGCCCGCCGCCGCCTGAAGGAGAACTCCAACTACTCCGCCGTGTCCTACAAGATAGCCGCGGAGCTGGAGGCCCTCACCGGCCAGGAGACCAGGGTCACCGTGCCCGGCCATTACCAGAGGGGAGGCCCTCCCTGCCCCTACGACAGGGTGCTGGCCACCCGCTTCGGCACTGCGGCGGCCGAGCTGATAGTCAATCGGGAATACGGGCGCATGGTGGCCATCCAGGGGGACGAGATCTGCTCCATACCTCTGGAGGAGGCGGCCAGCCGCACCAAGTTCCTGCCGGTGGACCACCCCATGATCCAGGTGGCCAGGGACATAGGCATCTGCATGGGCGACTGAGCCGGCAGAGCAAAACGGAGAACTGCTGAAAAGTATCCCCGGTGCAGCCGCACCGGGGATATTTCGGAGAAAAGACATATGAGCAACAAGTCCAAGGGAATAATATTCATACTGCTGTCGGGGCTGAGCTTTGCCTCCATGTCCGCCTGCGTGCGCCTGGCGGGGGACGTGTCCACTTTTGAAAAGGCCTTTTTCAGAAATTTCGTGGCTCTGCTGATAACTGTCCCCATGATGATAAAGAATCACGTGCCCACAAAGCTCAGCCCGGAGAGCCGGCGCTTCGTCTGGATGCGGGCCATATTCGGCACGGTGGGCCTGGTGTGCAATTACTACGCCATAGGCAAAATAAATCTGGCGGACGCCAACATGCTAAACAAGATGTCTCCCTTTTTTGCGGTGATCTTCTCCGCTCTGCTGCTGGGGGAGAAGATGAACGCAAAGCAGCTGCTCATAGTGCTGGGGGCCTTCGGCGGCAGCCTGCTGATAATAAAGCCCTCCCCATCGAATCTGCTGCTGGTCCCGGCCATAGTGGGGGCCATAGGCGGCATGGGCGCCGGGGCGGCCTATACCTGCCTCCGGGGTGCCACCACCCACGGGGCGGCAAAGACCTATGTGGTCTTCTTTTTCTCCGCCTTTTCCACTTTGACCTTGCTGCCTCTGGCCCTGCTGGACTTCAGCCTGCCCAGCCCGGAGCAGCTGCTGTGGCTGCTGCTGTGCGGAGTGTTCGCGGCCTGCGGCCAGTTCAGCATCACCGCCGCCTACAGCTATGCCCCCGCCAGGGAGATTTCCGTGTATGACTACTCCCAGATAATTTTCTCCGCCCTGCTGGGCCTCTTCCTGTTCGGGCAGGTGCCCGACGCCCTGAGCTTTCTGGGCTACGGGATAATCATCCTTCTGGCCCTGATTAACTCGGGACATGTGAGATTTGTGAAAAGACATAAAAGCCACGCCTGAGCGGCGCTCTTGAAGCGCCGGAAAAGACCGGAAGATAAGGAAGTAAAAATGAGCGCACAGCGGCGCTCATTTTTATGTTATGGCTTTTTATGGCTTTACGGGAGCTCGGCGATAAACTCGATCTCGCACAGCAAATTTTTGGGGATGGTCTTGACCGCAACGCAGGAGCGGGCGGGCTTGCTGGTGAAGTATTTGCCGTATACCTGGTTGAAAGCTGCAAAGTCGTTCATGTCCGCCAAAAAGCAGGTGGTTTTCACCACATTGTCAAAACTTGCGCCGCAGGCTTCCAGAATGGCCTGAACGCTGAGACAGCAGCGCTCCGCCTGCTCTTCGATGCTGTTCCCTACGGCGGCGCCGGTCTCGGGGTCAAGAGGGACCTGACCGGAGGAAAAGAGAAATTTGCCGCTGGTGATGGCCTGGCTGTATGGACCTATTGCGGCCGGGGCTTTATCAGTCTGAACTTTTTTCATGTTAATCTCCTTGTTTTCAGGATGTTTTTAGTGATAAATACCACGATTGTATTTTTTAAATGAGTGTGATATAATCAAAAATAATCTCTGGTTTTGGAAGGCATTGAGAATGGATTACGAACTACAGATAGGACAGAGGATAAAAACTTTCCGCTTGAAGCTTGGAAAAACGATAAAGGAACTGGCAGAGCAGGCCCAGATAACCTCTTCCATGCTCAGTCAGATAGAGAGGGGCCAGGCCAATCCATCCCTCAATACCATACGTCTCCTGTCCCAGGCTCTGAATGTGCCGATGTTCAAATTCTTCATGGACGATATGGGAATGGAAAGCGAGGTCGTGCGCAAGGACAAGAGAAGGCACATCATGGAAAACGGCCTGGACTACGAGCTCCTGTCCCCGGATACCAACGGGAATTTGGAGATGCTGCAGCTAAAGCTGAAACCGGGCAAGGACTCCTGCACCACTCCGATGGGACACACGGGCGAAGAGATCGCCATCGTATTGGAGGGCACTACGGAGCTCACCTTAGGAGAGGAGCAGTGCGTCCTGAACGCGGGGGACAGCGTGCGGATAAGAAGCGGAGTGCTGCACAGCTGGAGAAACATTGGGACGGAGGATATGGTGCTGGTTTTTGCAGTATCCCCCCCGACCTTCTGAAGAGAAGCAAATACATTGGCCGGATGTTGGTATCCGGCCAATTTTTTTATTCAGGCGGGTATCAGACGTTTTTCCTTCCGGAGTTGCCGCGGATGTCTACTTCCACCAGACGCTCCACCTCATCGCCGCGAATGCCGACGAAATAGTTGGAGAGGTTTGCGGTGGAGCAGGAGTGATTGGGTATGATGCAGATTTTGTCGCCCACCTTGAGATCGGTGCTGCCGTCCACGTGCATCTTGCCCACTTCCTCGGAGAGACTGTACACGGTGAGCTCGGGATGGCCCTTCACGGTGCCGAAGCCGCGGATGGAATTGTTGCCGTGAGCGCCCTGGTCCAGGCCGAGGCACTTGGCGCCGGCATCGCAGATGAACAGGTCCTCAGAGGGATGGGAGATGACGGAGGCCAGCACATACAGGGCGCACTCCTCCTCGGAGGCGGTGTCGGTGGACATCTGGATGGTGTCGTTGAAGATGTAGTTGCCGGGATGGAATATGCCGATGTTCTTGTCGTCTATGGCGCCCCAGAAGGTGGGGGTGGAGCCGCTGGACACTATCTCCGGCTCAAAGCCCGCCTGCTTCAGAGCTTCAACCGCAGCGGCCACGGCGTTCACCTCGTCCGCCGCATAGGCGGCGAGCTCGTCATGGCAGCGCGCACCGTATACATGGCCCGGATGGGTGGATATGCCTTTAAAGACCAGGTTGTCAAAGGCCTTCATCTGGGCGGCAAACTCGCCGGCCTTTTCCGGCTTGATGCCGAAGCGGTGCAGGCCGCTGTCGATTATGATGGTATAATTGACCTTGACTCCGGCGGCCTTTGCCCCTTTGTCTATGGCTGCGGCGGCCTCCAGGCCGTCTATGCGGATTATGAAGTTGCATTTCTTGGCAAGCTCCACCACGCGGTCAATGGAGACCTGGGTGGCCACGGGGTAGGCGTACATGATGTTTTCCATGCCCGCAGCGCACATTGCCTCTGCCTCGTCAAGGGTGCCGCAGAGGAAGCCGGTGCAGCCGTATTCTTTCTGAAGCTTGGCCAGCTCCGTGCTCTTGTGGGTCTTGATCATCGGCCAGATTTGCTTGCCGTATTTTGCGGCCTCGTCGCAGTATTTTTTCAGGTTATGCTCCATGTAATCCAGATTGAGCAAAATGGCCGGGGTCTGTATTTTGTCAATATTCATGATGCACGGTCCTTTCTGAAACAAAAATTATCGGTGAAATAAATACCTGGGAAAAGCCCTGCCTGGCTTAAAGGAATATCAGCTGAAGCACGAACACGCAGGCCAGGGAGGTGAAAGCCTGAAGGACGCTGATAAGGGGGAACACCTTGTAGGCCACTTCCGGTTTCATGTTGGAGGTGGAGGTGACCACCCAGAAGAAGTCATCGTTGCCGTGGAAGACCATGAAGCCGCCGGAGGCGCAGGCCAGCATGGCAATGACCAGGCCGATGGGGGAGTTGAAGCCCAGCACATCCACCAGGGGCAGCAGCATGGAAGCTGCGGTTATCATGCCAACGGTGCCGGAACCTATTGCGGTGCGGAAGATGGCGCCGATGACAAAGGGCACCAGTATGCCGAGGCTGACGCCGGAGAAGGCGTTGGTGACTATTGTCTCCAGGTCGGAGAGTTTGAGCACGGTGGCAAAGGCTCCGCCGGCGCCTACTATAAGCACGATCTGGCCGGCGGTCTTCAGCGCCTCGCCGAACTCACCGTCAAAGGTCCAGACCTTCTTGTCGTTGGGGCACACGCGCCGGTAGGAGATGAAGGCTATGATCAGGCCTATGAGTAGGGCGACGCTGGTATTGCCCAGGGAATAGAATATGGTGTAGAATATGCCGTCGCCGAAGGGGGCGGAGTCCAGAGAGGCGACGGTGCGCAGGAGCATCAGGACAATGGGAAGAAGGATGGGCATGAAGGCCGCCAGGGCGCCGGGGCGTTTCCGATCGTCCTCGGGCTCCGCCTCTTCCAGCTCCTCCACTTCATAATAGTACTTCTTGCCCAGGACCTTGCCTGCCGCCAGAGCCACAAGCACCACCGGGATGGAAACCAGCATTCCCAGGAGTATGACCATGCCCAGGTCTGCGCCCAGGATACCGGCAACGGAGAGGGGGCCGGGAGTGGGCGGCACCAGCATGTGGGTGGCATGCAGGCCCATTGCCAGGGCAACGGCCATGGTGGTCATGCTGACCCGGGTATCCCTGGCCATGCGTTTAGCCAGGGGGGAGAGCAGGACATATGCGGAGTCACAGAAAACGGGGATGGAGACGAAGTAGCCGGTGATGGCCAGACCCAGGGCGGCGTGCTTTTCACCGGTGATCTTCAGGATAGTTTTGGCCATGGTTTCCGCTGCGCCGCTCTTTTCCAGCAGCGCCCCCATGACCGTTCCTATTGCGATGACCACGCCTATGCCGGAGATGGTGCTGCCAAGACCGCTGGCGTAGGCGTCCATTATGTCGTTGATGTTTTGACCAATGAGCAGACCGAATACTATTGCCGAGATCGTCAGTGCGAAGAATGGGTGGAGCTTTACCTTGATAGTCAGGAAAATCAGAACCAGGATGGAAATCAGTATAAACAATACAACAAGAAGTGGACTCATAAGAACACCCTTTCAAATAATCTCTCGTTTTCCTCCTAACCCGGACAGGTCTCTCTGCTGCGATACGGCCAATATCGCTGAATGCGCATTCCCGAATGAAATAGAATTTATGAAAAATAAATTCTATTTGCTGCTATGGCAACAATACTACATAAAAACATTAATGTCAATTTATAATTGTTATTTTTATTAAATGTGGTTTAATTCGATAAGCGAAAATTATGCAAAATCCCCAGGAAAAAACTGGATATATGGGCTTGCCTGTTAAAAATTTACAAAAAAGGGCGCGGCAGCTGCCGCGCCCTTTCGGCTTTGATGTATTACAGCTCCGTCACCGGCAGGGAACAGCTGCCGTTTTGGCAGATATAATAGGCGGCCTTGCCCTTTTGGGGCTGCATGTCGGCGGTAAAGGGGGCCAGCCGGGACAGCAGCCCGGCGCTTTCCGGGGTCTTCACCAGCACCGTCAGCTCCGGGGCATAGCGGCCCAGCACCGCCTTCAGAGCCTCCGGCAGCTCCCCCGCGGGCAGGGCACAGACCAGCTCCCGGCCGCCGTAGACCCCGGTCAGCATGGGCAGGTAGCCGAAGGCGCAGCCTGCCGGAACCTTCTCGCAGGCGGAGCAGAGGAAGGCCTGCTGCTTGCCGCCGGCCTCCAGCCAGGTGCTTTTTCCGGTGAGCCTGGCCAGAGAGTCAAAGAGGACGGCGGCGGCGCTGTTGCCTGAGGGCAGGGCCCCGTCGTAGACCTCCTTGGGCCGGATAAAAAGTTTCTCCGCCGCCTGGGAACTGCGGAAGAAGCCGCCCTTATCGTCGGCAAAATTCTCCAGAATCTCCTGGGCCAGGGCCTGGGCGGCGGCTATATGCTCCGGCTCGAAGTCCGCCCGGTACAGCTCCAAAAGCCCCAGAGCGTAGAAGGCGTAGTCGTCCAGCTGGGCCTCATAGCGCAGCTCCCCACCGCAGAGCCGGGCCTTCAGCCGCCCGCCCTCAAAGAGCTTTTCCTCCATGAACTTCGCCAGCTCCCGGGCCTCCAGGAGATAGCGCCGGTCCCTGAAGGCCCATGCGGCCCGGGCCAGGGCCATGAGCATGAGCCCGTTCCAGCCGGTGAGTATCTTCTCGTCGGTAAAGAGGGGCAGGCGCTGCTCCCGGTACAGCCGCAGCTGCTCCCGGTATTCGTCATAGCCCTCGGGGACAAAGTTCCAGCGGGTGTTCAGCAGCAGATTGGGTATGCTCTTGCCGTGGAAGTTCCCCTCCGGCGTGATGTCGTAGCAGTTGCTGAAGTGGCGCCCCGCCTCCTCACCCAGAACGGAGTTCACCTCCTCCGGGGTGAAGAGATAGTAGGCCCCCTCCACGCCCCGGCTGTCCGCATCCTGGGCGGAGAAGAAACCGCCCTCCTCCGCCTTCAGCTCCCGGAGGCAGTAGTCCAGACTGCTCTCCGCCACATAGCGGTACAGGGCCATGTGCCCGTCCTGCCAGGCCTCGGTGTAGAGGAAGGAGAGCAGGGCATTGTCATAGAGGGTCTTCTCAAAATGGGGGGCCAGCCACTCCCGGTCCGTGGAATAGCGGGAAAAGCCCCCGCCGAAGTGGTCGAAGATGCCGCCCCGGTACATCTGCCGGAGGCTGTTGTCCACCATCTGCCGCTGCTCTTTGGCCCCGGTAAAGTGGGACAGGCGCAGGAGAAACAGCAGGTCGTGGGCTGAGGGGAACTTGGGGGCCGTGCCGAAGCCGCCGTACTCCCTGTCGTAGGCGGCAGAGAGCTGAGCGGCGGCGGCCTTCAGCCTGTCCTCCCCCGGCTCCGAGGGGGACAGCGTCTGCTCCCGGGCCAGGAAGGAGCTTATCTCCCCGGCGGTATTCAGCAGGGATTCCCGGTCCCGGGCCCACTTGGCTGCTACGGCCCGGAGCAGGGGGATGAGACCTGCCTGGCCGCCCCGGCTGTCTTTGGGGATATAGGTGCCGGCAAAGAAGGGCAGCTTTTCTGCCGTCATGATTATGGTGAGGGGCCAGCCGCCGCTGCCGGTGAGAGCCTGGCAGGCCTTCATATACACGCTGTCCACATCCGGCCGCTCCTCCCGGTCCACCTTCACGGGAATGTAGAAGCGGTTCAGCAGCTCCGCTACCTGCTTATCCTCAAAGCTCTCCCGGGCCATCACATGGCACCAGTGACAGGTGGAATAGCCGATAGAGAGGAATATGGGCTTGTCCTCCCGGGCGGCCCTGTAGAAAGCCTCCTCCCCCCAGGGCAGCCAATCCACCGGGTTCTCGGCGTGCTGCCGGAGATAGGGGGACTTTTCCTTTATCAAACTGTTGCTCATGCCACAGCCTCCCGACACCTTTTGTGTTAGCATTTGAAATAGAATACTTTATTATACACCGGGGCGCCGGGCCATTTCAAGCCCGGAGGGGCCGCCGGTGGGCCGGAGACAACATGGACAAAACAGACTATACCGACAGCTGCTGTCCCTTTGACAGCAGCATGTACACCGGCAGCCCGGACAGCGCACCCTGTCCGGTGAGCCTGCCGGTGAGAGACGTGATAGAGGAGCTGGACCGGCTCTATGAGGAGGGCCGGGAGGCGGAGGCCCAGGGCTTTCTGGAGAGCTGGCAGGAGAAGGCCGCAGGCTGCGGGGACTGGCGGGCGGAGCTGAGCTTCACCGGCGAGCTGCTGGGCCAATACCGGCGCAGCGGCGACAGGGCCAAGGGCCTGGCCGCGGTGGACAGGGCCCTGAGCCTCATCCGGGAGCACCGCATGGGCCGGACCCTCTCCGGGGCCACGGTGCTGCTCAACGCCGCCACTACCCTGAAATGCTTCGGCCGGGCGGCGGAGTCCCTGCCCATATTCCGCCATGTGAGCCTGGTGTACTCCGGGAAGCTGGACCCCATGGACTACCGCTTTGCCGGGCTCTACAACAACATGGCCCTGTCCTGCGCCGATGTGGAGGACTACGAGGGGGCGGAGAGATACTTCACCCTGGCCCTGAAGATCATGGAGAGCTGCGAAAACCCCGGCAACGACATGGCCGTCAGCTACTGCAACATGGCGGAGATGTACGCCCAAAGGGACATGGAGGACGAGCGGATAGCTCAGTGCATGGAGCGGGCCTGGGAGCTTCTCAACGACGAGAGGCTGCCCCGGGACGGCTACCACGCCTTCACCATATCCAAGTGCGCACCCACCTTTGACTACTTCGGATATTTCCTCTATGCAAAGGAACTGAGAGAGAGGGCGGAAAAGATATATGCGGGGACTTGAGAGAGCCAGGGAGCTCTATGAGAGCCGGGGGCGGGAGCTCATCCACAGCCTCTTCCCGGAATATGAGGACAGGATAGCCGTGGGCCTGGCGGGCCACGGCTCCGAGTGCTTCGGCTATGACGACGAGCTTTCGGAGGACCACGACTTTGAAGCGGGCTTCTGCCTCTGGATAGACGAGGACACCGACCGGGAGATAGGCCTGGAACTGAGCCGGGCCTACCGGCAGCTGAAGGGCGGCGGCTCCAAGTCCAGCGCCCTGGCGGAGCAGAGCCGGGGAGTGCGGCGCATAGGGGATTTTTACCGGCGCTACACCGGCTGCCCCGGGGCGCCGGACAGCTGGCAGGCCTGGCTGTATCTCCCCAGCCACGCCCTGGCGGAGGCCTCCAACGGCCAGGTCTGGCGGGACGGGCAGGGCCTGTTCAGCTCCATACGCCGGGAGATACTCGGCGGCATGCCGGAGGATGTGCGGAAAAAGCGCCTGGCGGCAAAGCTCATCACCATGGCCCAGGCGGGACAGTACAACTACGCCCGCTGCCTGGGCCACGGGGAGGAGGGCGGCGCCATGCTGGCCATGGGGGAGTTCGTCAACGCCGCCTGCGCCGCCGTCTTCCTTTTGAACCGGCGGCACATGCCCTATTACAAGTGGCAGTTCCGGGCCCTGGCGGAGCTGGAAAAGCTGGGGGAGCTGAGGGAGCCCCTGGAGTTCCTGCTCACCGGGGAGAACGATTCCGCCGGGCAAAAGCTCAAGGGCGAGCTGGCGGAGGATATCTGCGCCCGGGTGGTGAAGGAGCTCCGGGCCCAGGGCCTCAGCTGCGGCAGCTGGGACTATCTGGAGCCCCACGCCCTGGAGCTTATGGAACATATAGAGAACCCCCAGATAAGGGCTCTCCACGTGATGGAGGAATAGAGATGGAGATACAATGGCTGGGCCACGCCTGCTTTAAAATCACCCATAAGGGCTACAGCGTGGTGATAGACCCCTACGACAGCGACTACACCACCGGCTACCCCAAGCTCAGGGTGAAGGCGGACAAGCTGCTGATAAGCCACGAGCACTACGGCCACAACTACCGCAAAGGCGTGGAGCTCTCCGACCGGCCCGAGAGGGACTGCCCCTTTGAGATAAGCGCCATGGAGACCTGGCACGACAGCGTGGGGGGCATAATGCGGGGCAAGACCCTCATACATATCCTGGAGGCCGACGGGCTGAAGCTGGCCCACATGGGGGATATCGGCACGGGGCTCACCGGCGGGGAGATAAGCCGCCTCTTCGGGGCCGACGTCCTCATGGTCACCGCCGGCTCCTGCACCGGCCTGCCCTCCCAGGAGGTCTGGCGCATGAGCGAGGAGCTCTTCCCCAAGGTGATAATCC
This sequence comes from Candidatus Limivicinus sp., assembly GCA_048417135.1. Taxonomy (GTDB): domain Bacteria; phylum Bacillota; class Clostridia; order Oscillospirales; family Oscillospiraceae; genus Limivicinus. The sequence goes on along the minus strand of DBFSDV010000017.1, from coordinate 3,622 downwards.
CCATGCACTACCGGGACGGGAACCGGGGACCCCGGCGGCTGGAACATGTCCAGGCCCTGGCGGACTATTTTGAGGCCCCGGAGATGATACACCGCTACGATACCGACACCATCACCATCACGGCGGACATGGAGCCCCAGGTGGCGATACTGAAATTCCTGGGCAAATGATACTCCCCGAAAGAAAATCCGGTCAGTCCGTAAAAAAATTTACGGACTGACTAATTATTAACAAGTTTAGCGCTTTACGAAGCGGGGATTTTGTGCTAAAATAACAATAGTTGAAAGACAAAACTTGGAAAATAAGTAATTTGAGGAGGAATATCATGGTAAACTTTGCTCAGAGAATGGACGGCATGAAAGCCTCAGACATCAGGGAGCTTTTGAAACTCACCACCAGGCCGGAAATAATCTCTTTTGCCGGAGGCCTGCCCGCTCCGGAGCTCTTCCCGCTGGAAGATATCAAAGCCGCAACGGATGCGGTGATGGATGAACAGGGCCGGGCCGCCCTGCAGTATGGCCAGACCGAGGGCTACCTGCCCCTGCGCCAGAAGATAGTTGAGCGCATGGCCGCAAAGAATGCCATACATACCACGCCCGACAACATCATACTCACCGCCGGCAGCCAGCAGGGCCTGGACTACTGCGGCAAGCTGTTTCTTGACCCCGGCGACGTGGTGGTTATGGAGAGCCCCTCTTACCTGGGCGCCATCAACGCCTTCCAGGCCTACCAGCCCAACTTCGTGGAAGTGCCCACCGATGACCAGGGCATGATAATGGAGGAGCTGGACAAGGTCCTGGCCACCACGAAAAACGTGAAGCTCATCTATGTCATCCCCGATTTCCAGAACCCCAGCGGACGCACCTGGCCCCTGGAGCGGAGGAAAAAATTCCTGGAGATAATCAACAAGTACGGCGTGCCCGCCATCGAGGACAATCCCTACGGTGAGCTGCGCTTCAAAGGCGAATACCAGCCCGCCCTGAAGAGCATGGATACCGAGGGCCTGGTCATCTACATGGGCACCTTCTCCAAGATAATGGCCCCCGGCTACCGCATAGGCTGGACCTGCGCCAACGACGAGATCATCGAGAAGCTGAACCTGATAGCCCAGGCCGCAGCCCTCCAGACCTCCACCATTGCCCCCATGATAATCGCCAAGTATATGGACATGTTCGATCTGGACGCCCATGTGGACAAGATACGGGAGACCTACAAGCACCGCTGCCAGCTGATGATAAACACCATGAAGGAGACCTTCCCGCCGGAGGCCAAGTTTACCGACCCGGACGGCGGCCTCTTCACCTGGGTGGAGCTGCCGGACTACGTGAACACCCGTGACCTGGCGGCCAAGGCCCTGGACATGGGCGTGGCCTTTGTGCCCGGCTCCGGATTCTTCCCCAACGGCGGCAACAACTGCTGCATGCGTCTCAACTATTCCTGCATGCCGGATGACAGGATAGTGGAGGGCGTGAAGAGACTGGCCGAGGTCATCAAGGCGGCGCTGAAATGACGGAACTGAAAGCCGGCCTTCTGGGCCGGGCGGAGACTTTCGTCACCGAGAGCAACACCGCCGCCGCCATAGGCAGCGGCGCCCTGCCAGTGTTTTCCACTCCCCATATGATAGCCCTGATGGAGAGCGCCTCCATGGATGCCATAGCCCCCTGCCTTGAGGAGGGCCAGGGCAGCGTGGGCGTGAAGATAGAGGTGGAGCACCTGGCGGCAACGCCAATGGGCGTGAGCGTCCGGGCGGAGAGCAGCCTCACCGGCGTTGAAGGCAGGATGCTCAGCTTTGAGGTGAAGGCCTGGGCGGGGGATGAGCTCATCGGCCGGGGCAGCCACCGGCGCTGCCTGGTGTTTAACCAACGCTTCATGGAAAAGACCCTGGCAAAGCTGAAATAGGAATTATACGAAAACGGCGGCCGCAGCTGCGGCCGCCGTTTTTCCGTCTTGAACAATCCGGGAATTGTAATATAATGTAGCATATATCATATTAAAGGAGACAGCCGCCATGCCCAGTACCTGGAACCGCTCACCGGAGGAATTTCACAAAATATATCTGGCCAACACCGAGGCCTTCTACCGTGTAGGCAGCAAGAGCCTGGCAAAGGAGCTGGACGAGTTCGTCACCGGCTGCGCTTTGAAGCTGTGGAGCCGGGCGGGGAGCATAGGCCAGCGCCATGTGGACATGGCAAACCAGATATACTCCAAAGGGCAGGAGCAGCCCAAGTGGCTGCTGTGGTCCCTCACCGGCTCGGTATGTGAGGAGGACGTGTTCCTGCCCCCGGCCTTCTACTGGGATCTGGCGGAGCAGGACGCCCGCCGGGGCAGCCAGGCCTCCCGCACCTTCATCCGTATGCTGACCAACATCCTGCTGTATCTGGCGGCGGTGGACGACGATGTGAGCTACGCCGAGGCGGAGTTCATCACCCAGTGCGCCGACAAGCTGGGGGCGGTGTGCGACGCCAGCGGCGTGGCAAAGAGCGGCCGGGCCCTGGACCCCATGGACTATGTGAGCTCCAACGAGCCCAGCTTCATGGACAAGGCCCCGGGCCGGAGGGCGGAGTCCGGCGGCGGAGGGGAAGGGAAAAAGGCGGCGGCGGAGGAGCCGGCGGAGAAGCCGGACTTCGACGAGCTCATGGCCCGGCTGGAGGAGCTGGTGGGCCTGGAGAGCGTGAAGAAGGACGTGAAAGACCTGGTGAACCTGATGAAGGTGCGCAAACTCCGCCAGGAGAACGGCCTTCCCGTGCCCCCAATGAGCCTGCACATGGTGTTCATGGGCAACCCCGGCACCGGCAAGACCACCGTGGCCCGGCTTATAGCGGGGCTCTACGCCGCCATAGGGGTGCTGAGCAAGGGCCGGCTGGTGGAGGTGGACCGCTCCGGATTGGTGGCTGGCTATGTGGGCCAGACCGCCCTGAAGACCCAGGAGGCGGTGAAGTCCGCCCTGGGGGGCGTGCTGTTCATAGACGAGGCCTATTCCCTGGCTTCCGGCGGGGAGAACGACTTCGGCCGGGAGGCCATAGAGACCATACTGAAGGCCATGGAGGACCACAGGGACGACCTCATCGTCATAGTGGCCGGCTACGACAAGCCCATGGAGAAGTTCCTGGGCTCCAACCCCGGCCTGGAGTCCCGCTTCAACAAATATTTCCATTTCCCCGACTACAAGGGTGAGGAGCTGCTGGCCATATTCAAGGGCCAATGCGAGAAGAACGGCTACACCCTCACCGCCCGGGCGGAGCAGGCTGCCGGGGAGATGTTCGACGCCCTCTATGAAAATCGGGACGAGAACTTCGGCAACGGCCGGGAGGTGCGCAACTGCTTTGAGGACATGATAGTGCGCCAGTCCAACCGGGTGGCGGCTATGGAGGACCCGGACAGGGAGGCGCTGATGGCGGTGCTGCCGGAGGATTTGAAGGACGGGGAAAGCTGAAAAGGATACATAAACAGAGCCCGGCGGCATTTAATTTCCGCCGGGCTCTTGAGACTGTCAAAAAAGCCTCGCAGAGTTTTTTCGCCGCGGCGAAAAAATAATTTTAATCGTTTTCCGCGGCGACATGTGCGTCGCGGAAAACACTTCTCACGGAGCTGAGTGTCGAATTGTACGCCGTAGGCGTACAAC
>DBFSDV010000016.1:0-29559 GCA_048417135.1 Candidatus Limivicinus sp. | reverse complement strand
TTACTTCCTTTCCTCCGGCTGGCTGCCGGAGAGATGTGCTGAGTTTTTTGGCACACTCTTAACATCTTAAATATACCAGAATTTTTCCAACATATCAACAGAAAATAGCCCTGAGGCCGTGTCAAAGCTGTCACAAAGAGGGGGCTTTCATCGTCATATATCTATAGCGGGAGAAAAGGTTAAAAATTCTTAATTCACAAAATGCCGCTTCCATTCCACCGGGAAAGGTGTATAATGGGCAAGGTTACATAATGCAAAAAGAGCAGAGAAAGATATGAAACAGCTTTTTAAAAAACTTAAAAAGATAATGCCGGGCAAAACCGGCCTTGTGGTGGCGGCGATACTGCTGGTGTACGCCCTGGGAGTCACCGCCGCGGCGGTGATAACGGACGGACGCCACGTGCGCTTTTACATGACCGGACCGGAGGAAGTGGAGCTGGAGTGCTTTGAAGCCTACGAAGAGCCGGGCATCTATGCGGTGAGCGCCGGCTCCATATTCGGCGAGGGCAAGAAGCATCTCCATGTGGAGACCTCCGGGGAGCTGGACAACACCAAGTTGGGGGAGTACACCATAAAATACACCGCCCGCTACCTGCTCCGGGAGTACAGCACCGAGCGGAAGGTGAAGGTGGTGGACAGGATATCCCCGGTGCTGGAGCTGAAATACCTGCCGGGCTATGAGGCCACCTGGATGAGCGGCTATCAGGAGGAGGGCTACACCGCCACCGACAACTACGACGGGGACCTGACGGACAAGGTGGAAAGCCGCCTGGAGGACAACCGCATGGTCTACACCGTCACCGACTCCTCGGGCAACACCACCACCATGGTGAGAGAGCCCCTGTATACCCAGGGCAAGCCGGAGATAATCCTGGAGGGGGGCAGCCAGATAGAGCTCACCGCCAGCCTTAATTACAGCGACCCGGGCTACAGCGCAAAGGACAGCATGGGCAACGACATGACGGAGCTGGTGCAGGTGGAGGGGGAGGTCTGCCCCTACAAGGCGGGCAGCTATGAGCTCAGCTACTCCATCTACAGCCAGACCGGGGAGACCGTCAGCGCAAAGCGCACGGTGACGGTGCTGCCGGTGAACAACCCGGATATAGTCTCCCCGGACGTGAACACCATATACCTGACCTTTGACGACGGCCCCGGGCCCTACACCTCAAAGCTGCTGGACGTGCTGGCCAAGTACAACGTAAAGGTCACCTTCTTCGTCACCGGGGCCAACTCCAAGTACTTCGACCAGATAGGCCGGGCCTACCGGGAGGGCCACTCCATAGGGGTGCACACCTATTCCCACAACTACAAGAGCATCTATGCCAGCGAGGAAGCCTTCTTCCAGGACTTCAACGCCGTGGAGGACCTTATATACCAGCAGACCGGCAGCTACACCCAGCTCTGCCGCTTCCCCGGGGGCAGCTCCAACACCGTGAGCAATTTTAACCCCGGCATAATGACCAGCCTGGCCTCCTCCCTCACGGACATGGGCTACCAGTATTTCGACTGGAACGTGTCCTCAGGAGACGCAGGGGAGACCACGGATACCGACACCGTGGCCAAGAACATCATCGACGGCTGCTCCGGCCGCCGGGCCTCGGTGGTGCTGCAGCACGATATAAAGGACTACAGCGTCGACGCTGTGGAGCAGGTGATACTCTGGGGGCTGAACAACGGCTATGTGTTCAGGGCCCTGGATGTGAGCAGCCCCCACGCCCACCACGGCATCAATAATTGACATTGCCCGGGGGATGCAATATAATTGAAAAAATGATATGGGGGTGAGGGTATGATACTGGCCATAGATGTGGGCAACACCAATATCGTCCTGGGCTGCATCAATAAGGGCGAGATACTAAATATCGTCCGCATACAGACGGACCCCGGCCAGACCGCCGCCGAGTGGGCCGTTAAGCTCAAGCAGCTGCTGGAGTTTTACAATGTGGATTGCCGGGGCATAGAGGGGGCCATAATCTCCTCCGTGGTGCCCCAGATAACCGGCGCCCTGAGGGAGGCCATAGAGCTCATCTCCGGAGTTCGTGCCCTGGTGGTGGGGCCCGGGATGAAGACGGGGATGAACATCCGCCTGGACGACCCCTCCACCCTGGCGGGGGACCTGGTGGCGGGCAGCGTGGCCGCCATGAGCTATTACGGCACTCCTGCCATAGTCATAGACATGGGCACCGCCACCACCATGGTGGTGGTGGACAAAAACAAAAGCTACCTGGGCGGGGCCATCATCCCCGGGGTGAACCTGGCCTACGGGGCTCTGGCCTCGGGCACCAGCCTGCTGCCGGATATCGCCATCCGCCCGCCCAAAAAGGTCATAGCCAGCAACACCGTGGACTCCATGCGCTCCGGCGCCGTCTTCGGCACCGCCGCCCTGCTGGACGGCATGATAGACAAAATGGAGGCGGAGCTGGGGGAAAAGTGCTCCCTGGTGGCCACCGGCGGCCTTGCCCGCAGCATAGTGGAGTGCTGCAGCCATAAAATAGTCTATGACGACGACCTGCTGCTCAAGGGCCTGTGGGTCCTGTATGAAAAGAACAAGTAAAATATGAAAAACAAATAGCCCGGGCAAGTCCCGGGTTATTCCAATATTGAAACCAACAGGAGATTTATCTATGTATAACTGCTTTGCACCGGCAAATATACTGCTGCCCGCCGACGATGAGACCGCCCGCTTCTGGCCGGTGGTGGCCTGCGACCAGTTCACCAGCCAGAGGGAGTACTGGGAGGAGCTGGCAAAACTGGTGGGCGACCGGCCCTCGGCCTTGAATATAGTCTTTCCGGAGGTGTATCTGGAGGAGGGCTTCGGCCGGATAGAGAGCATACAGAGGCACATTGAGGACTACCTGAGCCGGGGCGTGCTCACCGAGCGGGTCCATGAGGGCTTTGTCCTGGTGGAGCGGACAACCGCCTCCGGGGTGCGCCTGGGCCTGGTGGGCAAGGTGGATCTGGACTGCTACGACTATACCCCGGAGAGCCGGGCCCTTATCCGGGCCACCGAGGGCACCGTCACCTCACGCATACCCCCAAGGGTGAGGATACGCCGGGGGGCGGAGCTGGAGAGCCCCCACGTGATGCTCCTGTGCGACGATAGGGAGCGGGAGCTGATAGAGCCCCTGTACGTCCGGCGCGATGAATTTCGAAAGCTCTACGACCTGGAGCTGATGATGGGGGGCGGCCACCTGCGGGGCTACGCCGTCACCGGGGCGGCGGCAAAAGAGGCGCAGGAGATAATCGCCCGGCAGCAGAGCCGCAGCGGCCTGTATCTGGCAGTGGGGGACGGGAACCACTCCCTGGCCACCGCCAAGACCTGCTGGGAGCAGATAAAGCCCACGCTCAGTGAAGAGGAGAGAAAGAGCCATCCCGCCCGCTATGCCCTGGCGGAGCTGGTGAACCTGCACTGCGAGGCGCTGAACTTCGAGCCCATACACCGGCTGCTCTTCAATGTGGACGCCGGGAAGCTTATAAAGGATTTCACCGACGCCCTGCCCTGTGCTGAGGGGGAGGACATCGTGTTCATACATAGGGGAGGACGCCGGGGCGTGAAGCTCACCGCCGCCGGGGACCGGCTGCCGGTGGACCTGCTCCAGGAGTTCCTGGACGAGTGGCTGAAGGGACACCCGGAGACGGGGATAGACTATGTCCACGGCAGCGCCGCCCTGGAGGAGCTGTCCCTCAAGGAGGGCAACTGCGGCATGGCCCTGAAGGCCATGGACAAAAACGCCCTGTTCCCCGCCATCGTGGCCGGGGGCGTGCTGCCCCGGAAGACCTTCTCCCTGGGGGAGGCGGAGGAAAAGCGCTATTACATGGAGTGCAGGAAAATAAGATGAGGGGACGTCGGCAAGGCAGGGGCCCCGTTTGAACGGTCAAGGAGAAAACAGATGGAGGAAAACAGCAGAGGCTGTCTCTACATAGTGGCGACGCCCATAGGCAATTCCCGGGACATGTCCCCCCGGGGCAGGCAGATACTCAGCGAGGTGGACATCATAGCCGCCGAGGACACCCGGCGCTCCATGGTGCTGCTCAATAAGCTGGAGATAAAGAACAAGCTGGTGTCCAACCACAAATTCAACGAATACGGCAAAGCCAGATATTTCATAAACGAGATGCTTTCAGGCAGGAGCGTGGCGGTGATAAGCGATGCGGGCACCCCCTGCATCTCCGACCCGGGCAACGAGCTTATAAAGGCCGCCGTGGAGGCGGGGATAAAGGTGGTGGGCATACCCGGCTGCTGCGCTGCGGTGACTGCTCTCAGCATCTCCGGCTTTGACCTGAGCAGCTTCGTGTTCTACGGCTTTTTCCCCAGGGAGAACGCAGAGCGGCGAAAGCTCCTGGAGAAGATGCGCCGGGGGGACAGCCGCAGCTTTGCCCTCTACGAGTCCCCAAAGCGGATAATGGAGCTGGTGGATTTCTTCATCGACGCCGGGGCAAGGTGCCGCATGTGCCTGTGCAATGACCTGACCAAGCTCCACGAGATGAGCTTCAGGGGCAGTCCCCTGGAGGTGAAGGAGCAGCTGCTGGCCAAGGGCAACTACGACAAGGGCGAGTACGCCGTGGTCATAGAGCTGGAGGAGGACTACATCTTCAACAAGGTGGAGCACACCGTCTCCGCCGAGGCGATGCTGGTGGACGCCATGGTCTCCGGGGAGCTGTCCCCCAAGGAGGCGGTGGCGGCGGTGCTCTCCGACGAGAACAACTCCTACAGCAAGAATGAGCTGAAGGCCGCAGCATTGAATCTCAAGCGGATGTTCGGAGGCTGAGATGGCGAGAGTTTATCAGGAACTGGAGCAGGCCCTGCCCACCTTGGGCAAGGCGGTATATTCCCAGCCTGCAGACGCCCTGGCCCACCAGAAGGTGACGGTTAGACCCATATCCGTAAAGGGCGGACTGCGATATCAGATAGAGACTTTCAGAGACAACAAGGCATTCCACAGGAACGTGGAGGCGGAGGAGCTGCTGCTCATAGCGGAAAAGGAGCTGGAGGGGCGCTACCGCCAGGTGCTGCTGGTCAGCGGCAGGGAGAGCGCCCAGTATGTGCTGCGGCAGCGGGGAGACTATAAAAAGAGCTCCAGCAGCCCCAGCCTGCCCCGGCCCGGCGGCGTGGAGAGCCATAACAGGGCCAAAGAGTACATACTCCGGGAGGGGGAGAATATCCCCGCTCTGGTGGACCTGGGCATCTTCACTCAGGACTTCAAGATAGTCCGCTCCCGCTACGACAAGTATAAGCAGATAAACCGCTTTATCGAGCTGGTGGACCAGGAGCTGAAGGACTACCCGGGCCGGGAGATAAGCATTCTGGACTTCGGCTGCGGAAAGTCCTATCTCACCTTCATCCTCTACTATTATTTTGCGGTGAAACGGGGGATGAGGGCGAAGATAATCGGCTACGACCTGAAAGCGGACGTGGTGGAAAACTGCAGCCGCATTGCGGAGAAATACGGCTATGACAGGCTGCGCTTTGAAAAGGCGGACGTGAGCCGGGACCTGCTCTCCCAGGAGCATATAGACATGGTGGTCACCCTCCACGCCTGCGACACCGCCACGGACTATGCCCTGGACTATGCGGTGAAGCATGGGGTGAAATACATCTTCTCCGTGCCCTGCTGCCAGCACGAGATAAACTCCGGCATACATAAGGGCGGGGAGCTGGACATACTGCTGGAGCATGGGATAATCCGGGAGAGGGTCTGCGCCCTGCTCACCGACTCCATACGCACCGCCGTGCTGCAGAGCCGGGGCTATGAGGTGGACGTGATAGAGTTCATCGACTTTGAGCACTCCCCCAAGAACATCATGCTCCGGGCCAGATATACCGGCAAGGAAAGGCGGAAGAGCCTGGAGCAGGCCCTGGAGCTGAAGGAGAAGTACGGCTTTTCCCAGAAGCTGCTGGAATTGCAGTACCCGGAAGAAGTTATAGGGAAAAATCCGTTGTAAGGGCGGCGGAGACATGTTATCATGTAACAGACAAGAATAAGAGCGCATCAGAAAGGAGAAAACCATGGCCAGGATAGACAAGATTCAGGTGGAAGAAAAGGAGATACTCTGGGCCGACCGGAAGCGGATTTTGGGTATGCCCATCTCCTTCACCAGATACAGCATGGACGACGAGCGCCTGTATGTGAAGACGGGGCTCCTGCGCACGGAGCTCAACGAGATACTGCTCTACAGGATATTGGACGTGAAGTCCAGCCAGACCCTGTGGCAGCGCATCTTCGGCGTGGGCACTCTGACGCTGTTCAGCGTAGACCAGTCCTGCCCCCGGCTGCTGCTGAAGAATATCAAGAAGCCGGAAAAGCTCCACAGATACCTCAGCGACTTTATAGAGAAGACCCGCCAGAGCAAGGGCGTGGCCGGCCGGGAGATAGTGGGCATGGCCGGCGTGGGATTGCACCATCCCCATGACGCGGACGGGGACGGCGTGCCCGACGATGTGCCCCAGGAACATGATGCGGACGCCGATCCCGCGGCGGATGAGCTGCGCTGAGAGGGCCTGCCGTGAACTGCTTTGATGAATACCGCATGAAGCTCTGCACCGCCCAAGAGGCGGTGCAGCTGGTGAAAAGCGGGGACTGGGTGGACTACAGCTCCAACAACGGCTTCCCCGTTAGTCTGGACGCCGCCCTGGCAGAGCGCCGGGATGAGCTGCACAATGTGAAAGTCCGGGGCAACCTGCTGCCGGGCCCCATTGCCGTGGCCGAGTGCGACGAGAGCCTGGAGCACTTCGTCTACAACAGCTGGCACTGCTCCGCCTATGAGCGCCGCCTCTGCGACAAGGGCCGGGCCTTTTTCACCCCAATGGTATTTCGCAACCTGGGCTGGTATTACAGGAACTATCTCACCGTGGACGTGGCCATGGTCTCCGTCTCCCCTATGGACAGGCACGGCTATTTCAGCCTCTCCTGCGCCGTGGGCGTCTCCCGGGATATCATAGAAAAGGCAAAGACCGTCATCCTGGAAGTGAACGAGGCCCTGCCCCGCATCCACGGCGGGGAGCGGGAATGGGTACATATCTCGGAGGCGGACAAGGTGGTGGAGGCGGGCTACCGTCCCCTGTGGGAGATGCTCTCCCCGCCCCCCAGCGATACGGACCTGGCCATAGCCCGGCACATCTTCCCCCATATAGTGGACGGGGCCACCATCCAGCTGGGCATAGGCGGCATGCCCAATGCCCTGGGTGAGCTTATAGCCGACTCGGAGCTTAAAGATCTGGGCATGCACACCGAGCTCTGCTCCGACGGCTACCTGGCCATGTTCAAGACCGGCAAGCTCACAAACCGGCGCAAGACCCTGCACCCGGGGAAGGGCGTGCTGGGCCTGGCCATAGGCAGCAGGGAGCTCTACGACTGGGTGGACGACAACCCGGGCATAGCCGGCTTCCCACTAAGTTATGTAAACTCGCCGGAGACTATAGCCAAAAATGAGAACATGATATCCATAAACGGCTGTCTCAACGTGGACCTGTACGGCCAGGTGAACTCCGAGAGCTCCGGCAGCCGCCAGATAAGCGGCACCGGCGGCCAGCTGGACTATGTGCTGGGGGCCAGCCAGGCCAGGGGAGGCAAGTCCTTTTTGTGCATGAGCTCCACCTATACCGACAAGGCGGGGCAGCGCCATTCCCGCATCCTGCCGGGCTTTGCCGGGGACATAATCACCACCCCCAGGAGCCAGTGCCACTACATAGTCACCGAATATGGGGCGGTGAACCTGGCGGGGATGAACACCTGGCAGAGAGCAGACATGCTCATATCCATAGCTCACCCGGATTTCCGGGAGGAGCTTATAAAGAAAGCGGAGGAGCAGCGCATCTGGCTGCCCTCCAACAAGAGGTAAATATGAAGATAGACGAGACATTATATAAGGGCCGCCCGGCGGATGAGCGCATACCCAAGGAGGAGCGCTGCTATGAGCTGCTGGACGGGCTGAACATTGAATACTGGAGAGTGGACCACGAGCATGCGGACACTATAGAGGTCTGCCATGAGGTGGAGAAGCTCCTGGGCTGCGAGATATGCAAGAACCTGCTGCTGACCAACCGCCAGCAGACGGAGGTCTACCTGCTGCTGATGCCGGGAGACAAGCCCTTCAAGACCAAGATACTCTCCAAGCAGATAGGCACCGCACGCCTCTCCTTTGCAACGCCGGAGCAGATGCTGGAGCTGCTGGACATCACCCCCGGCTCCGTGAGCATCCTGGGCCTTATGAACGACAAAGGGGGAAAGGTGCACCTGCTCATTGATAAGGACCTGGAAAAGGCGGAGTTCTTCGGCTGCCACCCCTGCATAAACACCAGCAGCCTGAAGCTGAGGACCGCCGACGTGCTGAACACCCTCGTCCCGGCCCTGCGCCACGAGCCCGCCTTTGTGGAGCTGCCCTGGGAGATAGAGGAATAAAAGGAAATACAGTAAAGCGAAAGCCGCCGGGCTCCCGGCGGCTTTTCGGTTTTTATACGGCGGCCATCTCAGCCCTTGTCCCTCATACCGGACAGGGCCAGGCAGAACAGGCCGATGCCCAGCATGGAGAGGCCGGAATACATGTCCAGCTCCTTTAAAAAGGCCAGCACCGTGACGGCGGCGCCCATGGCCAGGGCCAGGGCCCTGAGGATAAAGGATATCTGTACCGATGGCAGCCTGCCCTTCCTCTGAGCTGCGGGGACCGCCCTGGCCTCTATGAGAGACCCGGAGCTGACGCCCAGTATTTCCGCCAGACGGGGTATGCTGCTCACATCCGGGCAGCTCAGGTTCCTCTCCCACTTGGACACGGCCTTGTCCGTCACGCCCATCTTCTCCGCCAGTTCCGCCTGGGTAAGCTGCTTTTCCCGGCGCAGCGCCGCTATAGTCTCTCCCAAAGTCTGCTTTTCCATAGTCGCTTTTCTCCTTTCAGCCTTTGGGGCGATTATACCCGCGGCCCCGAGAACATTCAAGGAACCGGGGGCCTGGTTTAGTATACTGCCGGTTTAGTTTACTCTCAGGGCCGCCGGCGCCGGGGCATGAGCGGGGAGGCATCCCGGGGGGCCTCCTGCCTTGTGAGCAGGGCCACGGATTCTATGTGCTTTGTGAAGGGGAACATGTCCACGGGCCGGAGCCTCTCCACCCGGTAGCCGCCCCGGAGGAGGACGTCCATATCCCGGGCCTGGGTCTCTATATTGCAGGAGATGTAGACTATCCTTTTCGGAGCCGTCTTGATAAGGGAGGAGAGGAAGCGCTCGTCGCTGCCGCTTCTGGGCGGGTCCATGAACACCACATCAGGCCTGTGGCCCTCTGCGGCCAGGCCTTCCATGTACTGCCCGGCATCCCCGGCGGCAAACCAGCAGTTCTTCACGCCGTTGAGGCGGGCGTTGGCTATGGCGTCCTTTACCGCATCCCGGTTTATCTCCACACCTATCACCTGCTTTGCCCGGGACGAGGCGCAGAGCCCTATAGTGCCGGTGCCGCAGTAGGCATCCAGCACAGTCTCCTTTCCCGTGAGAGCGGCAAAGTCCAGAGCCAGAGAGTAGAGCTTCTCCGTCTGGGCGGGGTTGATCTGGTAGAAGGAGCCGGGGGAGATGCGAAAGCGCATGCCCAGAAGCCTGTCCTCAATATAGCCGCTGCCGTATATCACCTTTTCCCGCTTGCCCAGCACCACCGGGCCGAAGCGGTCGTTGATATTCAGTATGACGGTGCTTATCTCCGGGTGCAGCTCCAGCAGCTTTTTCAGAAAAGGCTTTTGCAGCTTGAAAATGGGGCTTGCCGCCACCAGCACCACCATCAGCTCTCCGGTGGCAAAGCCCCGCTTTACCAGCACGTGGCGCAGCCAGCCGCTGCCGCTGAGCTCGTCATAGACCTGTATCTTAAATTCCGGCAGAAGCCTGCGTATGCTGAGGATTATCCTGTCGGCAATCTCGTCCTCTATCATGCACTCATCCACCGGGACTATGGCGTGGCTGCCGGGCTGGTATATGCCGGAGACCGGCTTCCTGTGCCGGTCCAGGCCGAAGGCGGCGTGGACCTTGTTGCGGTAGTGCAGGGGCTCTTCCATGCCTATTATGTTTTCCACGTGTCCGAAACTGCCCAGGACCTTTACGGCCTCTCTCTGCTTGTGCTCCAGCTGCTGTTTATAGGGGAGGTTTTGCAGCTGGCAGCCGCCGCACCGGCGGTGGTGGGGGCAGGGGGCCTTATAGACTTCGCTCATATCTTACACCCGTTTCTTCAGCTTTTTTATGACATGATAACACAAAAGCTTCTCTTTGCAAAGAGCCGGTACTGTGCTAATATATCCGGGAAGAGAGGGAGAAAATGGATATACTTTATATAGACAAGGATATCATAGTCTGCGTGAAGCCACCCAAGGTGCTGTCCACCGACGAGCCCGGTGGCCTGCCGGAGCTGCTGCGCCTGCAGCTGGGAGAAGAAGGGGCGGACATCCGCACCGTCCACCGGCTGGACCGGGCCACCTCTGGGCTGATGGTCCTGGCAAGAAACGCCTCCGCCGCCTCGGAGCTGAGCCGCCAGATAAGGGAAGAGGGCATAGGCAAGGAGTACCTGGCCGTAGTCCGGGGGTACTGCCCGGACCGGGGCTCCATGCGGGACCTTATGTACAGGGACAAGGCCAGGAAGATGAGCTTTGTCACCAAAGAGCCGGGAAAGGGAGTCCAGGAGGCCCTGCTGGACTATGAGACTCTGGGGAGAAAGGAAGGACTGAGCCTGGTGCGGGTGAAGCTGCACACCGGGCGCACCCACCAGATACGCTGTCAGTTCGCCTCCCGGGGCCTGCCCCTGGTGGGAGAGAGGAAATATGCCCTGCCGGTGGACGACTGCCCCCTGGCCCTGTTCTCCTGCCGCCTCGGCTTCCGGCAGCCCTGCACCGGGGAGCCGCTGAGCTTCTCGGCGCAGCCCCCGGAGGAATACCCCTGGAGCCTGTGGCCCGGGGGCACATAAAGAAATGATTAAGAAATTAAAAACAAGTTGATATCCATATTGCTAAATTGTCAGGGAGACGGTATAATTGCGCTGCTGCAATAAAATTGATTCAAAAAATTGAAATAAATTTTTAACGAACTTTTCCGGGAAAAGGGAGGATAAAAATGGAAGCAGTCAAATATCTGGCGGTGGCCCTGGGCAGCTATCTTCTGGGCTCCTTCAGCCTGTCCATATACATGTCCAAAAGGATGTACGGGGCGGACGTGCGCTCCAAGGGCAGCGGCAATGCTGGAGCCACCAACATGGCCCGGGTCTACGGTATGTCCGCCGGCTTCCTGACTCTGGCGGCAGACGCGCTGAAAGCCGTCATCTCCATGGTGGCGGGCTATCTGCTGCTGGGAGATGTGGGCTTGTCCATAGGCGGCATCTGCTGCATACTGGGCCACTGCTTCCCCGTGTTCCACAACTTCAAGGGCGGCAAGGGCGTCTCCGTGGGCGGAGCCTTGTCCCTGCTGCTGGACTGGCGGGTGGGCCTGCTGGTCATAGCCTGCTTTTTGCTGGGGGCCTTCCTCAGCAAGAAGGTATCCCTGGGCTCCGTGCTGGGGGCCCTGGCGGCGGGCATAGGGCCCTTCATCTTCCACGTGTCCACACCCAGAACGGTGTTGGGCGTGGTGGCCATGTGCATAGTGGTCTACCGCCACAGGGAGAATATAGTCCGCCTGATAAAGGGCACCGAGCCGGACTTCAAGGCCGCCAAGAGGGCCAAAAGCAAGGAGAACTGAGCCTCCGGAAAAAACATACGGATACTTAAAAGCAAAAACGTGCGGAGCGGAAGCCCGCACGTTTTTCTTTGGCGGCTATTGTGTTGCAAAAACGGCTTTTCGGTAGTATATTTTAATACGGACTGAATTATTACCGGCGGCACACAAACCGCAGGAAGGAAGAATTATGGACAGGAAAACAATGGATGACGTAAAGAATTTTGTCAGTGAAAACTGGGAAAATGTAATAAGGGATATCGGCCGCCTGGTGGCCGTGGACAGTGTCAGGGGCCAGGCCGGCCCGGGCATGCCCTTCGGCCCCGGCCCGGCAAAGGCCCTGGAGCTGGGCCTGGAGATAGCCGGGGAGCTGGGCCTGGATACCGTCAACTGTGAAAACCGGATAGGCTATGCCCAGGTGGGCCGGGGAGAGGACTGCCTGGCCACCATCACCCATCTGGACGTGGTGCCCAGCGCCGGCTGGAAGGAGGATCCCTTCACCCTGCGCCGGAAGGAGGGCTACATCATAGGCCGGGGCGTCCTGGACGACAAGGGCCCCAGCGTGCTCTGCCTCTACGCCCTCAAGTACCTGAAGGACAGCGGCGTGGAGCTGCGCTATCCCGTCCGGGCCCTGCTGGGGGCCGACGAGGAGTGCGGGATGCAGGATCTGGAGTATTATTTGGAGAAGTACCCGGCGCCCCTGTTCTGCTTCAGCCCCGACGCCAACTTCCCCCTGTGCAACGGGGAGAAGGGCATCTTCCACGCCCGGGTCATCTCCACTCTGCCCCTGGACAAGGTGGCGGACATCCGGGGAGGCGTGGCCCCCAATGTCATCCCCGGCAGCGCCCAGGCCTGGCTGAGATATGAGGGTGAGCTGGAGTCCACCGAGGCGGTCACCGCCGTGAAGGAGGGCGAGCTGTGGCGCCTCAGCGCAAAGGGCGTGGGCGGCCATGCCTGCCATCCGGAGGAGACCAGCAACGCCATTGCCCTGCTGGTGGACTATATCCTGGAAAAGGACGTGCTCGCCGGGGAGGAGAAGGACTTCTTCCTGGGCCTGCAGCGGCTCCACTGCGACAACTACGGCAGGGGCATAGGCGCCCAGGCCGAGGACGAGAAGTTTGAGCCCCTCACCATAATCGGCGGGGAGATAGGCGTGGAGGACGGCCACATCTTCCAGAGCGTGGACAGCCGCTATCCCACCACCAGCAGCGGCGACAAGCTGAAGGCTCTGCTGGAAAAGAACTGGGGCGGCCTTGCCCGGGTGGTGAAGACCGGAGACTCTGCGCCCTTCTACATGAGCCTGGACAATCCCGCCATCCAGGCCTGCATCAATTGCTACAATGCCGTCACCGGGGAGGACGCCAAGCCCTACACCATAGGCGGCGGCACCTACGCCCGCCACTTCCCCAACGCCGTGTCCTTCGGACCGGAGCACCCGGAGCGCCCGGCCCCGGCCTTTGCCGGCCCCATCCACGGCGTGGACGAGGCCGCCTGCGAGGACTGGATGAAGGAGGCCCTGGAGATATACATCCTGGCCCTGCTGGAGCTGGAGAAGCTGGACTATTAAGACTTTATAAATAATTGCTTTTTACACATTTTTAACCTTTGCGGCGGCGCTTGCAGTATAATTATGCCATGAAATTATATTAATGAGAGGGGCAGAATATAAATGACAAAACGCGCCTTGATAGTTGAAGACGACGGAAATATAGCGGAACTGCTGAGGCTCTACCTGGGTAAGGACGGCTTTGAAGTGATGATAGCCTCCGACGGGGGCAAGGCCGAGTCCATGTTCGACCTCTTTGCCCCGGATGTAGTGCTGCTGGATATCATGCTGCCGGTGAAGGACGGCTGGCAGGTATGCAAGGATATACGGAGAAAGTCTTCCGTGCCCATCATCATGCTCACTGCAAAGGGCGAGACCGGCGATAAGGTAAACGGTCTGGAAATGGGGGCCGACGACTATGTGACCAAGCCCTTCGAGGTGAAGGAGCTGCTGGCCCGCATCCACGCCGTCATGCGCCGCACCGACGCCGACGCTCCGGTGGAGAAGAAGCTGACTTTCGACAAGCTGGTGATAAACCTGGACTCCTATGAGCTTATCGTGGACGGAGTGAAAGTAGATACACCGCCAAAAGAGATGGAGTTGCTGTACCATCTGGCAGCATCCCCCAACCGGGTCTTCACCAGGAACCAGCTGCTGGACGAGGTATGGGGCTTTGACTACTTCGGCGACTCCCGCACCGTGGACGTGCACGTGAAGCGGCTTCGGGAAAAGCTGGAGGGCGTCAGCGACAAATGGTGCCTGAAGACGGTCTGGGGCGTGGGCTACAAGTTTGAAGTCACCGAGTAAGCTTTGATGAAAAGCATCTATTTAAGGAACTTCACCGCCACGGCGCTGCTGGTCCTCACCTGCTTTCTCCTGGTGGCCTTTGCCTGCGTGGGCATAGGGCGGATATATTTCGTCCGGGAATACCAGAGCGCCATGACCAACAGCGCGGAGGAAGTCTCCCGAACCGCCGCGGCCATAAGCAACATCGACTCTCTGAACAGCTGGCTGCTGAGCATGTCCATCAGCGCCATTGCCCGCTCCACGGGAAACAATATAATGATAACCGACAGCGAGGGCATAGTGGTCTCCTGCTCCGACCGGGCCCCGGTCTGCGAGCATATGGGCAAGCTCATACCCCCGGAGCTGATAGCCAGCATGGAGAGCCGGGAGAACCTGGTCATAAGCGATTTGAACGGCATTTACAAAAACGGGCATTATGTGGTCAGCGCCTCCATAAACTCAGAAGAGGACGGGGAGGTCATAGGCTACGTGCTGGTCACCAGCGACACCAACGAGATACTGGGCACCTGGTCCACCTTCCTGATGATGGCCTCGGTGGTGGCGGTGCTGGTTTTCTGCCTGTCCATGATAGTGTCCCTGGTTTACTCCAAGCGCATGGCCCGGCCTCTGGATGAGATAGCCCTGGCCTCCCGGCGCTTTGCCCGGGGCGACTTCTCCGTGAGAGTGCGCCAGCAGGACGACCCCACCGACGAGATGGGGGCCCTTATAGAGTCCTTCAATAAGATGGCCGACTCCCTGGAGAAGTCGGAAAAGCGGAGAAGCGAGTTCATCGCCAATATCTCCCATGAGCTGCGCACCCCCATGACCACCATAGCCGGCTTTGCCGACGGCATACTGGACGGCACCATCCCCAAGGAGGAAGAGGAGAAATACCTCAAGTCCATAAGGGACGAGACCCGGCGGCTCTCCCGCCTGGTGCGGGATATGCTCTCCGCCTCCCAGGCCAACGCCCGCTCCGCCGACCCGAAAAGGCGCACGGTCTTTGACCTGACGGAGCTGGTCTTGCAGATACTGCTGAGCTTTGAGAGCCGGGCCACTGCCAAGAACCTGGACGTGGACCCCCAGCTGCCGGATAACCACATAATGGTGGTGGCCGACAAGGACGCCATCACCCAGGTGATATACAACCTGCTGGACAATGCGGTGAAGTTTGCCCGGGTGGGCAGCTGCCTGACCCTGCGCCTGTACAAGGACGGGAAGAAGGCCTATGTGTCCATCAAGGACGAGGGGGAGACCATACCCCCCGACGACCTGCCCTTCATCTTCGACCGTTTCCACAAGTCCGACCGCTCCCGCAGCCTGGATAAGGACGGGGTGGGCCTGGGCCTGTACCTGGTGAAATCCATAATCAACAGCCACGACGAGGACATCGCCGTGAGAAGCGAGGACGGGATAACCGAATTCGTATTCACCCTGAAGCTGGCGGAAAAGTGACAACCGCAGCGGGGGAAACAGATGTGAGGATAACAGATGAGCAATACACAAGGCAGCAGCTGTGAAAGCTGGTATGCCCCCCTTAAAAGAGTACAGCCGGAGAAGAAGCAGCGCCGGCGGAAAAAGACCGCCTGGAGGATAGCCGCCGCGCTTATCCTGGTGCTGGTACTTATCCTGGGCTCCTCCCTGGCTTTTTCCGGTTCGGAGAGCCGGAAGTCCCAGAGCGGCTCCATGCCGGAGGACTGGGAGGACTACTTCAAGGACTATTTTGAAGACGCCCAGACCACCACGGTGAACACCAGCATACCCAGAGCGGAGCTCGAGCCGGGCTTCACCCTGGAGCTCCGGGAACAGGATGGGGAGGAGCTTAGCCTCCAGCAGCTCTATGAGAGCTGCGCCGACAGCATAGTGGCCATCACCGGCACCGTGGAGGACGAGTCCGGCTACTACTGGGGCACCGGCATCATCGCCAGCTCCCACGGGCTGATAGTCACCAACGCCCACATCATCGACGGCTGCGACAGCGCCAAGGTCACCCTCTACAATGACGAGAGCTATGAGGCAAAGCTGGTGGGGGTGGACGGCGTGAGCGACCTGGCCCTGCTGAAGATCGAGGCGGAGGACCTGCCCGCCGCGGTTTTCGGGGACGTGAGCTCCCTTGCCGTGGGGGACGAGGTGGCCGCCATAGGCAACCCCCTGGGTGAGGACTTCCGCTCCACGCTGACCAACGGCATAATCTCCGCCATAGACCGGGGCCTCAACTATAACGGCCACAATATGAGCCTGCTCCAGACCAACACCGCCATAAACCAGGGCAACTCCGGCGGCGCCCTCTTCAACATGTACGGCCAGGTGGTGGGCATCACCAACATGAAGATGATGTCCTACTACTCCAGCATCGAGGGCATAGGCTTTGCCATCCCCTCCAGCACCGTCAAGACCGTGGTGGACGCCCTGGCGGCCTACGGGGAGGTGCGGGGCAGACCCTCCATAGGCATCACCGTGGGGGCTATCCCCGAGGACGTGTCCGGCCACTACGACATCCCTGCCGGCCTCTATGTCTCCGGCGTGCAGGAGAACTCCGACGCCCAGCTCAAGGGCGTGCAGGTGGGGGATATACTCACCGCCGTGAACGGGCAGCAGGTGTATACCACAGAAGAGGTGGCGGCCATAAAGGACGCCCTGGCCGTGGGGGACACCATAAGCCTAAGCCTCTGGCGGGAGGGCGAGACCCTGGAAGTGGAGATAGAGCTCATGGATACCAACGATTTGTACTGATATCGGCAACAAAAAAATCCGTGGCAGCCGTTCTGGCTGTCACGGATTTTTTGTCCGGTTTATCCGCCGATTATGGAGTCCACGCCGAAATAGGCGGCCATATATATGTTGGGCCAGGAGTCGGCCGTCTCCGTGTTCAGGTAGCCCAGGCCCTCCAGAGCGCAGTAGCCGGTGCTGGAGTAGACCCGGTAGACCTCCACGTCCATGATGCCCTCCTCCCGGCAGGCAACTATCTGCTTCTCGTTTTCCGTGAGGTAGTAGTTGGTCTTTACGATGTCCTGTACCCCCACGCTGCCCTTATACAGGGCGGCCATGAGGCATATGGCCCCCAGGGCCGTCATAAGGGGGCGGAGCTTCGGCTCCCGGAAGAGGGAGGCAAAGAGCACCGCATCGGCGGAGATGATAAGCAGGGTACCGATATAGGCGCTGCGCTCCGGGAAGAAGCTGGCAAAGGTGAGAACGAAGACCGAGGCCAGGGAGCCCAGCATCAGCAGGGCCGCCAGGAGCTGCCTGTCCCTGTCCACCCTGCGGCCATAGGCCAAAGCGGCGAAAACCGCATACACCACCAGGGGGGTCCAGATGCGCCGGTACATCTCCAGGGCGGTGACGAAATTGTCAAAGAGGTTGGAGACGGTGAACTGGCTGGACTTGTTGGCTATCTGGGCCGGGGCCGTCATCATGAAGGCAAAGCCGCCGAGGGCGAAGAGCACCGCTATCCACAGATAGGGGGCTATCTTCTGCTTTTTAAGGAAGCGGCTCAGGAGCATGAAGCAGCAGGAGAGGAAGATCACCGTGGAGGCGCAGTTCTCCGAATAGGCGCCTACGAGAAAGGCGGCGAGTATGTAGAGAATGCGGCCGGGCAGGCTTTTGACGTCCCGGTCATACAGGAACTTTCTCATATACACCGTGAGGTAGAGCAGGGAGAAGAAGGTGGCCCAGAGATAGTTCACCGAGCCGTCCTGCCAGAGAATGACCTGGCCGAAGTTCAGGGTGAATATCCAGATGCAGCCGAAGATGCACAGCAGCAAAAGGTTGTTCCCCTCCCGCTTTCCCAGGGCAATGCGGTACACCAGGTACACTTCGCCCACCAGCACGGCAGAGTTCACCAGCTTGAATATCCACAGGGGCAGCATCAGGGATATCTGCACCAGGCCGTGGGATATGAGCCGGCCGTTCATGGTGAGGCGGTGGGCGGCCATGGAGGGGATGAGCTGGCTCAGGCTCTCCATGCGGCTGCCGTCGGCAAAGCTGAAGCAGTACATATAGTCGTCCGCCAGCAGGTTGGTCTTCAGGTTGCAGTAGAGCATCACCAGGTACATGAAGGCCAGGATGAGCAGCATGAGCCACCGGGAGCGGTTCAGCTGCCCGGGCAGTTTTTCAAGGGATGTTCTTTCTTTCATCATACACTCCAAGGGGCGGCCTTCAATCTCCGAACACCCAGAGATGGGTGACGCCGAAGGCCTCCCGGATATAGCAGTTGAGCATATATATGGGGTAGCCGGGATATCCGGCCACGCCGGCCACCTCGGCCCCCAGCATCTTCGCCATGGACTTGGCCCGGTAGAGGTGGTAGGAGCTGGAGAGTATGGCCACGTTTCCGTCCGGCTCGTCCCCCCGCTCCCGGATTATCTCAAAGGAAAAGGTAAGGTTTTCCATGGTGGAAGTGGACTCATTTTCGCATATTATGCGTTCACTGTCAAGCCCGCGGCGGATGAGCCAGTCCTCCATACACTCCGCCTCGCTGATGTTCTCCCCGGGGCCCTGGCCGCCGCTGACGATGACCAGGGTGTCCGGATATTCGTCCAGATAGTCCAGCGCCCCCTCCAGCCGGTTGGTGAGGGCCAGGGAGGGAGTGTCCCCATGGACGGCGGCCCCCAGAACTATGAGATATTTGCGCTCCGGGTCCGCATCCGTGCGGGAGTTTTTGATTATGGGTATCTCCACCAGGCAGAAATACAGAAAGCCTATGCCGGCCAGTATGAACACCAGGCGGCGGAAAAAAGTGCTGCCGAAATGGTTCACCAGTATCAGCGCCGCTATGAACAGCAGGGTGTAGCTTATATAGGTATAGCCTCTGAGGCAGAAGAAGAAAAAGGCGGCGGCCACTACCAGTATGGCAACGCTGGCGCCCCAGAGGGGGATGTTCCTTATGCTCATTGTTCCAGCTCCTCCCATTTTTCGTACAGTTCCAGAAGCTGAGATTCCAGCTCCTCCTTCTGAGCGGCTATCTCCATAAGCTTCTGATAGTCGGTGGCGTACTCTTCCGAGAGCCTGTCCAGCTCCGAGGACTTCTCCTCCAGGCGCTGTATCTCCCGCTCCAGCCGGGCGATGGCCTTGTCGTTGTTTTTTGGCCGCTGGGGCCTGGGCTTTTTCTCCCGCTCCTGGCGCTTCTCCGTCTGGGTGAAGACCTGCTGGCGGCTCTGCCACTGGCAGTAGTCTTTGTAGCCGCCCCGGAAATCGGTGATCTGACCGTCGGCCAGGGCCCAGATGCGGGTGGCAAACTTCTCTATAAAATAGCGGTCGTGGGAGACAAAGAGCAGGGTCTGCTCATAGTCTGACAGGGCGTCCTCCATCCACTCCCGGCTGGCTATGTCCAGGTGGTTGGTGGGCTCGTCCAGGATTAGAAAATTGATGTCCCCGCCCATGAGCATGCACAGGCGCAGCCGGCTCTTCTCCCCGCCGGAGAGGGCCCCCACCGGGGTGAAGACATCCTCCCCTCTAAAGCCGAAGGCCGCCAGGCGGTCCCTGGCCTCCTGGGGCTGGCAGCGGCAGTCATAGAGCATGGTGTCCAGAGCGGAGCGATCGTCCCGGGAGAAGCTCACCATCTGGGGCAGATAGGCGCTGCGCACCGCCGGGCCCTTGTAGAGATAGCCGGTATCCGGCGTCTCCTCTCCCATGATGAGCTTCACCAGGGTGGATTTGCCGGTGCCGTTGTCGCCGATGAGAGCCACCCGCTCCCCGCCGGCCACCTCCATGCTCAGGCCGGAGAAGAGGAGCCTGTCCCCAAAGCCCTTGGAGATATCCTCCAGCACCAGCACCTCGTCCCCGCTGAACTGGCGCTCCTTGAATTTCACGCTGAGCTTTTTCTGCTCCGTGGGCTTTTCGCTGGTTTTCAGCTTCTCTATGCGCTTTTCCATGGAGAAGGCCCGCTTGTGGAGCTTGTCGTTGCCCATGAAAGCCCAGAGGTGCATCTGCTCGGCGGCCCGGGTGAGCTGCTCTATTTTGGCCTGGTCCTTCTCGTATTTCTTCAGCTTCTCTTCAAAGCGGCGCTGCCGCTCCCGGACATAGAAGCTGTAGTTGCCGCTGTAGAATTCCGCCTTGCCCTCGCTTATCTCTATGCTCCGCTGCACCACCTTGTCCAGGAAATACCGGTCGTGGCTTATCACCAGAACGGTGCCCTTGAAGCGGAGCAGATAGTCCTCCAGCCACTCGGTGGAGCGCAGGTCCAGGTGGTTTGTGGGCTCGTCCAGCAGCAATATGTCCGTGTCCTCCAGAATGAGCCGGGCCAGGTTCACCCGGGTCTTCTCCCCGCCGGAGAGGGACTCGAAGCTCTGGGAGAGCATGGCGGGAGAGATATCCAGGCCGTTGGCAACCCGGGCCCTGTCCGTGTCCATGTCGTAGCCGCCCAGACGGCGGAAGTCCTCCTGGAGCCGGTCGTATTCCGTCAGCAGAGTCCGGGACTGCTCCTTTTCCAGCCTGAGACTCAGCTCATCCAGGCGGGCGGAGATGTCATAGAGGTGGCGGTGCGCATGCTTGAGCACCTGCTCCGTGGTCCAGCCCTCAGGATACACCGGGATCTGGGACACCAGACCCAGGCGCTTGGAGGGGGCCACCATCACCTCCCCCTCGTCGGGGCGCAGCTGGCCGGAGAGGATGCGGAAGAGAGTGGTCTTGCCGCAGCCATTGTGGCCCAGGATGCCCACCCGCTCCCCGGAGTTCACGGTGAAGGACAGGCCGTCCAATATGTTTTTCCCCAGCTCAAAGGATTTGACCAGGGAATTTACCGAAATGTCTATCATTGCGTATCTACCTTTATATTTTCCACTGCCCATTGCAGCACGTTGTTGGTTATGGGTCCGGCGGTGCTCAGGCCGTAGCCCCCCCGCTCCACCAGGGTGACAAAGGCATAGGGGTGCTCCTCGTCGGCCAGAAAGCCCACGAACCAGGCGTGGGAGCTGCCGTCCCCAAGCTCGGCGGTGCCGGTCTTGGCGCAGAGCTTCAGGCCCGGGAAGTTCTCCTCCCCGTTGTAGTGGTCCACCACATTGTAGTTCATCATCTGTTTTAGCCTGTCGGCGGTGGAGGAGTCCATGAATTGGCTGCTCTCCGCCTCATTGTCGTCCAAAACCAGGCTGGGCTCTATCAACACCCCGCCGTTGGCCACGGCGCAGAGAAAGCGGAGCATGGAATAAGGGCAGACCATGTCGGTGGATTGGCCTATGCCGGACCAGCCCAGCTCCGGGTCGCCTACAAACTCCGTGGGATAGCTGCCGGCGGCGGTGTTTATGCCGTTGAGCTCGTGGCCGTCCAGAAAGCCGTATTTGGTCACATAGTCCACCATGGTGTCCTGGCCCAGCATCACCGCTATCTGGGCAAAGGCCACGTTGCAGGAGTTGGACAGGGCCTGCTCGAAGGTCTGGGTGTAATGGGAGCCGGTGCAGATTATGGGCACTCCGGCTATCTCATACTCCCCCTCGCAGTAAAATTCCATATCGTTTATGTCCTCTATCTGCTCGATGGCTGCGGCGGCGGTGATGAGCTTGAAGACGGAGCCGGGGGTGAAGCTGGCGGAGAGGCAGCGGTTTATATAGGTGCCGTCTTTCAGCTCCGCCTCGGTGTCCAGGGGGTCCGTGGAGGGCACGGATACCAGGCCAAGTATCTCCCCGGTCTTGTAATTTGACAGGAGCATCATGCCCTTGGTGTCTTCACCCAGAGCCATGAGCTGGTCGTAGATGTATTCGTTGAGCTTTGAGTCTATGCTGAGAGTGAGGACGCTGTCCTCGGTCTTGGTCATGCCGGTAAAAATGGAAAAGTCCTGCATGCCGCTCCAGTAGCGGGAGAGGACTCCGGCTCCCGTGCGGCCCCAGTAGTCCCCGGTGACGTGGTAGTTGGCGGTCCTCACGTGGGCGTCGGGGGAGAACTCCTCCCGGGACTGGCCGAAGGAGGCCAGCATATTGCCGTTGCGGTCCAGCAGCAGACCGCTGGAGCCGGAGTTCACCCGGGAAAAGTAGAGGGCCCAGTCCTGCCCCTTATCCACATATTCCACCAGGTACAGCCCCATGCCGCAGATGACCAGGGCGGCTATCAGCAGCAGGGAGAAGGCCCGGTTAGTTATCTTTCTCATAATCCTCCTCCTGCCAGGGCTCTATGAAGGGGTTGCCTTCGGCGATGTTGATGTCTTCCTCTTCCGGCTCGTCCTCATCATCTTCATCCTCATAGCCGGAGGAGCGGGCCGGGCGCACGGCAAAGCTGGCCCCCTGGCGGTTGTCGGCGCTCTTTATAAAGGCCATGAGCAGCCAGCAGGATATGAGGGAGCTGCCGCCCCGGGACACGAAGGGGAAGGTGACGCCGGTGAAGGGCAGCAGGTCCAGGGAGCCGAAAACGTTCAGGGACATCTGGCTTAAAAGCAGGGCCATGGCGGCGCAGGCGGCTATGGGGTAGTAGGCGGAGCGGCCCCGGCGGGCGGAGCGCACCGCAAAGAAGGCAATAACCAGCACGGCTGCCACCATGCAAAGGCCCACGATGAGCCCCAGCTCCTCGCAGATGACCGCAAAGACCATGTCGGTGTTGGCGGCAAAGATATCGTCCAGCCAGCCGAAGCCGGCCCCCTTGCCGGTGAGGCCGCCGGAGGCGGCGGCGGACATGGCCCGAGTCTGCTGGAAGCCAGCCCCGTACACATCTTCCCAGGCGTGGCCCCAGGTGGCAAAGCGCTGGGCGATGTAGGGCTTCACGGTGACGGCCAGAAAGCCCGCCAGAGCGGCGGCGGACACCGCCAGAAATACCGTGCCCAGGCTGCCGGAGCGCATATAGGATATTATAAGGAAGGTGATGAAGAAGATGAGGGCGGTGCCGAAGTCCCCGATAAGGGCCAGGGCCACCACGCACACTGCGGAAAAGCCGATGAAGCCGTAGAGGTTGCGGCGGAAGAAGAGGCGTTCCAGGGTGGAGGCGCCCACATAGATGTAGCAGGCCTTCACTATCTCCGAGGGCTGGAAGGAGTAGCCTCCAAACTCCAGCCAGTTCCTGGCTCCCAGCACCGCGTCGCTGGCCAGCACGTTCACCGCCATCAGGGCCAGGGCCAGCACCGCCACCGGGATGCGGAAGGCCATGGTGCGCCGGAGGTTACGCATCCACCAGCCGGAAAAGAGGAACAGGGCCACGGCGGCAATGGTCAGCAGCATCTGCCGGTACATGTCCTCGGGGGTGGAGGAGGCGGCCACGCTCATGCCCAGGCTGGTGAGGTAGAAGGCCAGAGTCTCCACCTCAAAGCCGCTGCGGTTCATAAGACGCATGGCGCTGTAGCAGCACCACTGGAGGGCTATCAGGGCCACAAAGGCCAGGGAAATGGAGCGGATGTATTCCCCGTCGGCGGACATGGCGTGCTGGCAGAGCAGGGCCAGCTGGAAGAGGCTCAGCTCCAGCAGGGTGACGGTGGGGGAGACGTGCTGGCCGGCGCTGGTGCGCCCCGCCTCGTTCTGCGCCCGGTCTGCGGCGCTCATGTCGCAAAATCTCAGGGTGAGCCCCCCCAGATTTATCACGTCTCCGGCCTCTACCTGGGAGCCGCTGCCCCACACCTTCACACCGTTGACCCAGACGCCGCTGCGGGAATAAATGTCGTATATCTTCCAAATACCCTTGTCATTCCTGGACAGCACCGCATGGCAGCGGCTGACCCCGGGGTAGCAGAGACGGACATCGGAGCTTATTGAACGGCCGATGAGGTTTTCCCAGTGGGTGAGGGTGTAGCTGTCCCTCTCACAGACAAGGTGGCCCCAGACCTCCGATTCATATTTCTCACTGAGCATGGAGCGCAGGCAGCGGGCAAGGATGAGTATGGACAGTATAATGACCGCAAATTTTGACGTGGTCAGGGCATATTCCAGAAAGACCTCCATGGCCTGCCTCCTCTCCTGCAAGTTTGGATTTCTCTATAATATAACATATGTTTCTCCGAAATGCCAGAAATATATGTTAAAGCCGGCGGCCGTTCATGATTGACAAGGGGCTGAGAATAAACTAATATGTAGCCTATGGACAGAAAAACAAGGATTTGGACAATTATATTATTGGCCGTGGTGCTGCTGGGCCTGCTGGGCTGGTGGGCTCTGAGCAGCCTGGGGGGCGGCACCGTAGCCGTCATCACCGTGGACGGGGTGGAGTACGACAGGATAGACCTGTCCAAGGTCACTGAGAGCTATGACATTGAGATAGACACCGGCTATGGCCACAACACCGTGCACGTGGAGCCGGGGCGCATATCCGTAACGGAGGCGGACTGCCCCGACGGCATATGCGTGGCCCAGGGGGCCATAGACAAGGGGGGAGTGCCCATAGTGTGCATGCCCCACCGCCTGGCGATAAGGATAGAGGGGGGCGGCATAGATGCCTAAGACCAGGAAGCTGGCTCTCATGGCCCTGCTCACCGCCATCGCCCTGACCATATTCATGATAGAGAGCCAGCTGCCCCCGCCGGCGCCCATCCCCGGGGTGAAGCTGGGCCTGGCCAATATCATCACCCTGGTGACCATGCTGCTGGTGGGCCGGAAGGAGGCCGGGGCGGTGCTGGCCGTTCGGGTGATAATGGGCGCCATGTTCTCCGGCAGCATGGCCTCCCTGCTCTACAGCGCCGCCGGGGGCGCCCTGGCCTATATAGTCATGTGCCTGACGGTGAAGCTTTTCAGTGAAAAGCAGCTGTGGATAGTCAGCGCCCTGGCGGGCATAGCCCACAACGCCGGCCAGCTGCTGGCCTGCGTGCTTATAGTACAGACCCCGGGGGTGCTGGCCTACGGCCCCATATTGGCTGTGTCGGGAATTATAAGCGGCAGCTTCACCGGCTTTGCCGCCATGTACCTGGTGAGGGCGCTGAAAAAGATGAAGCCCTGAAGGGGAGAAACTTAAAAATTCATAAAAGGGAATTTGACTAATGGGATAAATGGTATATAATGTACCCATGCTATCAGTAAAGTAAGGAAAGGCAGAGAGATAACAGAAATGAGCGAGTGCAACCACGATTGTTCCTCCTGCAGTGAAAACTGCTCCGAGAGAAGTGCCGAGAGCTTCCGCAAGGAGCTCAACCCCCAGTCCAGCGTGAAGAAGGTCATAGCCGTAGTCAGCGGCAAGGGCGGCGTGGGCAAGTCCCTGGTCACCAGCCTCATGGCTTCGGAGCTGCAGCGCAGGGGCTATAACTGCGCCATATTGGATGCGGATATCACCGGCCCCTCCATCCCCAAGTCCTTCGGCATCCACCAGCATGCCACCGCCACCGACGAGTATATCATCCCCGTGCGCACCCACACGGGCATGCAGATAATGTCCATCAACCTCATACTGGAGGACGAGACCTCCCCGGTAGTTTGGCGGGGCCCGGTCATCGCCGGAGCCGTCACCCAGTTCTGGACCGACGTGATTTGGCAGGATGTGGACTACATGTTCGTGGACATGCCCCCCGGAACGGGAGATGTGCCCCTCACCGTGTTCCAGTCCCTGCCGGTGGACGGCATAGTCATCGTCACCTCCCCCCAGGACCTGGTGAGCATGATAGTCACCAAGGCCGTGAACATGGCGGATATGATGAATGTACCGGTACTGGGCATTGTGGAGAACATGTCCTACTTCAAATGCCCGGACTGCGGCAGGGAGCACTTCATCTTCGGCGAGAGCAAGGTGGAGAAGATAGCCGCAGAGCACGGCATAGAGCACATTGCCCGGCTGCCCATCGACCCTGTCATAGCTACCATGGTGGATGCCGGAGAGGTGGAGTCCGTCAGCGGCGAGCATATTGCTCCCATAGTTGATTACATCGAAAAGGAGATCTAATAACATGCGTATAGCTGTCACCTACAAGGACGGAGAGATATTTGAGCACTTCGGCCACTGCGAGTGCTTTGCCATATATGAATACGGCAGCGGCGTGGAGGACTGCAAAAAGACTCTGGTGGACTGCTCCGACCGCCACGGCCACCAGGCCATGGCCGACCTGATGAAGGAGCAGGGCGTGGATGCGGTCATCTGCGGCAACATCGGCGCCGAGGCCCGCTCCCTGCTGCTGGACTACGGCATAGTCCCCGTGGCCGGCTACTGCGGCCATGCGGATACCGCCGCCGACATGCTTATCACCGGCCGCCTGCCCATTATCGACACTGCCGGCGCCTGCGGCGGAGGCTGCGGAGGCTGCGGAGGCGGCTGCCATGGCGGTGACGAGGGCGGCTCCTGCGGCTGCGGCTGCCATGAGGACGGAGACGAGGGCGGCTGCTGCTGCCATTGAGACGGAATAAAGCAGACAAGAGTATACCCGCTGCCGGGCAGCGGGTATGCTTTCTTTAGGGAGCATAATGCTCATACCAAGGTGATAAAATGAACGACAGCGACAAGCAGCTATTATTTGAAAAATTGCCAATTCCCAGGGCCGTAGCCCGGCTGGTGGTGCCCACCATAATGGGCAGCCTGGTGATGATACTCTACAACCTGGCGGATACATATTTCGTGGGCTATCTCAACGACCCGGTGCAGAATGCGGCGGTGACCCTGGCGGCTCCGCTGCTGCTGGCCTTCAACGCCGTGAACAATCTCTTCGGCGTGGGCAGCTCCAGCATGATGAGCCGGGCTCTGGGCCTTAAAAAATACGACACCGTGCGCCGCAGTGCGGCCTTCGGCATCTACTGTTCAATAATCTGCGGCCTGGCCTTCTCTCTGGTCTACAGCCTTTTGAGCGACGGTATGCTGAATATGCTGGGGGCAGACGGGACCACCGTTGAGGCCACAAGGCAGTACCTCTTTTGGACAGTGAGCCTGGGAGCCGCACCGGCCATCACCAACGTGGTGATGGGCTACCTGGTGAGGGCCGAGGGCTCGGCCATAAACGCCAGCATAGGCACCATGAGCGGCTGCCTGCTGAACATCGTCCTGGACCCCATATTCATCATGCCCTGGGGCCTGGGCATGGGGGCCGCCGGTGCCGGCTGCGCCACCTTCATCTCCAACTGCGTGGCCTGCCTGTACTTCTTCATATATGTGCTGGCCAAGAGGGGCCGCAGCTATGTTTGCCTGCACCCGTCCATGGCCCTGTGCGGCAAGAGCGTGGCCCTGGGCATCTTTGCCGTGGGCGTGCCTGCCATGGTGCAGAATCTGCTGAATGTCACCGGTATGACCATCCTCAACAACTTCACCGCCGATTACGGCTCCGAGGCAGTGGCGGCCATGGGCATAGCCAGCAAGGTGCAGATGGTGTTCATGTATGTGAACATGGGCATATCCAACGGCATCATGCCCCTGGTGGGCTACAACTATGCCGACGGGAACGTAAAGCGCATGAAGGAGGCCATGGTCTTTACGGCCAAGCTCATTCTCAGCACCCTGTGCCTGGCTACTCTGGGCTGCTTTGTGTTCAGCAGGACACTGGTGGGCCTGTTCATAGAAAATGCCAACGTGATAGAGCTGGGCTCCGCCTTCCTCAAAGGACTGAGCCTGTCTCTGCCCTTTATGGCTGTGGACTTTCTGGGCGTTGGTATGTACCAGGCCTGCGGCATGGGCAGCAAATCCCTGCTCTTTGCCGTCATGCGCAAGATAGTTTTGGAGATACCCGCCCTCTTCGTCCTCAACGCCCTCTTCCCCATGTACGGCCTGGCCTATGCCCAGCCCTTTGCCGAGTTCATACTGGCCTTTGCGGCAGTGATAGTGATGCGGAGGATATTCCGGGGCCTGGAGCAGAAGCAGAGCGAAAAAGCCGGAGACGGCCCGAACGCCTGAAAGAATAGGAAAACATGAAAAAACAGTCCGCAGAGATGGATGCCCATAAAACAGTATCAACAACCAACTGAAATGGGGCAGCTGATATACATATTGCAACGGAAAGCGGATAAGATGTAAAATTTCTTACCCGCTTTTTCATGTGTTGTGCGAAATGATAGAACGATGTTTTACAGCGCTGACATAGCAAATTGAGGACGCAAGCGGCCCAGCCGTTTGCGTCCTCTTGACTACTAAACAGCAAAGACGGGAAAAGCCGTCAAGAACACGAAGCAATAAATTTATTCTCAACGGCCTTTTCTGCCTTTGCTAGTAAATTAAAAAACCTGACTTAATATTTGTTTGTCTTTTTTGCATTGCAGGATTTGCATAGCATTTGGCAATTATTTAGGGTCGTTTGTCCACCTTTGCTCCACGGTTTAATATGGTCGCCCTCCATTTCATCATACGCAAAATGTTCACCGCAGACGGGACATATCCCGTTTTGCCGGCTATATGCAGCCATTTTATCCCGCTTATCAAATGCCCGCAAATTAAGAAGTCTGCCAGCAAACGGGTCTGTATCCCGGCAAAGCAAAAATTCATAGATACCTTTTGATTTCTGCACCTCGTCATCTTCATGCAGCCTTTTTACCTCTGCACTCATTACCGAAGAATTATAAGTGCGTTCATGGTATGTGTTATAGAGATGGCACCAGTCCAGACCTTTCATATCCGAAAAGTATAGTGGGAATATTTTCTCTACCCAATGAACAACATCTTGGAAATACTGCCACAATTCGTCTGCGTCTGCGTCTGATTTGTGCTGCGCCATATATTCTGTGATTTCCTTGATATCTTGATACTCGCAAATTCCTTTTAATGCCTTTTCAAGAAGCTCTTGCCTGTTCGGGTCGCCAGTTATATATTTATCCGCCATCAGCTTTGCAGCACAGTTACGTTTTGAAAAATGCCGTTTTGCGTCTGAAAGCCACTCACCTGTGTAAACAGAGTTTCGGAGTTCCTGATCTGACAGCTTTTCCCCGGCAATATTGACGACTTTGAACCACTCTAATTTTTCAGATTCCTCACCCTCACAAATATAGACCATAAACTCATAGTTCATAATGGCGTTATACTTATCGTCAGGCAAAGCGTCCCAATAATATTTTTTGCCGTCAAGGGTGATGGAAAACTGATGTTTTAAATATTGCATGACAGATAAGGTCCTTTGCTGACCGTCCAAAACCTCGTAACTGTCGTTCCCTACTCTTACCCAGTACATAACATTCAGAGGAAAGCCTTTCAGTACTGTTTGAATAACGGACTCCGCCTGCTCAATATTATAGACAAATTCCCTCTGATAGGGCGGGCGAATGGCAAGCCTGCCGCCATAGGCAAAAACGCCGTCGTCACCATTGTCGGCATAGCTGTCAAACACTTCTCTGACTTTGATTTGTTTCGGCTCTATTTTCACAGTTTACCTTCCTCCTTATCAAAATGCGAGGATATATGCTTACCAAATATCCGTCTGCATTGTCCGCGGTATAATACACCTTATTTGTAGGTCTATCTTTTACAAGGATTGCAGCCCGAGTGTTGACCTTACTTCCGCCTTGCATACTGCCATTCTGATTGTGCTGAACAGCATTTTCATAAATGGCTGTCATTTCGTAATCAACGGTATTTCCCAAAGTAATCCCGACAATTTCAAATTGCTCTGGATTGTATTTATCCAAAAAGGTAATGGGCACACCCATAACGCCGTTACATCTTACGCTTGATAACGATCCTATCGTAGAGCCGCTTATACTTTGCGGCGCTTGATAACGATCCTGTCGTAGAGACAACGGTAAAGCGTCTGCGCTCGCTCTCGCTCTCTCTCGCGCTC
>DBFSDV010000015.1:0-8460 GCA_048417135.1 Candidatus Limivicinus sp. | reverse complement strand
AAATTGAAAAAGCAGCGGCTAAAATCATCAACAAGGCAATCAATATAGAGACCTATGGCTGGCCCCCAGTGTGCATAGGCTCTCTATATCAGCCGACGCGTCCCAACATTAAACCGGATAAGAACCCGAAAAATGTCAAGCGTTAAGAAGCACTACTGAAATCGCCACTATTCTAGATACCATTAAGAACGTAAGGGAGAAAGTTTGTAAGCTATTATCCGGCAGGTGCACATGCTTGTGTAGTTGCGATAAAAATTGAAAAGAAAGGATTGAACATTAATGAAAAAGAAGCTCGTAGCAGTATTTCTGGTACTTGTGATGGCAGTGTGCATATTCCCGGTATCTGCGTTTGCAGATTCATGTACTTATGATGCAGTCTCTATAACTGGCACTAGAAATCTTCCCGCCGGCGTAACTCCCCAGTATAGTTATTATGTCATGTACTCAGATAGAAATCATTGGGTTGGCTGGACTCGCCCTAATAGCCGAGGGGCGGTACGTGTGGCGCAGGGCTATTTGTACCAAGACAACTCTTATAGCGAATATGCCAGCCAAAATCCTGGATTTGTTCTTAATGTTGACAGCTGTGTGGACGGATGGTTTGGAGAGGCGACTGAGGCAACAATAAGAATATACCAGAGAAAACATGGCCTGTCTATAGATGGTGATCTTGGGACCGACACATGGAGGAATATGGCATATTATAACTATGGAACAACTATTGGGCATCTGTTGCCGTATGACGGGCCGTTCTAATTTGCTATTATCAAAACGTGGGATGATCTTCGCTAGATGGGGATCATCCCACCCCTTGATATAAGCCTGATATTTAAAACATGAGCTTACTGAATGTTAGGCTGAAAGCGGCAAGCTTGATTGATAAAGGGGGACAAATATGAAAAAAATTATTGCGATTATTTTGCTGCTAAGCCTTGCACTGTCCCTTACTGGCTGCGACACGGAGAAAACGGAAGCGACTATGGAAGCGGACAAGGGCTATACGCAGCGCAGATATGTCCAGGAAAAAATCAATCCTCCAACTAAATATGATGATTTGGCGTACATTTCTATTTCGGACTATGGGGTATACACGGAAACAAGGTACCTTGACCACGCCGGGGTTATGAACATAACAGAGTATGTTTTAGACAACAATAATCAGTTGTACCCGGTGGGGGAAACGTTAAGGCTTGAACCGAATGAAGACTTTTGGAGCTTCAATGTGGTTATACGAATTTTGGACGACGGGCAGCTTGTTGCGCTCAAGTGTATTGTACCCAGACTGGAAGACGGTACAGATGATTGGGACAATAGCTACGATGTGGCAGGTATAATTGACTGGCAAAGCGGTGAAAAACAGCTCATAGAGCTGGGAAAAAGCTTTGGCACAGCGAGCAATGAAATCATGTACGATGGGGAGAACATCGGCTTTTACAGCGAAAAAGCAGTGAGCATATACAATACTGAGGGTGAACTGATATCCGGATACAAGACCCAAAATCATATAGCGGATGCCTGCTTTATGGAGGACGGCAAGGTAGCCGTGCTGGAATACAAGCAGGGGCTTGAGGCCTCCGAGGAGGACCTGGGGCAGATTTTCTGCTTTGACCCGGAGACAGGCAGTGCGGAACTGTATTATGAACCTCAAACACAGATTGAGGGGCTGCTTGACCGTGCATATGACGAGGAATACTTTTCTTTTTATATACATGACGGCAACGGAATTAAGGGAATGAACAGGGATAAACAGCTGCAAGATGTTTTGAATTGGGTTACTGCCGGGGTTACAGGCAATGCTACAGCCATGGAAAGTACAAGTGGAAGGCGCTTTGCCTACAGAGATGTAAATGGCTGTACTATATTGAGGCCTACGGATGTGGACATGTCCCAGGTTACTACTCTGCGCCTTGGCACTTTGGACCCGTTCCCCATTGCGGGCCTTGTGGCGGAGTTTAACCAGACAAGCGAAAATTATATCATAGAGATAGTCGACTATTCTAAAATGCGCTCCGATGACGGAGATCTTTCTGGGGCGGAACTGCTGGACATGGAAATCGTTTCGGGCGCCGGCCCGGACCTACTTGATTTGAAGAGCCTGCCTATGAAAAAATATCAGCAGGCCGGCTT
Organism: Candidatus Limivicinus sp.; assembly: GCA_048417135.1. Lineage (GTDB taxonomy): Bacteria > Bacillota > Clostridia > Oscillospirales > Oscillospiraceae > Limivicinus. Next base: position 6,333 of record DBFSDV010000015.1, on the reverse strand, counting down.
GCTGGAGGATCTCTATCCATATCTAGAGGCAGATGAGAGCCTTAGCTCCGTGAAGCTGCTCAGCGCCCCGGTGAAGGCAATGGAGAGCGACGGAAAGCTGTACACCCTTGTGCCGGCCTACGGTATAAGCACTTTTGTAGGTGACCCGGAATATACCGGCATAGATCAGCTGGATATTTTTAACATGGCCCAGCTTTTTGGAAAAACCGGCGAGGGCTCAAACCCGTTTGGCATTGCTATGTCAAAGCGCAGCTTTCTGGACTGCATGCTGAATCTTAGCTACAGCCGCTTCGCCGACTGGGACAGCCTGAAATGTAACTTTGACAGCCCGGAATTTCAGGCGGTGCTGGAGATGGCAAAACAGCTGCCGGAGCAGGAGGACACCTCAAATCAGGTGAATATGATGTATACAGGGGAGCAGATGCTAAGCTTGAGAAATTTCCTGTGCATTAATGACTTGGTGGTTTTTAACTCCTATCTGCATGAAAATATGCGGAGCTATGGTCTGCCGAGCCTGCCGGAAGGGGGCACGGCTATGATGCCTCTGGTGGCCCTTGGAATCTCAGTCAACTGCAAGGACAAGAATGGGGCCTGGTCCCTGCTGTCCAGCCTGCTATCGGATGATTATCAGAAACGTCTGTCAGGTCAGGCCCTGCCACTGACACAGGCCGGTCTTGACTACATCGTCCAGGATCATATGGAATGGGTAGGGGCTGGCGGAACAATCATTACTATGAGTCCATTTGCCGAAGAAATGAAAATTGAGGTCACCGATGATCGCTTTGTAAAGATGCTGCAGAATGCCATTGACTCTATCTCGGCTATTTGTAATAACGATAGCCAGCAGATAGACTTGGTACTGCGGGATGCCCAGGCATTTTTTGCCGGCAATATAGATGTCCAAAAGGCTGCCGCCCAGATCCAAAGCCGGGCCAGCATCTACATGGCAGAGCAGTACGGGTGAAGCAGTTTCAACTCCGCCCTAAGATTAGCGCCAAAGTCTGGCTAAGGTTTTGCCCACTGGCTAATTTTAAGGAAACATTGATACATCATACTTATCCCCTGCAATTTTTGAAATTGCAGGGGATTTTTATACTCAAAAATCCTGTGATTTTCGCCGCTTATCTACAATAGCACCACTGTGACAGGCGATAAATGGCTATCGATTGTTGAACAAAAATTTGAGAATAATGCTATAATTGAAGCACATTAGAGAGAAAAGGAGAACGATAATGTGCTTTTTGAAATGTCTGGAGCAAAAAGTGAAAACAAGATATGTGCAGCAAAAAGCGAAGCGAAACCCGATGCCGTTCTCCTCCATGGCCGTCTCTTTCGTATACAAATAAATTGAAAGGGAGGATAAACCATGAGCTATTTTTTACCGCCGAATAGGCAGCCTGGACTGCCGCTTACACCTGACCGCTTGCTCAGATGCATAGGGGCCAGCGGCAGACTGAGAGGATTCGATTATGCGGCGTACATGATAGAGCGGGTGGCAAACGGGCAGAGCAGTGTCTACCTTATAACAAAGCGGCTGTACCCGGAGACGGCCAAGTATTTTGGCGTTAAGCCATACGCCATAGAACACGGTCTGAGGAACTTGGTGTTCCACTGCTGGAATCACGGGGACCGGGAAGCTCTGTGGGAAATCGCCGGGCGCAGGCTGGAAAACGCCCCCACCAATGCAGACTTCATCGATATGCTGGCAGCGTACATAAAAAATATGAACTGAGAAAGGGGAAGGACGAGAGTGCATCGTCCTTCTAAAAGCTGCCGGCCTGCAAAAGGGCGCCGGAAAGGCACCTTTTTTCAGGCTGACAGACAGCCGGAAATGTGTCTCACCGTGAGACACATTTTGAAAATTGAATAGGGCAAACAGATACATTCCTCATATGGGGAGCCGGGCCGTGGGTGCGCTTGCGATAAACACCAGCACGGCAGGCAGCCTTGGCAAGGCTGTGGGCCATGAGCCGTATGAGGGGACAATGATACTTGCGTTAGCTGTACGTCACAGAACAGAACGCCCCGCCATGAGCATGGGGGGAGGTGAAAAGCCTATGGAGCGGCTGCCGTCCGCCGTCTGACTTGCCTTTGAAATAACTGCTAGTTAAAGAATATTTTGGCTTATATAGTTAATGATATTAAGAGAAACGGGCTTTTAAAGCAAGAAGATGGCAAAAGGATGGCAAAGTGAGTATGGTTGCAGATACATTGACCAGCAAGGAATTGACAATCAGAATACACGATGATTTTTGCAAAGAGGATGTAAACAGAATGACTACTCTCTCAAGCATTGTCTCAGAATCTTACAGGCGTAGGCAGAGCAGTGCTGCTGCACCACAAATTGAGGGGACGAATATTCAAGGCTGAATTTTATTGATAAAATCCATTATTTTCAAACCATGAAAATTTGACGTCCGGGTTATCACTTTGTATAATATGTATGAAAGGAGGCCCTTATGGAGCAGTACGTAAAATACCTCCGAAAGTCTCGCTTTGACCGGGATTATGCTGATTTGAGTATTGAGGAAACACTGAAAAGGCACGAGGCAATTCTGGATAAACTTGCAAGCGACAGAGGGTTTTACGTAGCGAAAACATATTACGAGGTGGTATCCGGGGAATCTATAGCTGCTAGGCCAGAAGTTCAAAAACTGCTGGAGGAGGTAAATGCCGGAATCTATGCCGGGGTGCTGGTAGTAGATGTAGAACGGCTTGCCAGAGGCAACGGCGCAGACCAAGCATATATTAGCCAAGTTTTTCAGTTTTCTGGGACGAAAATAATTACCCCCATGAAGACTTATGACCCCAGCAACGAATATGATGAAGAGTACTTCGAGTTTGGACTGTTTATGAGCCGAAGGGAGTACAAGACGATCAATCGTCGTCTGATTCGTGGGAGACAAAGTTCGGCAACTGAAGGCAAGTATCTGGGCAGCATTCCGCCTTACGGCTATAGAAGACAAAAACTAGAAAACGAAAAAGGCTACACGCTGGAGGAAGTTCCAGAAGAAGCCAGGGTAGTTAGAAAGATATTTGCCATGTATATGGAAGGTAATGGTACAAAGATAATAGCTAACTATCTTAATGACAACGGAGTACCTACTCGGCATGGAGACTTATGGACTTATTCCACAATTTCCAATATATTAACGAACCCAGTATATATGGGCAAAATTCGCCGAGGCTTTTGCCAACAGCAAAAAAGCTTTGAAAATGGCGTCGTAGTAAAAAAGATAAAACACCTGAAGAACATGGCGGATTATACCTTGTTTGAAGGACTTCATCCTGCTCTTGTGGATGAAGAGCTGTTCATGGATGTTCAAAGCCGCAGAATAGAAAAGCAACCAGGATTAAAGGTAAAAAAAGACGACCAATTACAAAATGCTTTTGCAGGGCTTATTTTTTGCGCTTGCTGCGGAAAAAGAATTGGACGAACGGTGACATCGAAAAAGAAGGGAGCGATACCCAGGTTCCGTTGCGTTAATTCCCGTAACTGTCATAATGCCACTGCTGACTACAATAAAGTGGAACAAGAAATCATTTCGTCTCTGAGGAAATGGTTGGATGGTTACAAGGTCAAGATTGAGACAAAGGGATTCGCCGAAGATATAGCCAGGTGCGATGAAATGAGAGCGGAACAGGAAGAAAGAATGTCTGCGCTGAGAAAGCAACTGGACAATGCCTTTGACCTGGTGGAACAAGGGGTCTATACCCTAGAGCTTTTTAAGGAACGGCGAGAAAAGATAGAGCAGTCTATGGACGAAGTAAGACAATATCTCGAACAGCTGGACAAGACTAGGGGTGAATTAGAAGAAAGAGATGCCCTGCCAAAATTGATACCGCAGACTGAGCAGCTACTTGAAAGCTATTACGAAATGAGCCCGGAAGAAAGAAACCGACTACTTAAAGCCGTGCTATGTAAGGTGGAGTACAAGCGAGAAGCCGGAGGAAAAATCGAGATAGATCTTTTCCCACGGCTGCCCAAGCTATAATGTAGGTATCATGGACGTACCCATGTCTTCGTCAACGACCCAAGCCGGGGCTACGCCGTGAGCATAGACGACATGCTGGAGGCGGCGGGCATCCGGGACAAGGCGGCATAAGCTCAAATATGAAAAGTCTCCCGCCGGGCGCTTCCCGGCGGGAGACAGGTCTGGGCTTTTGGATTTTTGCCCCGGTGAGGGCGCTGGCGGGCAAAAGTATGCCCGGAGCTATTTCTGCCTGTCGTCCCCCCGGTGGGCCCTGCGCAGGCCGATCTCGGTGCCCTGGCACAGGCGCAGGAAATTTTCCCGGTGCTTGAAGAGAATGACCAGGGTGGCCAGGGAGAGTATGGCCGCCAGCAGCAGGCTGCCGGTGAGGGCGCTGTAGGCGGGGACTATCAGCACCGTGGTCACGGTGCCCACAACGATGTAGTCGCTTATCAAAGTGACCAGCACCACTATCAGCAGCACCACCAGGGCGAACTTCCAGTTCAGGGCCAGGGTCATGCCCAGGTAGGAGGCAAAGCCCTTGCCCCCCTTGAAGCGGAGGTAGAAGGGGAAAATGTGCCCCAGGACGCAGGCCACCCCTGCGGCGGCGGTGATGCCCGGCAGCTCCCCGGCAAAGTGCCGGGCCAGGGCCACGGCCAGCACGGCCTTGCCTATGTCGTGGAGGCCCACCAGTATCCCGAAGCGCCAGCCCATGAGCACCAGGGCGTTGGAGGCCCCCAGGTTGCCGGAGCCCCCGGCGCGCATATCCACGCCCTTGAGCTTTGAGAGATACAGGGCCATGTTGGAGCAGCCCAGCAGATAGGCCAGAAAAACTATGAGAGCATAGCGGAGTATGTCCATGTATACGCCCTCCTTTCCGTCCCACATAATACTATAGAAGGGCGCGTTTGTACATAAACAATGTGTAAAAAAGTCAGGTGACCAGGGCACCCAGGCTGAGTATGCCCAGGTTATCCCGGTAGATCTCCCCGAACTGGGACAGGGGCAGGGGGTTTGAGCCCAGCCCCGCCTCTATGGTGAAGCCGGGGCGGTCGAAATCCTGGATGAACCAGTCCTTGTAACCGGCAAAGCCGGCGGCGTAGGGGGTGGCCTGGGCCGCATAGCCGGAGACGGCGGCAAAGGTCCCGGCTATATCCCCCGCCCCCGGGGGCTCCATATCCAGGTATTTCCAGTATATCACCCGTCCCTGGGTGTGGTAAGCCAGCACCAGGGCCGGGTCCAGGGCCAGGGTGTAGTCGTACATGGCCCGGGCCTCAGGGGCGGAGAGCACGGAAGGGCCCACATAGTCCGCCGGAGCCGGGGAGACTATGCCCTGGCCGAACTTTATCTCCCGGGCCTGCTCCCAGCCGGCGGGGTACTGGAGGTTCAGGTCCACCCCCCGGATGTTGGCCTTCCAGCCCCGGGGGAAGGGATAGGCGGGGTAGTCGGCGGCGATGCGCCGGGCGGCCTGGTAGTAGTCCCCCTCCTGGAGCTCCCCGGAGGCCAGGTCCATGCCGTCGGGATTCACCGCCGGGACCATGTACACAGAGGCGTAGTCCAGCAGCTCCGCCGCGCTCTGGGAGAAGATGCGCCCGCCGGCGGCAAAGGCGGCGGAGAGCTCCTCGGCAAACTTTAAAAGCAGGGGCGTGCATATCCACTCGTTGGCGTGGTGGCAGGCGTTGTAGAGCACCCGGTTTTTCCCGCTGCCCAGGCTGAGCCGCCACAGGGGCCGGCCCATGACGCTGCGGCCTATCTCCCCGGTGGATATGAAGGGATAGCGGGCGGCCAGGCCCCGGACGCAGTAGCCCACCAGGGCGGAGAAGAAGCTGATGCCCGTGGGCACCACCGGGAAAGAGAAGGGGACAACCAGCTCCTGGCCCGGCCGTAGCTTTAAAGGCTCCAGCCCGGGGTTTGCCAAAAGTATGGCCTCCTGGCTGCTGCCGTAGCGCCGGGAGAGAAGGTAGACGCTGTCCCCCGGCTGCACCTTGTGGAGGGCATAGCCCAGGTACCAGGGCAGTATGGCCCGGTGGGTCGCGGGCCCGGCGATGCCGTCCGCCCCTATGCCCATGGCGGACTGGAAGCCGCGCAGGGCCGCCTCCGTGGCCCGGCCGAAGCTCCCGTCGGTGTCCAGCTGCCCGAAGCCCGCCCGGTTCAGGGCCAGCTGCAAAAGCTGTACCGAAGGGCCGCTGCTGCCATATCTCAAAAGCCGCATGTCTCCGCCTCCTTTTAAAATCCGGCGCTGCTGAAGTATATGCAGGGGCGGGAAAAATAGACCGGAGCCGGCAGCGCGGCCGCAAAGAAATTAACGGGAGAGAGCGGCCGGAAGAGGAAAAAGAAACAAAAAATTTTTTAACTAATAGGG
>DBFSDV010000014.1:0-55239 GCA_048417135.1 Candidatus Limivicinus sp. | reverse complement strand
TCTTTTTGGATATAGATTTGCTCCGGCGTTTGGGTGTGAGGGTCGGCTATGGCTTCGATCCGCAGCATCCGTTCATCCTCTGAGAGAACGTCATCCAGATATACTCTCTGGAAGCCGGGGCCGTCTTTCTTATCCACCATCCGTTGCTCAAATAAACCGAGGGCGGCGCGGATGCAGTCCGTCATGGCGTTGCGGAGCGCCGGTGCTGCATAGGTCAGAAATTTCATGCCCCGTCCGGCATCAAACAAAGGGATCGCGTTCAGCAGGCCGATACTTCCCTCCTGCATCAAATCATCCAAATCAATTCCAATATCATTTTCATCCAGCCCCATGTTTCGGTATTGCTCTAGCGCAATTTTTCGGATGAATCCCAGATTCTTTTCCAGCAGAATGTCACGGGCAGCCGTATCCCCTTTCTGTGCCAGTCTGCACAGCTGCTCATTGCTCCGGGTCGGCATTTTGCTTCTCCTGCGCGTGGTCTAAGGTGGATTGGAGAAATTCCGTCAGCGCCTGACCGAACTTGTCTAATGCTTCCTTTTGCACACCGTCCATCCCCGCTGCGCTCTGGGTGACGGCGGCGGAAATCATTTCGGGCGTGATGGTCGGAGTATGAACATCCGCCCCTTTGGTGAGTTCGGTAAACATCTGCTGAGTGATGCCCTTGGTCAAGGACTGCGCTGCTGTGAAATCGTTGCCGATCTCTTTCTTCACTTCCCGCAGCGCCGCCATAAATGTGTTCTGTATCATCGTCAGGTCTGCCTGATATACGGGAACTTTCTGCCGGTTGACAGTTCTGGCCGCCTGCACCGCAGCGTCTGTTTTATTGTTTCGGCGCAGCATGGCGCTGAGAGTAGTAAGCATCTGGTTCTGTCCGGCGAAACCGGCGGCCAGCGTATCGTCAAAATATTGCTCAATCATATAGGTGACTTCTGCAAAGCGAGGGCTTTCCAAAAGGCGGTTGACGATCTCTGCATTGGCTTTTCCGGTGTACAGATTCCGCGCCGCCTGCACCGACAGGCCCAGTTCTTCAATATCAAAATTTGTCCGGTCGGGCGTGTTGACTTCCCCCAGCAGGAAATCTGTGGAGACTTCAAACACTTTCGCAATGCGGAGCAAATGTTCTGTGCTGATCTTATCAGTCTTACCGCTGACAAACCGGCTGATGGCGCTCTCGGTGCTGCCGATGCGGGTCGCCAGCTGTGCCTGGGTAATTTTATGTTCCTTCATAAGCTCCTGCATCCGCTGCCGGATATTGCCGGGCAGATAGGCTCCCTCCATGTGACGCACCTCTCTTCTGAAAACTCTCTTTATCCATTATACCTGATAAAACCAGCGCGGGCAAATGCTTTCCGCTGGCTTCGCCGCTCTGAGGTCTTGCATTTTTGCAAGATTTCAGGGCGGCGTTTTTTCATTTCTTGCACTTTTAGCGGATTTTTCGGTTTATAGGCTTTTTCCCCGTATATTCAGGCAGACGGGCAGATACCGTCAATAAATAATGGAGGACAAAGCCTATGAATTTATTTGAAACTGTAAAATCCGCTGTCACCGTGAAGCAGGCCGCCGAATACTACGGCTGTAAGGTCAACCGGGGCGATATGATCTGCTGCCCCTTCCACGATGACCGGCATCCCAGCATGAAGCTGAACAGGGATTATTTCTATTGCTTTGGCTGCGGGGCTACCGGGGATGTGATCGATTTTGTGGCGCGGCTGTTCGGCCTGAGCAGCTACGAGGCCGCAAAGAAGCTGGCCTATGACTTTGGCATCGACCCGGACAAGCCCCCGGCAGCTGTGGCACTGAAAAAGCCCTATCCGCTAGCGCGGGCCTTCCGCAACGATGAGATGTACTGCCAACGGGTGCTGTGTGATTATCTGCACTTGCTGGAACACTGGAAAATCGAGTACGCCCCGCAATCGCCGGAGGACGAATTAGACGACCGCTTTGTGGAGGCGAGTCAGATGATCGACTATGTGGAATACCTGCTGGACATTCTCATGTTTGCGGAACTGGAACAGCGTGTGAAAGCGATAGATATGTTGCTGAAGGACGGAACCATCGCCGCACTGGAGCGGAGGCTCAAACGTCTGGAAAAGGAGGTGCAGCACCGTGGCGAAGAACGAGCAATCGCGTGAGGTCAACCAGCCTGTCTGGTTTGACGGCAAAAGTATCAACGAAGCCCTGTTTTGTGATGATTTTCTCAGCAGACACAAGATCATCTACACAAACGGGGCTTTTTTCACGCCCGATGGCCGTGTGACTGATGATCTGCCCCTGCGCAGCGAAATCTTTGACGAGGTGCGCTGCTGCGCGGTGAGCAATATCCCACGCAAGATCAGCAACATTGTAGAGCTGATGAAGCTGGCCGCACTGGTGGAGGACTTCCCGCCGGAGGCAGACCGGATTCATCTGGCAAATGGGACACTAATGCTGGATGGCACCTTTACAGAGGGCAAGCCGGAGATCGTTCGATGTCGCCTGCCGGTGCTCTACAATCCCGATGCTCCCCCACCGACCCGCTGGCTGGCTTTTCTGGATGGGCTGCTTTACTCGGAGGACATTCCCACCTTGCAGGAGTTTATCGGGTACTGCCTGATTCCCAGCAACAAGGGCCAGCGCATGATGGTCATTAAGGGCAACGGCGGCGAGGGTAAAAGTCAGATTGGCGCGGTGCTGTCCACCCTGTTCGGCAGCAATATGAAAGATGGCAGCATCGGCAAAATCTCAGAGAATCGCTTCGCCCGCGCTGATCTGGAACACATTCTGCTGTGTGTGGACGACGATATGCGGATGGAGGCACTGCGCCAGACTAACTACGTCAAATCCATCGTCACCGCGCAGGGCAAGATGGATTTGGAGCATAAAGGCAAGCAGAGTTATCAGGGCTGGATGTGCGCCCGCCTTCTGGCGTTCAGCAACGGCGACTTGCAAGCCCTTTTTGACCGCAGCGACGGCTTCTACCGGCGGCAGCTGGTGCTGACCACCAAAGAGAAACCTGTTGACCGCGTGGATGATCCCGACCTTTCCGAAAAGATGAAGGCAGAAATCGAGGGCATATTCCTCTGGGCCTTTGCGGGACTGCAGCGGCTGGTGGCAAACAACTTCAAGTTCACCGAAAGCCAGCGCACCAAAGAGAATCGGGAGGCCGTTAAGCGGGACAACAACAATGTGTTTGACTTTCTGGAATCCGAGGGCTACATCCGGCTGAAAGCGGATGCGTCCATCAGCTCAAAGGATTGCTACGACATTTATCGGATGTGGTGTGAGGAAAATAGTCTGACTGCTCTTAAACGCCGCAGCTTCAGCGATGCGCTGGTGGCAGCCTGCGGCAAGTACAATCTGGAACACTGCAACACGATCACCAATTCGGCAGGACGCCGGGTGTGGGGCTTTATGGGCATTGAGGCGGTGGCAAGGCCACATATAAACGAGTTTACGGACGCTTCACAGTGTACGTACGTACCGGAAGACTGGCGGGATTGATTTTCGCTCTGGTCGCCGGTACGTATGTACGCAGCGATTCACCCTGTTACCTCATATATTAGAGGCGCTTCATGCGGATAAAGTGGTCGTGCCCATTTTGGGTACGACCAGAACCATGTAAATATTCTCGGTTTTGTGATGTGAAGTGGTTGGTGTCATTTTGAACCCGACCACTTTAGCAGGACGAAGTAGGTGGGGTCATTTTGACCATACCTAAAGCGGTCAGCAAAAGAGGTGATTTTGCAGGTATCTTTTGAAGCAATCTCAAAACGGCGAAATGTTTCTCTGTTATCTGCACACAGTTCATCAAATAGCGACTCGTGGAACTGTGCACACGCTGCACTATCTCGCGCAGATACAGCCCGAACGATGAAAAACCCCACATTTTCGTGAAGTTGAATATTCCGCCGTTGACCAACGATACGCAGGAAGCCATTTCTATCGCAAAACAGCATTTGCACAAATTTCACCATTGACCAAAGCCAGTGTGCTCCCCAGCGTAGCCGGTTCTTTTTATGACGCAACAGAAAATCATGTTTTAGTTGTCAAGTGACAAAGGGCGTCACTTGCGAAAATGGAGGATTACCATGAAATCAAGTATTCGAAACGAAATCAAGGCGCAGATCATCCGCGCCGGTTACACCATGCAGGAAGTCGTTGACCAGCTGCACGATGAATATGGTTGGAGCGACAGCGTATCCAATCTTTCCGGGAAATTGCAGCGGGAATCACTGCGGTATCGGGAGGCCGTGGAGCTGGCCGATGTGCTGGGGTACGATGTGGTCTGGCAGAAACGGAGGGATTGAGCATGGAAAAAGCACAATATGCGATTATGCGATTTGCAAAATACAAGGGGCCTGAAATCGGCAATATCGAGGCCCATAACGAGCGCACAAAGGAAAAGTACGCCAGCAATCCCGATGTGGATACCAGCCGAAGCAAGTACAACTTCCATCTTGTCAAACCGCCCGGCAAGTACCGGACGGAATCGGAACGGCAGATTTCTGCCGCCGGATGCCGTACCCGGAAGGACAGTATCCGTATGATCGAGACGCTGTTTACTGCTAGCCCGGAGTTCTTCAAGGGGAAGAAGCGGGCTGAGATTCGGACATTTTTCGAGGAAGCTCTGCACTTTCTGGAACAGCATCAATCCAAAGAGACAATTATATCTGCCGTGGTGCATATGGACGAGAAAACGCCCCATATGCACCTTTGTTTTGTCCCGCTTACGGAAGATGGCAGGCTCAGCGCCAAAGACATTATGGGCAACAAAAAGAAGCTGACCTGGTGGCAGGATGAGTTCTGGAAACACATGGTCAAGAAATTCCCGGATTTGGAGCGCGGCGAAAGCGCCAGCCTGACCGGGCGCGACCACATTCCGCCCCGCGTGTTCAAGGAGATGACCCGACTGACCAAACAGAAGGAAAAACTGGGGCAACTGCTCACTGGCATTACTCCATTTAATGCAAAAAGCCGGGCGGAGGAAATCTGTAAGATTCTGGATACCTATATTCCCAGCGTGGAGAAGATGGACACGCTGCTGCGGAAATATGGCGTAGCCTTCACGAAAACAGCATCCGAAAACAAAAGGTTGAAAACGAAAAATGCCGAACTGGAAGAATCTCTTACATCGGCGCAGAAAGTCAGCACCCTAAAGCAGATCGAAGACCTCAAGCTGCGGCGCGACTATGACAGTGCCGTGGCGATTTTGGAACAGATACCGGCAGAAGTTTTGAACATCTATGCGCAGAGCAGCCATAGAGGAAAGGAGCGGCCTATTGAGCAAAGTTTATGATGATCCGAAATATAATGCGGCGTTTGACCGCTGTGTTGATGTGATGTCGCGGCTGTTGCAGAAGTATGGTCCGCAGCTATTGGGGCAGATGCAGGAGACTGCGAATGCTGGCTGCACACGTTCTGTGGTATCGGGAAAGCAACCCGTTTCGGTGTATCAGGAATTTGACAAAGCCGCTTGATATAAATTTGATTTACACGTTGCGTATTTGTTTGGCGTATGCTATAATAAATACGCAACGTGTATTTTTGCTTTATGGGGTAAAAGAAATGGACTGCAAAACCAAAATAAAAGAATTGCGGGAAAGTACAGGCATGAACCGCAAGGAATTTTGTAAATATTTTCAGATTCCCTATCGGACTGTGACAGAGTGGGAACTGGATAACCGCCATGCACCGGAATATGTGCTCCGTTTGTTGGAGTACTACATTCAGAATGAAGGTCTGGCGAAGAAGAAAGTAACGGATGAATGTTCAGAGATGGAAGAAAGGGGCGACCCGTATGAAGAAAACTAAAACAAAATGCTATCTTTATACACGGGTATCTACTTCCATGCAGGTGGACGGATACAGTCTGGATGCTCAGCGTGATAAGCTGCGAAAATACGCTGAATACGAAGATATGGTAGTGGCTGGCGAATATTCTGACGAAGGCTTTTCCGGCAAGAATATTCAGGGCAGACACGAATTTCAGCGGATGCTGCAAGACATTCAGGACTGCAAAGATGGCGTGGAATATGTGCTGGTGTTCAAACTGTCTCGATTCGGAAGAAATGCTGCCGATGTACTGAATTCTTTGCAGCTGATGCAGGATTTCGGTGTCAATTTGATTTGTGTGGAAGATGGCATTGACAGTTCCAAGGATTCCGGCAAGCTGATGATTTCTGTCCTTTCTGCGGTGGCAGAGATAGAGCGTGAGAATATTCGGACACAGACGATGGCTGGACGGGAGCAGAAAGCCCGTGAAGGAAAATGGAACGGCGGCTTTGCCCCTTATGGATACCGTCTTGAAAAGGGCGAACTGTTGATTGCTGAGGATGAAGTGGACGTGATCCGCACCATCTTTGACCGCTATATTCACACCAACGATGGTGTCAGCGGTGTGGCGAAATATCTGAACCGGCAGGGCTTTGTGAAGAAGCTGCGGCAGAACGGCACCATTCCCGGTTTTTCCGCCAGCTTTGTGAAAAGTATCATTGACAATCCGGTATATATGGGGAAAATTGCCTATGGCAGACGCCGGACAGAGAAGAAGATTGGTACCCGGAATGAGATGCACGTGGTTGAACAGTCGGAGTTTCCCGTGTACGAGGGAAAGCATGAGGCTATCATTTCTGAAGAAGATTGGAATCTCGCGCAGGAGAAACGGAAAGTCAATGCTTATCGGCGCGAGAAGGTCAACGATCCTACCCATGCGCATATTCTGTCCGGCATTCTGAAATGCCCCTGCTGTGGTAAAAGCCTATATGGGAATATTGCAAAAGCCCACAGCAAGGACAAAAAGACCCGCTATTACTATTACTGCAAGAATACGGTAACGTCAACAGGCCACGAGTGCACTTTCCGGCTGAACATTGAACAGACAGAGATGAACCGCATGGTAGCGTCAATTATCTCCGCTATGGTCAGCGACCCACGGTTTGCGGATGCAATCAAGGCGAAAATCGGTTCCGCTGTCGATACGAACGACTTAGAGAAACAGCTGGAAGCGTTGCAAGCGCAGCTTCGGCAGACGTTAGGCACAAAAGCCCGCCTGGAACGGCAGATGGACGGTTTGGATGTGAATGACCCGTATTATGACCGGAAAATTTCTGATTTGCAGCGTCGCTATGACGAGCAATATGGTAGAATAGATGAGATCGAAGTCCAGATTGACGATGTGCAAAGCCAGATACGGAGTATCCGACAGGAGAAAATTTCCGGTGATAATATCTACCGCCTGTTGCTGGCATTCGATCAGGTCTATGAAGCCGCCTCCGAGGTGGAGCGGAAGGAGTTCATGCGGGCGTTCATTGAGCGGATCGAATTGTTCCCGGAAAAGCAGCTGGACGGCAACTGGATCAGGAAGATCATCTTCAACTTCCCTGTTCCTGTAAATGGGACGGAAGTGAAAGAATTGCCCTTGGAAAATGAAACAATGGTCGAGACGGTAGTACTTTTGTCCAAAGCATAGCTTTTTGTGCGGCAGCAACGCCCCCGGCGGCATGGAACAAGGTGTATTTATATCTTGTTGTAGCTATGTTCCTACATTATAATTATTAAAGGAGGCTGAAAACATGGCTGACAGAGCCTATGACCTTGGCCGCTTTGTCTCCGCCCAGAAAAGGGATTACCTCACTGCTCTGGAGGAGATACGCTGCGGCAGAAAGCGCAGCCACTGGATGTGGTACATTTTTCCCCAGCTGAGAGGTCTGGGCATGAGCTCCACATCCTATTTCTACGGCATTGAAAATCTGGATGAGGCCAGGGCCTTTCTGGACGACCCCTATCTGGGCGGGAACCTGCGGGAAATTTCCGAAGCCCTACTGGCCCTGGGCACCGGCGACGCCTACTCCGTCATGGGCAGTCCCGACGATTTAAAGCTCAGGTCCTCCATGACCTTATTCTCCCTAGCCGCCCCGGAGGAGCCGGTCTTCAAAAAAGTCCTGGATAAATTTTACCGGGGCCTCCCGGATCCGGCCACGCTGAGGCTCCTCGGGCTTTGAGCCGCCGCTTCGCAGCGGTAAACGCCCGTTCTTTCTCCATCTGCGCCCCTGCCGCCTGCGCAAGTTCTCCCCCTTGCCGGCGGCGGGGGCTTTTCCATCCCCCTGAAGCCCGGCGGCCGCAGCGCCAGGCTGCCTTCTCCCGGCTCTGACAAAGAGCTCCTTGACAAAAAGCAAAACAAGGGTAAAATATTCCGGCAGAACAATTTAAGGAGAACTTGCCCCGTGAACAACAAGGAACTTAGAGAAATCCGCCGCCGCATACAGCCCGGCAAAAACAATATCAATCACATCTATGGATGTTATGTAAACAGTGCCACCAGGGAGGTGATATCCAGCTTTGACGAGCCGGTGAACCTTCTGTCTGAGCAGGAGCAGCTGGAATATTTCAAGCTTCTCAGCAAGGCCCTGTCCGGAGGCATGGGAAAGAACCTCAGCGACGTGAGCTTTACCACCGCCCAGGTCCAGGGCAGCCCGGAGCATCAGCTGCTCACTCAGCTGAGACAGAGCCACCTGGAGGACGAGAACCTCCGGGAGAAGCTCTGCACCCTGCTCACCGATAATCTCAGCTTTGAGGAGAAGAACTACCTCATCCTCATGGCCTATGATATCTACGACGTGAAGGCCGACAAGGAGGACGAGGACAGCACCGACGTTTTCCGCTACATACTCTGCTGCGTGTGTCCGGTAGCCACAGGCAAGGCGGAGCTGGGCTATGACCACGAGGACAAGCGCTTTCACAACGCTGTCATCAGCCAGATGGTCACCGCCCCCATACTGGGCTTCATGTACCCCGCCTTTGACGACCGCTGCACCAATATCTACGGCGCCCTGCTGTACAGCCGCAACGCCAGGGAGAACCACGAGGCCTTTGTCAGTTCCGTGTTCAATCTCCCTGCCCCTCTCACGGCGGCAGAGCAGAAGGACTGCTTTCAGGAGCTGCTGGCCGAGTCCGCCGACTCCAAATGCAGCTTTGAGGTCATGCAGAACCTGAACCAACAGCTCTGCGACAGGATAGCCGCCCACAGGGAAAGCCGCTCCCCGGAGGTGCTCAGCTTCAGCGCCCACGAGATGGCGGAGATGCTGGAGGAGAGCGGAAGCCCGGCAGAGCAGGCGGAGGCCTTTGTGCAGCACTATGAGGAGCGTTTGGGCAAGGACGCCCAGATAGTCTCCACCAGCATATGCAACAGTAAAAAGATGACCGTGGAGACGGAGCAGATAAAGATAAGCCTGGACCCCCAGTTCAGCCATCTTATAAAGACCCGGTGCGAGAACGGCAGGAAATACATCCTCATCCCCGCCGACTCCGGCGTGGAGATAAACGGCGTACCCGTGGAGATAGAATAGAGTAGAGCACAGGCCCCGGATGCGGCATGAGCCGCATCCGGGGCCTGTGTATATTTATTGCTTTATTCCCAGGTCTTCCAGACCTCGGGGCAGTAGCCCACGGTGGCCTGTTTACCGTTGCGGACTATGGGGGTCTTTATGAGATAGGGCACTTCGTATAGCTTATCCAGCCGGGCCTCATCGGAGGAGAGGTATTTATATATGGGATAGTCCTCGTCCTCGGTATTCACCATGGACTCAAGGCCTACGGCATTTTTCACAGAGCTGAGCTCTCCCCGGCTCATGCCGAATTTGATGACGTCCACGAACTGGTATTTTATCCGCCGTTCCTTGAAGTAGCGCTCCGCCTTCTTGGTGTCAAAGCACTTGGCCTTGCCGAATATCTGGATATTCACAGCCTCACACCTCGGTTATCACCGGCAGGATCATGGGGCTGCGGCGGGTGGTCTTGTACAGATAGCCGGAGATGTTGTTCTTAACCCGGCTCTTGATGGCGGACCAGTCGCTCACATTGTGCTCCTCGCAGGCCATGACGGACTCGATGGCCACACGCTTCAGCTCCTCCATGATGCCCTCGGCCTCCTTCACATATATGAAGCCCCGGGTGACTATCTCCGGCTCGGAGACGAGGGCATGGGCATCGCTGGAGTAGGGCAGAATGACCACCACCATGCCGTCTTCCGCCAGCTTGTGCCGGTCTCTCAGCACCACGCTGCCCACCTCGCCTATGCCGCTGCCGTCCACCAGGACGGCGCCGGACTGGACGGAGTCCTCGCACTTGATGCTCTTCTTGGTGACTTCGATGACCTTGCCGTTTTCGGCAATGACGATGTTCCTGGGCAGCACTCCCATGAGCTTGCCCAGCTCCGCGTGCTTGACCAGCATCCGATAGTCCCCGTGGACGGGGATGAAGAACTTGGGTTTTACCAGGCCCAGCATCATCTTCTGCTCCTCCTGGCAGGCGTGGCCGGAGACGTGCAGGTCGGTGTGCCGGTCATAGATGACCTCGGCCCCCTTGTGGAACAGCTCGTCGATGACCCGGCTGATGGTGTTCTCGTTTCCGGGGATGGCGGAGGCGGAGATGATGACCCGGTCGCCGGCGTCCACGTTCACCTGCTTGTGCTCGGAGAAGGCCATGCGGTACAGGGCGGACATGGTCTCGCCCTGGCTGCCGGTGGAGATGATGACCACCTGGTTCTTGGGCAGCTTGTTGAGCTGCTCGATGTCCATGAGCACGTTCTCCGGGATCTTCATGTACTCCAGCACCGTGGCCACCCGCAGCACGTTTTCCATGCTGCGCCCGGTGATGCCCACCTTGCGGCCGTGCTTGGCGGCCACGTTGATTATCGTCTGCAGGCGGTGGACGTTGGAGGCAAAGGTGGTTATTATGATGCGCTTGTCGCAGCCGCTGAAGAGCTTGTCAAAGCTCTCCCCCACCTTCCGCTCCGAGTCGGAGTGGCCGGGCTTCTCCACATTGGTGGAGTCGCTGAGCAGGGCCAGGACGCCCTCGTTGCCCAGCTGGCCCAGGCGGGGAATGTCTATCATGCCCCCAGCTATGGGGGTCAGGTCTATCTTGAAGTCCCCGGTGTGGATGACGGTGCCTATGGGGGTTTTGATGGCCAGGGCCACCGCATCCGGTATGCTGTGGTTCACATGGATGAACTCCACGGTAAAGCAGCCCAGGCGGAAGCTGGAGCCCGCCTTCTTGGTGAAGATCTGGGTGTTGTACAAGAGCTCGTGCTCTTCCAGTTTCAGCTCCACCAGGGCGGCGGTGAGGGGCGTGGTGTATATGGGCATATCCAGCTCCTTGAGCACGTAGGGCACGGCGCCGATGTGGTCCTCGTGGCCGTGGGTCAGTATCATGCCCCGGACTTTCTCCGCATTGGCCTTCAGATAGCTGATGTCCGGCAGGACGATGTCCACGCCGTACATGTCCTCATCGGGAAAGCCCATGCCGCAGTCCACCACGATGATGTCACCGCCAAACTCATAGGCGGTCATGTTCTTTCCTATCTCGCCCAGACCGCCAAGGGGAATAATTTTCAGTTTAGATACCATAATCTCTCCATTCTTTTTTATCACATCATTTCGTTATTTTTAGATTTCCGTTATGTACTACCCTTGAAGTATAGCCGCATTCCAAGGGTAATTATACTCACAGTTAGGTGTGGAAGGGCAGATTACATCTCCGTGCGCCCTTCCAGGGCACGGTTCAGGGTAGCGTCGTCGGCAAACTCCAGGTTGGAGCCCACAGGTATGCCGTAGGCCAGGCGGGTGACCTTCACGTTGAAGGGCTTGAGCAGGCGGGAGATGTACATGGCAGTGGCCTCCCCCTCGGTATCCGGGTTGGTGGCCATGATGACCTCCTCCACTTCGCTCTCCGCAACGCGCACCAGCAGCTCTTTAATCTTGATATCGTCCGGGCCCACATGGCTCATGGGGGACAGAGCCCCGTGGAGCACATGGTAGGTGCCGTTATACTCGTGGCCCCGCTCTATGCTCAGCACGTCCCTGGGCTCGGACACCACGCAGATGGTGCCCTTGTCCCGGCGGTCGCTGGCGCAGATGGAGCACAGCTCCCCCTCGGTGAGGTTCTGACACACGGGGCAGCAGTGGACGCTGGACTTGGCCTCGAGGATGGCGTTGGCAAAATCCTTTGCCTCCCCCTCCGGCAGGCCCAGCACGTAAAAGGCCAGGCGCTGGGCGCTCTTGCGCCCTATCCCCGGCAGGGATGCAAATTTATCTATCAGGTTTTCCAAAGATGCAGGAAAAAAGGACATATCTGTTCTCCCGACCCGAAGGGTCCAGACTTATCATTTTGCCGTTAAAGCGGCTATTGCGGCGGCCCTGTCCGCCTTGCCGAAGACGGCGCTGCCCGCCACCAGGACATTGGCCCCGGCCTCCAGCGCCAGAGGGGCGGTATTTTCGTCTATGCCGCCGTCCACCTCGATGAGGCAGCTCAGGCCCTGCCGGTCGATGTATTCCCGCAGCCGGCGCACCTTGTCCAGCTGGTCTTCCATGAACTTCTGGCCGCCGAAGCCCGGCTCCACGGTCATCACCAGGGCCAGGTCCACATCCTTCACATAGGGCAGCAGCGCCTCCAGGGGCGTGCCCGGTTTGAGGGTGACACCGGTCTTCTTCCCCAGCTCTTTGGCCAGGGCAATTGCAGCGGCTATGTTTTCCCCGGTGTCCGACTCCACATGAAAGCACAGCAGGTCCGCCCCGGCAGCGCAGAACTGCCCGGTGTACCTGAGGGGCTTTTCTATCATAAGGTGCACATCCAGAAACATGTCCGTGGCTTTCCTCAGGCTTTTCAGCACCGGAATGCCCATGGAGATGTTGGGCACGAACATACCGTCCATCACGTCATAGTGGAGCCACGGGGCGCCTGCCGCCCTGACCTCTTCCGCCTCCTGAGCCAGCTTTGCAAAGTCGGCCGAGAGCACCGACGGAGCAATGACGGTCATTTTCCTGCCTCCCCCTTTAGCATCTCCCCGGGCCGGGAAGCCGCAGCCGGCTCCGGGCCCTATTCGGGCAATATACATTATCTGGATATTCGGTTTATTATACTACGCTGAAAGCCGCTTGGCAAGTCCCAGTTTTGTCCTCCTTCTTTTTTTCCTTATTATCCGGCAAAGACGATTAATCCTTGACGGGGAGAGGGAATGGATATAAAATGTTGTGATAAGAAATGATATATTATACGCAATACGCAGCGAGAGCCTCAAAGCAGCGCGCTTTCCGGCGGGAGCCGGGAGGCCAAGGGGGAGCTGAACGTTTCCGTATATCGGGTTTGGAGGAATAGCCTTGGCAAGACATAACAACAGAAGAAGGAAGAGGGATGTCTTTCCTTACTACAGCTTTGCGGGAGTCTGGCTGGTCTGCGCCTGCATACTGCCCCTGTACAGGGTGTGGGCCCTGCTCGTCACCCTGGCCCTGGCCGGCGCCGCCGCCTACTTCGTCAGCCGCCGGGGAGAGAAGGACGAGAAGGAGGAGGCCGCTCCAAATAAAAAGG
Source organism: Candidatus Limivicinus sp. (assembly GCA_048417135.1). Taxonomy (GTDB): domain Bacteria; phylum Bacillota; class Clostridia; order Oscillospirales; family Oscillospiraceae; genus Limivicinus. Next base: position 41,901 of record DBFSDV010000014.1, on the reverse strand, counting down.
CCGAGGCCAAAGCCGCCCCGGAGAAAAAGAGCTACGGCCCGGAGGTGGACCCCATCCTGGAAGAGGGCTCCCGGGCCCTGAAGGAGATGGCCCGCATCTATTCCTCCGTACAGGACAAGGAGGTGCGGCAGAAGATAAACGAGCTCATGCGCATTACCGACAAGATAACCCAGGACGCCATCGCCGACCCGGCGGACATCCCCCAGATAAAGAAGTTCATGAACTACTACCTGCCCACCACCATCAAGCTTCTCAACGCCTACGACCGCATGAGCGCCCAGGGCATAGAGGGGGAAAACCTGGACAGGAGCATGAACAATATAAACGAGATGCTGGACCAGGCCATCGTGGCCTACAAGAAGCGGCTGGATTCCCTGTTTGAAAACCAGGCCCTGGACATTGAGACGGACATAGAGGTCATGAACCGGATGCTGGCCCGGGAGGGCCTCACCGGGGACAAGGATTTTGACCTGTGATTTTCCACCCAGAAAGGACGATAGAAATGAACGAAGAGAACAGCTACATCCCCACCCTCACTCTGGATCCCCAGCCCGCCTCCGCTGCCGCCGCCGTGGAGCAGGCGCCTGCGCCGGAGGAAAAGAAGGCGGAGATTCCCCCCGAGAAGCTGGAGCTGGACAAGCTCAGCGAGGCCGAGCAGAAAGCAGTGCGCAGCTTTTCCGAGCAGATAGACGTCACCAACAGCGAGCAGATACTCAACTACGGCGCCGCCGCCCAGAAGAACCTCTCCGAGTTTTCCGACGCCGCTTTGAACAGCGTCAAGACCAAGGACCTGGGTCAGGTGGGCGACATGCTGGGCAGCCTGGTGGTGGAGCTCCAGGGCCTCAACTTCGAGCCGGAGGAAAAGAAGGGCTTTTTGGGTCTGTTCAAAAAGGCGGGCCAGTCCATAGCCGAGATAAAGGCCCAGTTTGACAAGGCCGAGACAAATGTGGACAAGATAGTGGAGTCCCTGGAAAAGCACGAGATAGTGCTGATGAAGGACATCAGCATGATGGACAGGATGTACCAGCGCAACCAAGAGTACATGAAGGAGCTGACCATGTACATCCTGGCGGGCAAGCTGAAGATAGAGCAGCTGCGCAGCGTGGAGCTGCCGGAGCTGGTGGCCAAGGCCAAGGAGACCGGGGCGCCCGAGGACGCCCAGGCCGCCAACGACCTGGCCAATCTCATAGGCCGCTTTGAAAAGAAGATACACGACCTGGAGCTGACCCGCACCATCTCCGTGCAGATGGCCCCCCAGATACGCATGGTCCAGAACAACGACAGCCTCATGGCCGAGAAGATACGCTCCTCCATAGTAAACACCATACCCCTGTGGAAAAACCAGATGGTCATGGCCATGAGCCTTTACCACTCGGAGCAGGCCATGAAGGCCCAGCGCCAGGTCACCGACACCACCAACCAGCTGCTGATGAAGAACGCCGAGACCCTGCGCCAGGGCAGCGTGGGCATAGCCCAGGAGGCGGAGCGGGGCATCGTGGACCTGGAGACTTTGAAGAAGACCAACATGGAGCTCATCGCCACTTTGGACGAGGTGCGCCGCATCCAGGACGACGGACGTGCCCGCCGGGCCCAGGCCGAGGAGGAGCTGGGCCGCATCGAGGGCGAGCTGAAGCACAAGCTCCTGGAGATGAACGGCTGAGCGCCCTTATAAGGAGACGACATGAAGTTTTTTAAAAAGCCCTCCGTGGCCCTGATAACGGCCATATTGGTGGTGTATATCTCCACCATGGCCTCCATAAGCATCAAGCTCACGGACAAATGTCTGGACATCACCGACGGCTTTTTCGACGGGGTGCGCGTGGGGGGCGTGGAATATCCCGCCACCTACGACTCCGTCAAGGAGCTGTGCTCCGTGTCCGATGAGATGATAGTAATCGCCAAGAACTACGGCATCAACACCGATGAGCTGTACTGGGCCCAGGACGGCCTTGAGTCCGCCATCGCCTATTCCGACGACGACATTTCCTATATCGGCTGGTGCTATGACGACTTCATCCAGCAGCTGAAGCTTGTGGAGAACCAGCTGCTGAGCACCGGGCTGAGCCAGAGGCACACCGCCGCCATGGAGGAGTATTCCGCCCAGATAAGCGCCGCCATGGAGGCCGCCCAGGTGAACGGCGCCGCCTACAACGAGACTGTGCGGGAATTTATCCGGGAGTACGACCGCTTCCCCACCTCCATGTGGGCCAATCTCACCGATACATATTTCCCCGGATATTTCGGCAATATGTGAATCAATATAAAATCATAAAAAGCAAGAGGTAAGAACATGTCCATTGAAAAAGGCCGCGCCTATTTCCGGGCGCTGGGTATCGAAGACAGAGTACAGGAATTCAGCGTCTCCTCCGCCACGGTGGAGCTGGCCGCCCAGGCCCTGGGCGTGGAGGGCGCCAGGATAGCCAAGACCCTCTCCTTTAAGACCGAGGATGGCTGCATGCTCATTCTGGCCGCCGGCGACGCCCGCATCGACAACCACAAGTTCAAAGGCAAATTCCACATGAAGGCCAAGATGCTCTCCGCCGACGAGGTGCAGGAGCTGGTGGGCCACCCGGTGGGAGGCGTGTGCCCCTTCGGCTGCAACGAGGGCATACCCGTGTACCTGGACGAGAGTTTGAAGCGCTTTACCACGGTCTTCCCCGCCGTGGGCAGCGCCAGCAGCGCCATAGAGCTGAGCCTGGACGAGCTGTTCAAATACTCCAAGGCTCTGGAGTGGATAGACGTGTGCAAGCTGCCGGAGCAGTGAGGACAGTAAAATATACGGCAGGCCGTCCAAGCACGGCCTGCCTTTTCTTTGCTCAGGCTTTTGTTTACTTTTTCCCCGCAAAAGTGTATAATCAGCCCATAAGTCAAAGCAGGTGACGCCATGAAAAAGAGACTCTTCCTCACCGGGCCCTCCGGTGTGGGCAAAAGCACTATAATCAGACAGGCTCTGGGCCCCTCCCTGGCCTATGCCGGGGGCTTCGTCACGGAGCGGGTGACGGATGGCCGGGGAAAACTCCTTGGATTTGACATGCTGCCCGCTGCCGCCGCTCTCAACGGCCAGGGCTTTCAGCGCTGGCGCTTTCTGGACTACGGCGGAGCAAAGCCGGCCAAGGACAACGAGGTCTTCCGCAATCAGGGGGTGCGGCTGCTCCGGGAGGCGGAGTATTACCCCTTTGTGCTGCTGGACGAGATAGGCGGCTTTGAAATGCTCATCCCCCAATTCAGAGACGCCCTGGCGGAGCTTTTGAACAGCGAGCTGCCCATAATCGGCGTATTAAAGGGGCCGGAGAGCGCCGCCGCCATAAGGCGCAGCTTCGGCCTGGGGGACAGGTTCACCGCCCTCACCGACAATCTCCGCAGCGTCCTGAGCCGGGACGGGGACACGGTGCTGCTCCAGGTGAAGGGCCCCGGGGACCCGGCGGCCTCCAGGATAGCCAAGGCCTGGGCAGAGGAGTACGCCCCCCGATGAACTATGAGAACATAGTGGAGGCCCGGTTCATTGACCGGCCCAACCGCTTCATAGCCCATGTGGAGCTGGAGGGAAAGCCGGTGGTCTGCCACGTGAAAAACACCGGCCGCTGCCGGGAGCTGCTCATCCCCGGGGCAAGGGTGCTCCTTCAGCCTTCGGACAATCCCAGGCGCAGGACCGCCTACGACCTGGTGGCGGTGTGGAAGGGTGAACGGCTCATCAACATGGATGCCGCCGCCCCCAACGCCGTCTTCGGCCAGTGGCTGAAGGAGGGGGGCCTGGGCTTTGTGCCGGAGCTTATAAAGCCGGAGTACCGCCACGGGGACTCCCGCTTCGATTTCTATTTTGAGCACGAGGGCAGGCCCTGCTTGGCGGAGGTGAAGGGCGTGACCCTGGAGGAGGACGGCGTGGTCCGTTTCCCCGACGCCCCCACCCTGAGAGGGGTCAAGCACCTCCACGGCCTCCGGGCGGCCCTGGCGGAGGGCTTTTGCTGCTACGCCGTGTTCGTCATACAGATGCGCCACGTGGAGCACTTTGAGCCCGCCTGGGACAAGCACCGGGATTTCGGTCTGGCTCTGGTAGAGGCCGCCGGGGCCGGGGTGCAGGTGCTGGCCCTGGACTGCGAGGTGAGCCCCCGGAGCCTTCGCATTGCCGGCAGGGTGCCGGTGATACTCAGCGTACCTGGAGAGGGAGGATAAGATGGAGGACAAGAAAGAGAACATATATTTCCACGACCACGGGGACGGCCATGTCCACAGCCACGAAACTGCCGAACAATGCCATGAGCACGGCCATACTCACACCCAGACCAAGGCGGTCATCAACCGCCTGTCCCGGGCCATAGGCCATCTGGAGTCGGTCAAGCGCATGGTGGAGAGCGGCCGGGACTGCACCGAGGTGCTGGTGCAGCTGGCGGCGGTGCGCTCGGCCCTCAACAGCACCGCCAAGGTCATATTGAAGGACCACCTGGAACACTGCATCCACGGGGCGGGCTCCGACTCGGAGCAGCTGGCAGCCCTGAACGAGGCCATAGACAAGTTTATGAACTGAAAAAACTGCGTCCTGCAAGTTGTGCAGGACGCAGTTTTTGTTTGTATTTTCACTGTATTGCCTTGTAATTGTTCCGGGCCTTCAAATCCCTTATGACTATATTCACCGCCGCTCCGCAGAATATAACCATACAGCAGAAATAAAGCCACAGCATCAGCAGTATCACCGAGGCCAGGGAGCCGTAGACCAGGGGGTATTTGACGGAGGCGTCGATGAATACGGAAAAGGCTATGCTCACGCCCACCAGGGCAAAGGTGGCCACCAGGGCCCCGGGCCAGGTACTGTAGCTGTCCCAGCTGCGCTTGCTCACCTCGTACACTCCCAGGCAGATAAAGTACTCAATGCCCGCCAGCACCAGGAAACGCACATATCTCCAGGACTGCCGGATGTCAATAAAGGGGAGCATCCGGTTGAGCCGCTCGATAACGCTCTGGCCCGTGAGCATGACAAGTATGGCAAAATACAGCGCCGCCAGAAACAGCATGGAAAACACCACGCTGAAGAAATAGCCCAGAGCGCCCTGGAAGCGCTGGCCTCCCTGCATCTCCCCTATGGTACCCTGGAGAGAGCGCACCGCCGCCGAGGCGGAGGTGAGCAGCACCACTATCCCCGCCATCATCATGGCCATGCTGTTGTTCTCCGCCACATAGTAGAGAAAGTCCTCCAGAAACTCCACCGTCTCCGAGGCCATAAGATGGTCGGTGAAGCGCAGCACGCTCATGGCCTTGTCGTAGCTGTTGCCCAGCAGGGTGTAAAGGCAGATTATCAGGGGGAAAAAGGTCATGGTCAAATAATAGGACAGGGCGGCGGAGGCCCTGGGTATGCGCCTTACGGTATATATTCTGGTAAAGCAGCGGATAAATCGCAGGAATTTTATATGCATGAACTTCCCTCAATTCAAACAGCCCGCCTGGTGTCTGAGGCGGGCTGTTTACTCAGTGACAGTATATGCTCACTTGGTGTTGAATATTTTGAAGATGCTGTCAAAGGGGTCCTCTTCGGCTGCGGCGGGCTGTTCGGGAGCGCTCTGGACCGGGGCGGGCTCTACCTTCTGGGCAGAGGTCTTCTTCTCGGTGGCGCCGGTGAACAGGCCCTGAGAGCGCTGAGGAGTCACCGGCTGCTGGGCAGCGGTGCTGCCCTGGGCCGCAGAGGCGTTGGCAGACCCGTCCTCAAAGCCGGTGGCAATGACGGTGACCCGGATCTCGTCGTCCAGGCTGTCGTCGAAGCTGGCGCCGAAGATGATGTTGGCGTCGGGGTGGGCTGCCTCCTGCACCAGGCTGGCGGCGGTCTCCACATCCTCCAGGTCCATGTCCTCGGAGCCGGTGATGTTTATCAACACGCCGTGGGCGCCGTTGATGGAGGTCTCCATAAGGGGGCTGGCCACGGCCATGCGGGCGGCTTCCTCCGCCTTGCCCTTGCCGGCGGCATGTCCCACGCCCATATGGGCAAAGCCTGCGCTGCGCATGATGCAGTTCACATCGGCAAAGTCCAGGTTGATGAAGCCGGTGTTCTTTATCAGATTGGAGATGCTGGTGACGGCCTGGAGCAGCACGTCGTCGGCTATCTCAAAGGCGTTTGCCAAGGTGACCTTCTGGTCGGTGGCAAACTTCAGACGGTCGTTGGGGATGATGAGCAGGGAGTCCACCCGGCCCAGCAGCTCCTTGATGCCGGCGTTGGCCTGGTCCATGCGGCGCTTGCCCTCAAACTTGAAGGGCTTGGTCACCACGCCCACGGTGAGCAGGCCTGCGTCCTTGGCGATCTCCGCCACCACGGGAGCCGCTCCCGTGCCGGTGCCGCCGCCCATGCCGGCGGTGATGAACACCATGTCCGCATCCTCCACCGCCTTGGCGATGTTGTTGCGGCTCTCCTCTGCGGAGCGTTTGCCTATATCAGGGTCGGAGCCTGCGCCCTGGCCTCTTGTTATCTTTTCACCTATCTGGATCTTCTGGTCGGCGTTGGACACCGCTAGAGCCTGTCTGTCTGTATTGATGGCTACGAACTCAACGCCCTGGGTCCCGGCCTTTACCATCCTGTTTACCACGTTGTTGCCGGCTCCGCCGACACCAACGACTTTTATAGTAACAACATTCTCAGGACCCGCTTCAGCTTTGAAATCCATACTTCTGCCTCCCTCTCTATTCTAAGGTCACATAAAATGCGAAAATACATCTGTGAATCATGGCAGTATTTTATTACATTTTTCTGCAACAGTCAATAGCTTTTTTCATTTTTCGGAAAACTTTTGTAAATAAATTGTAATCTATATCTCACATGGGCTTGAAGTGGGCGGTGGCGCCGTCGGATACGTCGATAACGCCGATATCCCCCTCCAGGAGCTGGGACATCACCGAGACCAACATGCCGAATTTATATTCGGTGTCCCCCGGGCCGCCCAGCTTCACTGTATACTTGTCCCCATAGTCGAAGACCACATTGTATTTATCGGAGAAGTCGATGCTCTCCACCTGCTGGTAGAGGCCCCTGGCCTCCAGCTGGTAGAGGACCTGGGCCAGATATTCCACCAGCTCCGTGTCATCGTCCTCGGTGAGCATGGTCTCCCCTATGAACAGGGTGCCGGGGGAGATGCCCTCCACGGCTATCATGTCCCCCAGTTCCTCCTCCGTGGCCTTGCCCAGCACTTTGCAGCTGTGGTCGATGGTCCACATCTCGTCGCCCAGGACTATATAGGCCAGGGCCTGGCTCTCCGTCACGGTTATTATTACCTTATTTGGCAGACTTCTTTCAACGGAGACCTCTTCCACATAGGGAAGTTTTGCAAAGACCCGGCTCAGGGCGGAGAAGCGGTCAAAGAAGAAGAGGTTGTCGCCCTCCTCTATGTCTATTGCCTGTATTATCTCCTGGTCGGTATAGTGGCTGTTCCCCTCCACCTGGATGTTGGTCACCCGGAAGAAAAGGCTCATCACAAATATGGTGGTGACCACCACCAGGAAGAAGACGATGGGGCCGCTGAAGCTGCTGAGATACTGGGACAGGCTAATGCGCTCCGGGCTGTCAGCGGCCTTTCTCTTGTGAATTTTCCTTGCCATGGGTACATCCTTTCAGCACTCTAAGTAGATATCCGCCCCCAGGGAGCGCAGGCGCATGTCGAAGCGCTCATAGCCCCGGGTGATATGTCCGTCGTCAAAAACGGTGCTCTCCCCTAGGGCGGCCAGGGCGGCCACTATCATGGCGGCCCCGCCCCGCAGGTCGGTGGCGGTGAGGGCGGCGCCATGCAGGCAGTCCACCCCCCATATCTCGGCCCTGCGGCCGGACACGGCTATGTCCGCCCCCAGGCGCTGGAGCTCCGGCACCTGGCGGTATCTGTTCTCAAAGATGTTCTCGGTTATCACGGTCCGGCCCTCGGCCCTTAAAAGGGCGGCCATCAGCACCGGCTGGGCGTCGGTGGGAAAGCCGGGATAGGGCCTGGTCTCCAGCTCCCCTACGGCCTTCAGTCTGGCAGGGGCTTTTACCCGGACACTGCGATTAGAGTTTATTATATCACAGCCGGCGGATTTTAGGAAGTGGAGAACTGTTGAAAAATGTGCCGGGTCCACCCCCCGCATTTCAACATTTCCGCCAGTAGCCGCCGCGGCGCAGGCTATGGTGGAGGCCACTATCCTGTCCGGGATTATCCGGTGGCTCACCGCCTTCTCCGGCCGGAAGGCGCCTATGGACACGGTGTTCGTGCCCGCCCCGGCCACCTCCAGGCCCATGGCCTTCAGATATTCCTGGAGGGCGACTATCTCCGGCTCCCGGGCGGCGCCGTGGATGACCGTGGAGCCCCGGGCCCGGGCCGCCGCCAGCATGATGTTCTCCGTGGCCCCCACGCTGGGGAAGGGCAGGAATATCTCCTCCCCGTGGAGCTCCTCCGCCCGGCAGTTTATCTCGCCCCCGGCCTCCTCTATCTCCGCCCCCATCCGGCGCAGGGCCGCCAGGTGCAGGTCTATGGGCCGCTTGCCCAGCTGGCAGCCCCCGGGCAGGCTGAGCCTGGCTCCCCCGCAGCGGGCTATCAGCGCCCCCATGAATATCACCGAGGAGCGCATCTCCTCCATAAGAGAATGGGGTATCTCGCTGCGGCACAGGGCCTGGGAATCTATGTATACCTCCCCGCCCCACTGCTCGGCGGTGCAGCCCAGGTGCCGGAGTATCCTCAGCGCCGCATCCACGTCCCTCAGCTGGGGCACGTTCAGCAGCTCCGTGGCCGCCGGGCTTATTATGGAGGCGGCGATGATGGGCAGGGACGCATTCTTTGAGCCCTGGACAAAACAGGAGCCCTCCAGCCGGTTTCCGCCTCTAAGGTGCCATATGTCCATGAAAAACCCCCCGTGCATTCAAATCAAGCTATCCTATGCACAGGGGGGCGGAAATGTTCTGCTTTTAAAAGGGGCTCACTTCACCAGGTCCAGGATTATCCCGCATATCCTGTCCGTTGCGTCGGGCAGGGCCAGGGACTTCATGGCCGCGGACATGGACTCCAGCTGCCCCTCGTCGGACAGCAGGCCCTTCGCCAGCTCCAGCAGGGAGGCGGCGTCAAACTCCCCTTCCAGCAGCACCTTGGCCCCGCCGGCCTTTTCCAGGACCCGGGCGTTGCGCTCCTGGTGGTGGTTGGTCACGTTGGGAGAGGGCACCATTATAACCGGCTTTGCCATGTATGTGAGCTCGGATATGGTGGAGGCCCCGGCCCGGCACATCACCAGGTCCGCCGCCGCCATCACCCTGGGCATATCAAAGATATACTCCCGCACCTCGGCCTTGCGCCGGGCCATGTCAGGAGCCGTCTCCTTAAGTTTTTCCGTCACCCCGGCATAGTACATCTTCCCGGCGGCATGGAGCAGCCTGAAGCCCTGTGAGCCGTCCAGCATGGGTATGAGCTCGGTCATGATGCCGTTCATATGTCCTGCCCCCAGGGAGCCCCACACGCTCAGCAGCAGCTTCTCCTCTTGGGGTATGCCCAGCTCCGCCTTGGCCCGGGCCTTGGTATAGGCGGCAAACTCCCCTCTCACCGGCGTGCCGGTGACGGAGACCTTCTCCGGGTCGGGATAGTACTGGCGGCTCTCCTCAAAGCCCACCATTACCCTGTCCACCACCTTTGCCAGCAGCTTGGTGGTGAGGCCGGGGACGGCGTTGCTCTCATGCACGGCGGTGGGGATGTGCAGCTCCGAGGCGGCTTTCAGCACCGGGTAGCACACATAGCCCCCGGTGCCTATGACGGCGTCGGGGCCGAAGCTGCGGATGATGCTCTTTGCCTCGTGGTGGGAGGCGGCCACGTTCTTCAGGGTAGCTATATTGTGCAGCACGGCCTCCATGTTCTTGCCCCGGCTGAGATTGGTTATCTTCAGGGGCTTTATCTCATAGCCCTCTCTGGGCACCAGGTCCATCTCCATCTTGCCCTCGGCCCCCAGAAAGAGGAACCGGCTGTCGGGCATGAGCTCTTTCAGCCGCCCGGCCACCGCCAGGGCGGGGTTGATGTGTCCGGCGGTACCGCCGCAGGTGAGGATGAATTTCATTTTTTCCGTCTTCCTTTCTCTATTTCAATGAGACGTCTCTGGAGGCGCTGAGGATGATGCCCATCTCGAAAAGCTGGATGAGCAGCGCCGTGCCGCCGTAGCTGAACAGCGGCAGGGATATGCCGGTGCAGGGCACCAGGTTGGTGACCACCGCCACGTTGAGGAAAACCTGTATGGCCAGCAGGGTGCTTATGCCGGCGCAGACCAGGAAGTCATACCTGCGGCGCTGGTGCAGGGCTATCCAGTAGCCCCGGAGTATGAGCAGGGCAAAGAGGCAGAGTATCAGGGCGGCCCCTATGAAGCCCAGCTCCTCGCAGACCACGGAGAAGATAAAGTCGTTATGCTCCTCCGGCAGGTAGAGGAATTTCTGCCGGCTGCCCCCCAGGCCCAGGCCGCTGAGGCCCCCGGAGCCTATGGAGTAGAGGGACTGGACTATCTGATAGCCCTCGTCGGAGGGGCTGGAGAAGGGGTCCAGCCAGGTGCTTATGCGGCCGGAGGCATAGGGGAAAAAGGTCAGCAGCACCGCAAGGCCGCCCAGGGCCGCGCCTATGGCGGCGATGAACCAGCCCAGGCCCACGCCCCCCAGGAACATCATCACCCCGCCCAGGGCGATAATTATGATGGAGGCGGAGAAGTGGGGCTCCAGAATCAGCAGGCCCACTATCACTCCCAGGATGCCCAGAAAGGGCAGTATGCCGAATTTGAAGCTCTTCATCCGGCCCTGAAAGCGGCATATCATTTCCGAGAAAGTGAGTATCACCGCAAGCTTTGCCAGCTCCGAGGGCTGTAGGGTCTGGCCGCCTATGCCCAGCCAGCGGCGGGAGCCGTTGGCCTTCACGCCGATAATGGGCACCAGCATCAGCAGCACCAGGGTAAGGATCATGAAAAAAGTGGAATATTTCCTGTACAGGTCCATGGGTATGCGGGAGGCAAACAGCATGGCCCCCACCCCCAGCAGGGCAAAGATCAGCTGCCTTACAAAGTAATAGGCCCCGTTGCCCCCGGTAATATTGCCGGGGTCATAATAGGCCCTGGCATAGCTGGAGGAGAGGACCATGACCACCCCCGCAGCCAGCAGGATGAGGGCCATGGTGAAAAAGCCGGCGTCCATCCTCCCCCGCCCGGCTTTTGCCGGGGCAGAAAAATCGGAGAGGCGGGCACTGTCGTAACGCATGTTCCCACCTCCCCGGACACAAGTATCTTATAGACCCATGAAATGTCTGCTCACCACAATAAATGATATGATGGACATCAGGAGAGATATGCCTGTAAACAGGGTGAAAATTTCTTTTTCCTTCCATTTGTAGCCGCTCCAGCCGCCCATCTCCAGATGGTGGTGGAAGGGGGCCATTTTGAAGACCCGCTTGCCGTGGCTGAGCTTGAAGTAGCTCACCTGGATAATATCGGAAACGGTCTCCATAAGGAACACGAAGGCCAGGGATATGAGCATGAAGGGCATATTGTAGGCATAGGCCAGGGCGGCTATCATGCCCCCCAAAAACAGGGAGCCGGTATCCCCCATAAAGCACTTGGCCGGGTTGAAGTTATAGATGAGAAAGCCCAGCAGGCCCCCTATCATGGCGGAGGCCATGATGCCCATCTGCTCGAACTCGTCCCCGAAGACCAGGGTGATGGCCACGAAGAACAGGAACACCGGGATGGAGGTGCCGGCGGCCAGGCCGTCGATACCGTCGGTGATGTTCACGGCGTTCACCGTGCCCACGATGATAAAGGAGGACAAAAGGAAGTACAGCCACTCGGGCATGTATATGGTCTTATCCACAAAGAACAGGTAGAAGCTGGGACGAACATAGCCTATCTGCCGCATGAGCAGCACGAAGACCAAAGAGGCCACCAGCTGCAGCAGGAACTTGGCCTTGGCCGTCAGGCCCAGGTTCTGCTTCTTGGCCAGCTTCTCCCAGTCATCCAGAAAGCCGATGGCTCCGAAGACGCAGGCAAAGAGCATGATGAATATGTTGACGAACTCCCCCCGGAGCATGCCGTCAAAGCCCACGGTGAGGCACACCAGGGCGGCGGCCAGGATGAACATCACCCCGCCCATGGTGGGGGTGCCGGTCTTGCCCATGTGCCAGGTGGGGCCGTTTTCCTTTATCTCCTGGCCGGCCTTTATCTTCCGCAGCCAGGGTACATAGAATTTCCCGAAAGCGCTGGCAAACAGGAAAGCCAGAACAAATGCAGTTATAAGCTTTATCGTCATCGCATTCTCCAATTACCGCGGCGCCCTCAGCGCGCTGAATTTCTCTGTTTAAGGTACTCGGCCACTATCTCCCGCTCGTCCATATGGATGCGCTCATGACCCACGATCTGATAGTCCTCATGGCCTTTCCCGGCAAGCAATATTACATCACCGGGGCCCGCCTTGTCAATAGCCCAGGCTATGGCCTGGCGCCTGTCGCAGATAACTTTATAGGGAGTATGCCGGTTTTTCAGGCCCGGGACTATCTCGTTTATGATATCCATGGGCTCCTCGGTGCGGGGATTGTCGCTGGTGACCACCACCAGGTCCGCATTGTCGGCGGCGATGGCGCCCATGATGGGCCGCTTCAGTCTGTCCCTGTCCCCGCCGCAGCCGAAGAGGAGTATCAGCTTGCCCCGGGTCACCGGGCGCAGGGTCTTCAGCACGTTCTCCAGAGCGTCCGGCTTGTGGGAATAGTCTATTATTATGGAATAGTCCCCGTCGGTGGGCACCGGCTCCATCCTTCCCTTCACGCCCTTAGCCGTGGCCAGGGCGGCAGCACATTTGTCCAGACCTATGCCTAAACAGCTGGCGGCTGCAATGACGCCCAGAGCATTATGCACCGAGAACATGCCGGGGATATTCAGTCTCACCAGGGCTATCTCCCCTCCGTGGACTGCGGCAAAGCGGACGCCGGTGGCGGAAAGGCGTATGTCCTTTGCTATTATATCCGCCTCGTTCAGCTCCGCCGAATATGTGGTCACCGGACAGGGCAGGTCCCGGGCCATATAGTCTGCCCACCTGTCGTCCAGATTGATGCAGGCGGCGGCGCACTGGGAGAAAAGCTTCTTCTTGGCGGCGGCATATTCCTCCATGGTCCCGTGGAGGTCCAGGTGGTCCTGGCTGAGATTGGTGAACACCGCCACGTCGAATCTCAGCCCCGCCACCCGCTCCAGGGCCAGAGAATGGGAGGAGACCTCCATCACCACATGGGTGCAGCCCGCCTCCTTCATGGAGCTGAAGAGCTTTTGCAGCTCGTAGCTCTCCGGGGTGGTGTACTCGGTGTGGATGAGCTTATCCCCTATCATGTTCCCGTTGGTGCCCACAAGGCCCACCTTGGCCCCCAGCTCCTCCTCCAGCAGGTGCTTGAGCAGCAGGGTGGAACTGGTCTTGCCGCTGGTGCCGGTGAAGCCTATGAGCTTCATGGAGGAGGCGGGGTCGCCGAAAAAGTTCCGGCTGCATATGGCCAGTCCGTACCGGCAGTCCCGGGTCTGGACCCAGGCTATGCCCTCCTCCGGCTCATCCTGGCAAAGCACCGCGGCGGCCCCCTTCTCCAGAGCCGTGGGGATGAACTTGCGTCCGTCCACCGTGAGGCCCTTCACCGCCACGAACAGGTCCCCGGGCCGGGTCTGCCGGGAGTCGTAGCTGATGCCGCTTATCTCCATGTCCATATCCGCGGTGCATTTGACTATGTCTATATCCTTCAGTATTTCTCTGAGCTTCATGTTATTCTCCGTTTTCCTCCGGGGCTTTGCGCCTCCGGGCCGTGCCATGACATTTTATACCACAAGTCCCCTCCGGTCAATACTTCCCCAGCAGGGACTCGTTTTCGTCGATGAGGGTGACTTCCACCACGCAGCCGTGGTCCGCCTTTGTCCCCGCCGTCAGGCTCTGGCTGCCTATCACCTGCTGGGCAGAGCCGTTCACGGCGCTGCGGGTGCTGATGAACAGGCCCAGGCCGGAGAGCAGGTCCCTGCCGCTCTCATAGCTCAGGCCCGCCAGATTGGGCACCGTCTCCATATTCGGAGAGACCTGGGCGCCGCCCAGGTAGAGTATCACCCGGCTGCCCTTGGCCACGCTCTCCCCGGACAGGGGCAGCTGGCCAGTAACAGTGTCCCCCTGGCCGATGGTCCTGTAATCCAGGCCCGCATCACCCAGGGCCTCCGCCGCCTGCTCCAGGCTCAGCTCCTGCACCATGGGCACGGTCACGTCAGCGCCGTCATCCTCGCCCTTTACCGGCTCTATGCCCATGTAGGGCAGGATGTCCGCAAACATGTTCCCCACCACCGGGGCGGCCATCTGCCCGCCGCTGACGTAGACGCCGGATTTGTTGGAGGGGGTGTCCAGGAACACCAGCAGGGCTATCTGGGGGTCATCCGCCGGGGCAAAGCCTATGAAGGAGACTATATACTCCTTTTGCCCGGTCTGGGCCTCCAGGCTCACCTTCTCGCTGGTGCCGGTCTTGCCCCCTATGCGGTAGCCCGCCACGGCGGCGTTGCGGCCGGTGCCGTCGTTGGGGTCCCCTACCACCTGCTCCAGTATCTGCCGGACCTGCTTGCTGGTCTCTTCGCTTATCACCTGGCGCACCAACTTGGGGCTGCGCTCATAGGCCACGCTGCCGTCGGGGTTGAGCATCTGGCGCACCACGTAGGGCTGCATCAGGTTTCCCCCGTTGACGCAGGCGCTGACGGCGGTGATGAGCTGCAGGGGGGTTATGGTGAAGGTCTGGCCGAAGGAGGCCGCCGCCAGCTGGGAGAGGTTCTTCTCCGAGCAGAAGGTGTTCTTGCTCCACCAGATGCTGCCGCTCTCCCCCGCCAGGTCTATGCCGGTCTTGGCGGTGAGGTTCTCGTCGTCATTGCCGGTAAGGTTCAAAAAGCCGAAGGCCTCGCAGTAGTCGTAAAAGCGCTCCGCCCCCACTCTCTGGCCAATGTTCACAAAGGCCACATTGCAGGAGTGCTGGGCCGCCTGGGTGAGGGTCTGGCTGCCGTGGCCCTCGGTCTTCCAGCAGCGAATGGGGCTGGTACGGCCCACGACGTTTACGCTGCCGGGGCAGTAGAAGCTGTCCTCCAGGCTCACGGCCCCCTCTTCCAGGGCCATGGCCAGGGTGATTATCTTGAAGGTGGAGCCGGGCTCATAGGTGTCGGACAGGGCCTTGTTCCGCCACTGGAGGGTCTGGGCCTCGCTTAAAAGCCGGGCCTTCTCCTCCTCGTCGGAGGCGGCGTTTATTAGTTCCATGTCCTCGTCGCTGACGGCAAGAAAGTCGTTCAGGTCATAGTTTCCCAGGGAGGCCATGGCCAGGATCTCCCCGGTGTTCACGTCCATGGCTATGGCCCCGGCGCCGTTTTGGATGTCGTAGTCCTCCACCGCCTGCTTCAGGTGCTTTTCCACATAGTACTGGATGCTGGCGTCTATGGTGGTGACCAGGTCGTAGCCGTCCTCCCCCGGGTAATATTCCTCGAACTGGGAAAAGAGCAGCTCCGTGCCCAGGGCGTTGGTGGCTCTCACGGTCCTGCCGGGGCTGCCGGAGAGGGCCTCGTTATACTGGGCCTCTATGCCCTCCAGGCCGTAATTGTCCGTGCCAACGAAGCCTATGAGATGGCAGGCCAGGGAGGAATTGGGGTAGTACCTCTTGGTGTCCGTCTCCAGGCGCACGCCCCTAAGGTCGTTCTCCGTCTTGAAGGCCCGCACTTCGTCCGCCTTGTCCTGCTCCAGCTTCCGGGCCACGGTGACATACCAGCTGCCCTTCTGCCCGGTCTTTTCATATATCTCATCGTAGCTTATATCCAGTATCTCCGACAGGCCACGGGCGATGAGCTCCCGGTCCTCCCCGTACATCTCTATCTCCGCGGGGCTGAGATACACGTTGTCCACCGAGGCGCTCACCGCCAGGGTGTTCATATTGGTGTCGTATATGACCCCACGCATGGCGGAGCTGGGCACCGAGCGCAGCTGCTGCTCTATGGCCATGCTCTCGTACTTCTCATGGTCGATTATCTGGAGCTGATACAGACGCCCCAGTAATACGACAAATGCCCCTATACCGCAGACTGCCATAAGGAACAGGTTGCGGCGGAGCATCTGCCTGCTGGGCCCGGGCTTTAGCTGCCCGGGCTGAGTCTTTGCCGACATGGCATCGCCCCCTTGACGGAATATATATCAAATATATTCAGCCTCCGGCGGCTCATGACTCTTATCCCAAATCAATATAGAATATCTGGCTGGGCTTCAAAGTCTGCATGCCCAGCTCCTCCTTGGCATAGCGCTCCAACTCCTCCAGACTCAGGCCGGATTCGTATTTTGCCTGGAGGATGCGGCTCTGGTCCTTCAGCTCCTCCAGCTCCTGCTCCAGGGCCGTCAGCTCCTCGTTCAGGGCCGCCAGCTCTATGGAGCCCAGCAGGGCCCCCACCAAGAGCAGCAGGGAAAAGCCTATACATATTATTCTGAAAACTATGCTGCTGAGTCTGCTTTTCATGTTATACCCTTTCCGCCACCCGGAGCTTTGCGCTGCGGGAACGGGGATTCAGCTCCAGCTCCTCAGGGCTTGGCAGGATGGGCTTTCGTGAGACGCTCTTCAGGGTCTGCACAAAGCCGCAGGTGCATATGGGCGCCTCCCTGGGGCAGGTGCAGCCGTTTTCCCTGGCGGCTATCCCCGCCTTGACTATCCTGTCCTCCAGGGAGTGGAAGCTTATGACGCAGAGCCTGCCGCCCTTGTTCAGCTTGTCCGGGGCTGTCTCCATCATGGAGGCTATGGCCCCCAGCTCGTCGTTCACCGCTATGCGTATGGCCTGGAAGCTGCGCTTTGCCGGGTGCTGCTTCTCCCGGAGGGCGGCGGCGGGCATGGCCCCCTTGATTATATCCACCAGCTCCAGGGTGCTCTCTATGGGCTTTTTCTCCCGGCGCTCCACTATGGCCCGGCTGATGCGCCGGGCGTAACGCTCTTCCCCGTAGTCCCAAAGGATGCGGTTCAGGCGGTCCTCCTCCCAGAAGTTCACCACCTCATAGGCGCTGAGGCTCTCGCCCCCGTCCATGCGCATGTCCAGGGGGGCGTCCGCCATATAAGAAAAGCCCCGCTGCACTTCGTCCAGCTGGGGCGAGGACACGCCCAGGTCAAAGAGCATGCCGTCCACGCCCTGAATCCCCAGGTCATCCAATATGGCGGCGGCATCGGAAAAGTTCCCGTGGACCAGACTCACCCTGTCCCCAAAGGGAGCCAGGCGCTTTCCGGCCCTCTCTATGGCCGTCTCGTCCCTGTCTATCCCTATAAGGCGGCCGGTGCCGAGCCGGGAGGCTATCTCATAGGAGTGTCCCCCCAGGCCCAGAGTGCCGTCCAGATATATGCCCTCCGGCTTGATATTCAGATTCTCTATGCACTCTTTCAGCAGCACGGAGACATGTTTGGCTTCGTAGCTCAAAATTCCAGCTCCTCCATAACGGCGGCGATGTTCTCCGGCGTGGTCTCCTGGAGGTATATCGCGCTCCAGCTGTCGCTGTCCCAGAGCTCGGCGTGGTTGTTGCAGCCCACCACCGTCACCGCTTTCGTCAGCCCCGCATAGTCCCGCAGGTTCTGGGGTATCAGGGCCCGGCCCTGGCTGTCCAGCTCGCAGCGGGCGGCATGGGCAAAGAGGGGCCGCATCTTCCTCTGCTTCACATAGGGCATGGCATTGACCTTGTCGGAAAAGGCCTGCCAGTTCTCGCTGCTGTAGGCACAGAGGCAGCGGTCCATGGACAAAGTGATATAAAAAACTTCCCCCAGCTCGTCCCGGAGCTTTGCGGGAATGAACAGCCTGCCCTTGCTGTCAAGGGAATGCTGGTACTCACCTGTCATGCACTTCGCCTCCTATTCGTGGGAATTTACACCATTTATCCCCACTTTCAACCACTTCGCATTACCATTATAGGGGGAGCATATAGAAAAATCAAGTGAAACTTTTTGTTAAATTTTGACTTTTTCTTGCGTCTTTTCTTTTAAAATGTGCAAAAAAACGCCGGACACAAGATAGTGTCCGGCGGAAGGAAAATCAATCAATATGTAGTTTGATCCTGCCTCGTGGGGCCTTATTCGTCGCTTCTGCGCTGCTCGATGATGACCTTGCCGCTGAAAGCTCTGGGGCTCTCCTGGGGCTGGGCCTGGCTCTGCTCCTGGGGCTGGGCCTGGGGCGCGGCCTTCTCCTTTATGCCCCCCAGGCTCCTGAAGGAGCTCTGGGCCATCTGCACGGTGTTCAGGGCGCTGTTGAGATTATCCACCGTCTGGCGGATTATATCGTCCACATACTGGCTGGCCACCCGGCGCAGCTCCTTGCTCTTGGCTTCGGCGGAGGAGAGCATCTCGCTGCTCTTGGCCTTTGCCACCCGGACTATCTCCTGCTCCTCTATCATGGCCCTGGCCTGTTCCTCGGCGTTTTTCCGCAGGGCCTCGGCCTCCCGCTTGGCGTTGCCGATGAACTCGTCCCTGGCGGCCACCAGACGCTGGGCCTCAGCCACGGAGCTGGGCAGGCTGGCCTTGATGTCGTTTATCAGCTCCACGGCCTTGTCCCGCTCGATAATGCACTTGTCGTTGCCCAGGGGCACGCCCCAGGCGTCGGTCACCATAGCGTACAGCATATCCAGAAGTTCAAGAACGTCTCTGTTGCCATCCATTTCAGCGCACCCTCCATTGCTTGGCTTTCTCTCTTATTTCCTCAATTATCTCGTCGGGCACGAAGCCCTTCAGGTCCGCGTCATAACGGGCCATCTCCCGCACCACGGAGGAACTGAGGAAGGTGTATTTCCCGCTGGAGGTGAGGAACATGGTCTCCATCTCCGGGTTTATCTTCTTATTAATGAGATTCATCTGGAACTCGTATTCAAAGTCCGAGGCAGCCCGCAGCCCCTTGACCACCACGGCACCGGGGAACTGCTTTGCATATTCCGCCAGGAGCCCGTCGGAGGTATCCACCGTCACATTGGGATATTTGGACACGGCCCGTTTCACCATGTCCAGCCGCTCCTCCACGCTGAACATGGGGGAGGTCTTGTTGGAGTTATACATCACGCACACGATGACCCGGTCGAAGATGCGGCTGGTGCGGCGGATGATATTGAGATGGCCGAGGGTTATGGGGTCGAAGCTCCCCGGGCAGATAGCTATAGACATCAGTTCGTCTCCTTGACATACACAGTGAGCTTGACCCGGCCGTAATTGTATTCCCTGCGCTTTCCGTAGGGCGGGCGCATCTCCGGAAGGGTATTTTCTCTGCGTGATTCGCAGACTATTATACCACCATCCGACAATATGTCAACGGAATTGATGGTTTCCAGCACAGTTTGGTAAAGCTGGGAATCGTAGGGCGGGTCCACAAAAATCAGATCAAAGCTGCCGCAGCTCCTCAGATAGCTCAAGGCGTCCTGCTGCAGCACCGTGGCGGTAAAGCCGCAGGCTTTCAGGTTCTCCCGGACTATCTTCACCGCCTCCCGGCTCTCGTCGGTGAACACGGCGCTTTTTGCCCCCCGGCTCAGGCACTCTATGCCCAGCTGGCCGGTGCCGGCAAAGAGGTCCAGCACCCGGCGGCCCTCGATGTCGAACTGTATGATGTTGAACAGGGACTCCTTCACATTGTCAGTGGTGGGTCGGATATCGTAATTTTCCGGGGTCTTCAGCTTCCTGCCCCGGGCCAGGCCGCTTATGACTCTCACTTGTCTGTCTCCTCCCCGCTGTGGAAATAGTCGTACACCGCCTGGGCGGTATTCCTGGGCACCACCAGCTTCAGCTGCTCCAGGCTTGCCTCCCTTATGGCCTTCACCGACTTGAAATATTTTATAAGTTCATTTCTCCGCTTGTCACCCACTCCCGGTATCTTGTCCAGGGTGGAGCCGTAGCTCTCGTTTCTCAATGAGCGCTGGTATTCTATGGCAAAGCGGTGGGTCTCCTCCTGGATGCCCCCTATCAGGGCAAACACCGCCTGGTTCTGGCTGATGCCTATCTCATGGCCCTCGGGGCTTATCAGGGCCCGGGTGCGGTGCCGGTCGTCCTTAACCATGCCGAAGGTGGGCACATAGAGCCCCAGGTCCCGCTGGGCCTGCACCGCCACGGCGGCGTGGGTGTCCCCGCCGTCTATGAGCAGCAGTTCCGGCAGCGGGGCAAAGTGCTCGTCCCCGTCCACGTAGTGCTTGAATCTCCGGTACACCGCCTGGTACATGCTGGCATAGTCGTCCTGCATCTCCATGTCCCGGATGCGGAATTTCCTGTAGGCCTTCTTCAAAGGCCTGCCGTCCACATGCACGGTCATGGCCGCCACGATGCCCGTGGAGCCCAGGTTGGAGATATCGAAGGCCTCTATCCGCTCCGGGAACTCGTCCAGCTCCAGGGTCTTTTGCAGCCACTCCAGAGTCTTGGAGCGGCGCTGGGCGGCGGTGGTGCGCCGCTGTATCTCCTCCCGGGCGTTGAGGGCGGCGCTCTCTATAAGGCGCATCCGCTCCCCCCGCTGGGGAGTCTCTATATATATCCTCCGGCCGGAGCACTGGCTAAGCAGCTCCTCCAGGTCCTCCCTGTCCTCTATCTTACAGGGCAGCAGGATGGACTTGGGCCAGCCGCCCCGATGGGCGGTGTAGTACTGCCGCACCAGGTCGGAGATGGCCTCGCTGTCCTCCTCCAGAGGTTCCTCCATCATCTCCGTGTCCTTGCCCACCAGGTCGCCGTTTACAAAGTGCAGCACGGTAAAGCAGCTCTTTGCCCCCCGGCAGAAGCCTATGGCGTCGGTATCGGCAAAGGCGGTGGCTATGACCCGCTGGCGATTGGACAGGTTCTCCACCGCCCGGAGCCGGTCCCGCAGCTCCGCCGCCTTTTCAAAGCGCAGCTCTTCCGCCGCCTGCTCCATCTGGCTTCTCAGCTCCTCCATCAGCTCCCCGCCCTTGCCCTCCAGTATCTGGGCGGCCTGCATGGCCCGGCGGCGGTAGTCCTCGGCGTCGCTGTCCTTCAGGCACCAGCCCAGGCAGCTGCCCATATGGTAGTTCAGGCAGGGCCGCTCCTTGCCTATGTCCCGGGGAAACTTCCGGGAACAGTCCGGCAGCAGCAGGGCCTTGCTGATGGTGCTTATCACGTTGCGGCTCTGGCTGCGGCCCCCGAAGGGCCCGAAATACTTTGCCCCGTCTTTCAGGGCTTTATTCGCCAGGCTCATGCTGGGGTACTCCTCCCGCAGGTCCATGCGGATGAAGGGATAGCCCTTGTCGTCCTTCAGCAGGATATTGTAGTGGGGCTTGTGGCGCTTTATCAGGGAGTTTTCCAGCACCAAGGCCTCAAACTCGCTGCCGGCCACGATGACGTTGAAGTCCGCCACCTTGTCCACCATGGCCTGGACCTTGGGCAGGTGCTCCCCGTGGAAATAGCTGCTGACCCTGTTTTTCAGCTTCTTGGCCTTGCCCACATAGATGACCTGGCTCTTGTCGTCCAGCATGATATACACGCCGGGGAGCAGGGGCAGATTATTTGCTTTTTCTCTCAGGGTGTCCAGCATTATGTCAACCTCTTATTAATTATGTAAACTCAGCTCCGGGGCAGCCGCCGTATCGCCCGCCGGCTTCTCCTGGCCGAAGATGCACCACAGGGTGATGGAGACCACCACGATGACGCCGCCAATCAGGGCGAAGACGCCGGGGCGCTCCCCGTCGAATATCAGCACCCAGACGGGGTTGAGCAGGGGCTCGGCGGCCCCCAGCAGGCTGCAGGCCAGGGGCGGGCAATATTTCGACGACTCCACATACAGCACATAGGATATGCCCAGCTGGAACACGCCCAGGATGAGGATGGACAAGGTGGAGACCAGGGTGAACTCCGGCCTTGTGGCTATGACGAAGGGCAGGCCCACCAGGAAGGTGAGGCTCTGGCCGATAAGGATGCCGGAGAAGCGCTCCTCCCCCTCCAGCTCGCCCACGGCCATGAACATCCCCGCCATGAACATCCCCGCGGCTATGGCCACGAAATTGCCCAGGATATAGCCGGGCCGGAGCTGGTCAAAGAAGAACAGGGCGATACCCGCCAGGGTGAAGCACACCACCAGAGCGTCGCTGCGGCGGATGCGCTTTTTCAGGATGAGGGCGGAAAAGATGACGATGAACACCGGGGATGTAAACTGCAGCACGATGGCGTTGGCGGCGGTGGTCAGCTTGTTGGCCACCGCAAAGCAGGTGTACACGCAGGCGGTGAATATGCCGGTTATGACGGTGCGGCGGTTTATGATGATGCGCATGCCCCTTATGAGGACGTAGACGGCGATGGTGAGCCCGGCAATGAGGCTCCTCAGGCCGGCCACGGCAAAGCCGTTCCAGGGCAGCAGCTTCATGAATATCCCCGCTATGCTCCACAGTGTGGCGCATAGGAGCATTTCTATTATTGCTGTATTTTCCTTTTTCATAAGCTGAATCTCCATCGGGCCTGAACTCTACAAAAACAGGCGCGTGCCTCAACACGCGCCTGTTTTCTATCTGTTGGCCGGATCACTCGTTAAAGTCGGAATCGATGAGTTCGGCCAGGGTCTCAATGGCAGCCTCTTCATCAGCGCCGTCGGCAATGATGTTGATGGCAGTGCCCTTGACGATACCCAGTGAAAGTACGCCCAGGAGGCTCTTGGCATTCACACGTCTCTCTTCCTTCTCCACCCAGATGCTGCTCTTAAACTCGTTGGCTTTCTGAATGAAGAAAGTCGCTGGCCGGGCATGAAGACCTACCTGATTCTTGATGACTACTTCTTTGGTTATCATACTTGCCACTCCTTATTTCATAACGATATTGCCAGTTTAATTTATCAAATTTTGACCAAATCGTCAACAGCTTTCAGCGCTTTCAGTATTTTCACCATTTATTCTTCACCGCCGCCGCAAATTTTATTTAAGTTCGACAACAGTCACGCCGGCCTCGCCCTCTCCAAATTTTCCCAGCCGGAAGGATTTTACGCTTTTGTTTTTCTTCAGCATCTGCTGCACCGCCGCCCTCAAAGCTCCGGTGCCCTTGCCATGGATGATGGTGACGGTCTTCAGCCGGCCCATGACCGCGCTGTCTATATACCGCTCCGCCGCCAGGACGCCCTCCAGGCTCTCCATGCCCCGGATGTCTATCTCCGAGGGGACGGCGGCGGTGCGCAGCTGGGTGGGGGCGGCCTTGGGAGCGCTCCTGGCCTTTGCGGCGCTCTGCCCCTCCAGCAGCAGCACCTCGTCCTCCCGGGCGCTCACGTTCATTATACCAGCCCGCAGGCTGAGAACCCTGTCGGAAGATATGGAGAGGACTTCCGCTTTTACGCCCATGGACTTTATCTGCACCGTGTCCCCCACTTTCACCGGCCGGGAGGACTTCTGCTCGGGCAGCTTCTCCACATCGTCCTTCTTCAGGGCCTCTTCCGAGAGGTTCAGCTTTCGGCGCAGCTGGGAGCGGGCCTCGTTTATCTGCTGCACGTCCTCCTGCTCGTTGGCCTTTTTCCGCATGTCGTCCAGCTCCCGGAACACCTCTTCCGCAGTGTCCCTGGCCTCCCGGATGATGCGCTCCGCCTCCCGGCGGGATTTGATGTCCGCCTTGTCCAGGCGCACCTCCAGCTCCGCCTTTAAAAAGGCCGCCTTCTTTGCGCTCTCCTGGGCCTCCCGCAGCTTTATGGCCGCCTCGTTCCTGTCCTTTTCCAGCAGCAGCCGGGTCTGCTCCAGCTTCTCTATGGTGGCCTCGAAGCTGGCGCTGTCGCTGCTGACCCGGTTTTTGGCATCCTCTATTATATCCTCCCCCAGGCCCAGGCGCCGGGAGATTGCAAAGGCGTTGGACTTGCCGGGTATGCCCACCAGCAGATTGTAAGTGGGCCGCAGGGTCTCCACGTCAAATTCGCAGGAGGCGTTCTGCACCCCCGGCTCGTTGGTGGCGTAGACCTTCAGCTCCGCATAGTGGGTGGTGGCGGCTATCATGGCCCCTCTCCGGCGGCAGTATTCTATTATGGCCACCGCCAGGGCCGCCCCCTCGGTGGGGTCGGTGCCCGCCCCCAGCTCGTCAAAGAGTACGATGGAGCTGTCGTCACACTCGGATATTATGTTAACTATATTGCTCATGTGAGCGGAGAAGGTGGAGAGGTTCTGCTCTATGCTCTGCTCGTCGCCTATGTCCGCCAGGATATGGCTGAACACCGGGAGATTGCTGCCGTCGTCGGCGGGGATATGGAGGCCGCACTGGTTCATGGCGGCCAGCAGGCCTATGGTCTTGATGGACACGGTCTTGCCGCCGGTGTTGGGCCCGGTTATCACCAGGGTATCGAAACTGTCTCCCAGCTCCAGGCTGATGGGCACGGCTTTTGCCTGGTCCAGCAGAGGGTGCCGGGCCCGGCGCAGCACTATGCCCTTGCCCTCCATGGAGGGGCTCTGGCAGTTGAGCTTATAGGACAGCTTGGCCTTGGCAAAGATCAGGTCCAGGCGCACCAGGACCTCAAAGTCCGAGGAGATGTCCTCCCGGTGCTCGGCGCAGTCGGCGGAGAGCTCCGCCAGGATGCGCTCTATCTCCAGCTTCTCCTTGGCAGAGAGCTCCCGCAGCTCGTTATTGGCCTTCACCGCCGCCATGGGCTCGATGAACAAAGTGGCTCCCGAGGCGGAGATATCGTGGACCAGGCCGGGCACGGCCCCCTTGTGCTCCGCTTTCACCGGCACCACATATCTGTCCTGGCGCATGGTGATTATAGGCTCCTGGAGCACCTTGGCATAGCTGGGGGAGGAGATGAGCTTCTGCAGGCTGTCTCTGGCCCGAGCGGCGGCAGCCCGCATCTGGCGGCGGATATTGGCCAGCTCCGGGCTGGCAGAGTCGGCTATCTCGTCCTCGCCGCTGATGGAGGTAGTTATTTTCTCCTCCAGGAACTTATTGGCATGGAGGGCATAGAACAGGTGGTCGATGGGGGTCGTACCCACGCTGTCCTCCGCTATATAGCCCCGCACCAGGCGGGCGCACTGGAGCACCCGGGCGATGTCCAGCAGCTCCCGGGTATTCAGGGCTCCCCCCAGGTCGGCTCTGGCCAGGGAGGCCCTCACGTCCTTGACCCCGGAAAAGCTGGGGCTGCCCCGGACCACCATCATGGTCTTGGCGGCGCCGGTCTCCTCCTGGCGGTGGCGCACGGTGGCGGCGTCGGTGGAGGGGCTCAGCCCCCGGGCCTGTTCCTTTGCGGTGTCCCCCACGGCTTCCGCCGCCAGCATCTCCAGCACGGCGGGCAGCTCCAGGGTCACCAGGGATTTTTCAAAAAAACTCATGGCAGTATACCTTTATCTTATACGTATATTTTTCCAGTAATTCAGGGTATGGAACTGGCGCTCCGTCTGGGCCAGCAGGTATCTCTCCGCGGCGGAGCTCAGGCGCGCCAGGGCCTCGTCGGAGAGGCGGAAGGAAAAGAGCTGCTTTGCCGGGGCGGAGGCGATATATCGCAGGGCCCTCAGGGAGTCCGGGCAGAGCCGGGCATATTCCCCCTTCCCGTCGCCGCAGCGGCGGCAGCACACGCAGCCCTCATACAGCTTCAATATTGGCTCCTCCGGCTCCGCTTTCCCGCAGATGCGGCAGCTCTTCAGCTCCGGCTCGTAGCCGGAAAGGCACATCAGCCGCAGCTCAAAGGCGGCCTTTATCTGCTCCGGGCTGTAGAGCTTGTTGCTCAGGGCGTAAAGGGAGTTCAGGCCCAGCTGCAGCAGGGCCGGGTCCGGCTGGTCCTCCACGCTGAGGGACTCCAGGCACTCGGCAAAATAGCAGCCGAGAGCGAAGTTTTCAATATCCCCCCGCAGTCCGGTGAAGGGCTCCTTTATCACCGCCTCATTCACCGTCCACTTCCCCCGGTTTCCAAAGAGGGTCAGCTCCGAATAGGTGAGCTGCTGGGTGGCGGCGGACATGCGGCTGCCCTTTCTGAGAGCTCCCCGGGCCTTCACGCTTATTTTGCCCTCGGCGGAGCTGAGCAGGGTGAGGATGCGGTCGGCCTCCTTATAGCGCACCTCCCTCAGCACCAGGGCGTCGGTTGTCGTAAACATCTATGTACCCCTCTCAGCAGCGGGCCTGGGGCGGGTCCTGCCCCGGCCGGTCTATGTTTTTGGCGTCTCTCTTTTTCTCCGCCTTGCGGGCGGCCTTGTACAGCAGATAGTACACCGGGTCTCCGGTCTGGCTGAAAGCCCGCCAGATGGGGTCCTTCTTCATATTACCACCTCTGGCTTTATTATCTGCAAAGTCAGAGGCCTTAAAGCTGGGAAAATTTTTATGGATAATCAGGCCTGTCCCTCACTGCTGGGTAAAGCCGAAGTTGCGCAGCTGGGCCATGGAGTCCCGCCAGTTCTCCTTCACCTTCACCCAGGTCTGGAGATAGACCTTGGCTCCCATAAAGGCCTCTATATCCGTGCGGGAAAGCTCCCCTATCTTTCTAAGCATGGCCCCCTTCTTGCCGATTATGATGCCCTTGTGGCTTTCCTTCTCGCAGTAGATGGTGACCTCGATGTCTATGATGCCGCTGTCCCGCTCGGAGAACTTGGTCACCTCCACGGCGGTGCCGTGGGGTATCTCCTTGTCCAGGCAGCGCAGCAGCTTTTCCCGCACCAGCTCCGCGCAGATCTGCCGCTCCGGCTGGTCGGTTATCATGTCGTCGGGGAAGAAATGGGGGCCCTCCTGGGCGTACTTCTCCAGCTCCGCCATGAGCTCCTCCACGCCCTCCCCGGTACGGGCGGAGATGGGCAGGATGGCGTCAAACTTATATAGGCCGCTGTACACAGACATGACCTCCAGAAGCCTTGCCTTATCCACGGTGTCTATCTTGTTTATAACCAGCAGGGCGGGGGCTCCCACCTGGCCCAGGCGCTCTATCAACGCCAGCTCCTGGGGCCCGGGGCTGGCCACCGGCTCAACGAGCAGCAGCACGCAGTCCACGTCCGCCACGCTCTCCTTCACAAGGTTCACCATGTAGTCACCCAGGCGGTTCTTGGGCTTGTGGAAGCCCGGGGTGTCCATGAGCACGAACTGGGTGTCCCCCCGGTTCACGATGGCGGTTATCCGGTTTCTGGTGGTCTGGGGCTTGTTTGAGACTATGGCTATCTTCTCCCCCACCAGAGAATTGGTCAAAGTGGACTTGCCCACATTGGGCCTGCCGCAGATAGTTATCATTGCCGATTTTGTCATATGTTCTTTCTCCTGTTTCAAGTTTCGTCGCCCATGATGGCTTTTTCTCTTTGCCGCATTTGGGCCTTCATCTCGCCCTCGTCCACATGGTCGTAGCCCAGCAGGTGCAGCACCGAGTGCACCGTGAGATACATCAGCTCCCGCCTGAAGCCGTGGCCGTACTCCTCCCCCTGCTTTTCGCAGCGGGGCAGGGATATCATCATATCCCCCAGCAGCACCGCCCCGGTATCCATGTCCCGCTCGCAGGCAGAGGCGTCAAAGTGCCCCGGCTCCAGCTCATTCTGGGGAAAGCTCAGCACGTCCGTCGGGGTGTCCACGTTCCGGAACTCCCGGTTGACATAATGTATGCCCTCTTCGTCGGTTAACATAACGCTTATAATGCAGGGCCTGTCCACCCCTTCGGCCTCCAGGGCCATGGCGGCGGCCTTCTTTATAAGGGAGGCGGCCTCCCTGTGGCCCAGGTTCTTCACTTCCCGGCTGACGTATATCTCGTGCTCCATGGTATTATCCCTTTCTGTATCTCTTGGGCGGCGCCTTCTTCACCGGCGACGGCTGGGGGTTCTTCTTGTCATAGACCTCGTATGCCTCGATTATCTTCTGCACCAAGCGGTGGCGCACCACGTCGGAGCCGGTAAGGGTGCAGATGGCGATATCGTCAATGCCCTCCAGCACCTTCATGGCCACTTTCAGGCCGCTGGTCTTGTCCTCCGGCAGGTCGATCTGGGTGATATCGCCGGTGATGACCACCTTGGAGCCGAAACCGATACGGGTGAGGAACATCTTCATCTGCTCCCGGGAGGTGTTCTGGGCCTCGTCCAGGATTATAAAGCTGTCGTCCAGAGTGCGGCCCCGCATATAGGCCAGGGGGGCCACCTCAATGTTCCCCCGCTCCAGGTATTTCTGATAGGTGTCCGCCCCCAGCATGTCGAAGAGGGCGTCGTAGAGGGGGCGCAGATAGGGGTCCACCTTGCTCTGCAGGTCCCCGGGGAGAAAGCCCAGGCGCTCCCCCGCCTCCACCGCCGGGCGGGTGAGGATGATGCGGTTGACCTCCTCCGCCCGGAAGGCGGCCACGGCGGCGGCCACGGCCAGATAGGTCTTGCCGGTTCCCGCCGGGCCAATGCCCAGGGTTATGGTGTTGTTTGCAATGGCGTCGCAGTAGTTCTTCTGGCCCAGGGTCTTGGGCTTGATGGGCTTGCCCTTGGCGGTGATGCAGATCACGTCCCCGGCCAGCTCGCTAATCTTGGTCTCCTTGCCGTCCTTCACCAGCTTGATGATATAGCGCACGTTCTGGGCGTCTATATTCTCACCCTTGGCGGCCAGGGTCAGCAGGCCGTTGATGGCCTTCTCTGCCAGCATCACGTCCTCCGCCTCGCCGCAGATGTGAATCATGTCGTCCCTATCCAGCACCTTCACGCCCAGCTCCGTCTCTATGATGCGCAGGTTCTGGTCAAAGGAGCCGAAGACGCTGATGACGTGCTCCATTCTCTCCACTTCTATGGTCTTATCTATCATGTGCAATCCTTTCTCAGCCGGGAAAATCCACGGCCAGGGCTATATCTTCCAGGCAATGGCTGCGGAGAGTCAGCAGGTACACTCCGCTGCTCTCCCCCTCGGAAAAGCTTTGGCTCAGCACTTCCCCATCCACCGCTTCCAGCAGCTGCTTTTCCAGCTGCCCGGCCATGGCGGCCCTGTCATAGGCCTGCCGGAGCTCAGTGTCATAGGGGATGAGCTCCTCCCGCACCAGGGTCACCGGCAGGACAAAAAGCCCCTCCACGCCCAGTTTATATTCATGAATGATTTTATCACATCCGTCAATAGCTTTTCCACTATCAAAATAGAGATTTATCCGTCTTTTTCCAAATACCAGGGCAAAGCGGCTATGGCTCAAAAGCCCCGGTTCCTTCACTTCCTCCTCCACCGGGCAGACTGCGCTGAGCTCGTGCCAGGTGTCCGCCAGCACTTGGGCCTTGGCCCGGACGAATTTGCTGCCCTTGGAGAGGGAGTCCATCTCCCCGCTCACCAGCAGCTCTCCCTCCAGCACCGAGTCCCCCTTGCTCACCACCGCCTTGCCGTTTTCCACGGACAGGCGCTTTATTATCCCGCTCTCCGCCGCCACTATGTCCGCCGGCTCGCTCTGGGCGTATATCTCCGGCTTCTCCTGCCGCTCAACTATCACCGCCACGGCCCGGGAGCCGTTTATATTCACCGTCATCCAGCCCAGCTCCGGCAGCTGCTGCATCATTTGGCTGCGCACCAGGTCGGCGGATATGGAATATCTGTAACAGCCCACATCCACCCCGCTGCGGGACAGAGCCCGGAGCACCTGCCCCCGGCTCAGCTTTTCGTTGCCCACCACCTCTATCTCCCAGACGAAGAGGGAGGAGGCAAAGAGCAGCAGCGCCGAAAGCAGCAGGAAGGCCAGCAGCCCCCAGCGCCGCTTTATCAGCTTTCTGTCCCGGCTGCCGCCTCTGGAGCTGAGGACCTTCAGCTCGCACATGCACTTCTCCCCCAGGGCCCGGAGCCGGGGGTAGTCCGGCTCGTACACGTTCAGGCGCAGGGTGCACCCGTCCACGCACTCGATGTCCCACAGCTCCACCGCCTCCAGAGCCGCAGCGTTCAGCAGCCCCTCCACATAGGCCCCGCAGGCCTCCACACGCAGCTTGCCCCTGAGTTTTTCATATATTCTGCCCATATCATTCCCACTCCACAGTCTGTATCCGGCCCCTTATCAGCAGCTCCCGCCGGTTCATGGCCTCTATGTCCAGGCCGGTGCCGCCGATGTTCAGCCTGCCCCGGCCCGCGGATATCACTATCCGCTCTTCCCCGTACTCCAGCACGCCCCGGTGGTTTTCCACCACCGCCCGACGGCCGCCGGTGACCGTGAGCTTCAGCGTCCCCAGCAGGGCCTCCTCCGGCAGCTCCAGCCGCTCCGTCAGCTCCTGGGGCAGCTCCTTTATGCTTTTCACCGGCAACACCTCGATTCCGTATATATCTATGCCCCGGCTCATAACTTGATACATGGACAAGGAGGTGCCTCCCACATGAAAAAGCGTCTGTCCCTGCTTATCTGCCTCTGCGGCTTTGCGGCCCTGGCTCTGGCCTCCGCCCAGGTCATAGATCGCTGCCGCTATGCCCTGGAGCTGTGCCTGGAGCTTATCCTCCCCTCCCTCTTCCCCTTTTTCGTCCTCTCGGGACTTCTCAACCGCCTGGGCCTGCCGGGCTTTCTGGGCAGGCTCCTGGCCGGCGCCGCCTCCCGTGTCTACGGCATCTCCGGGGCCGGGGCCTCCGCCCTCTTTATCGGCCTCACCGGGGGCTATCCCCTGGGGGCCGCCTACATCGCCGATATGGAGCGCAGCGGGGCCGTCACGGCAAAGGAGGGTGAGCGGCTGCTGGCCTTCTGCAACAACTCCGGCCCCGCCTTTATAATCGGCGCCGTGGGGGCCGGGGCCTTCCACAGCAGCACCGCCGGCTTCTTTCTCTACGGCGTACACATCCTCTCCGCCCTGCTCACCGGCCTCTTCTTCCGGCAAAAGGATTACTGCCGGGAGATACAGCCGGTACAGCTGGATTCGGTTTACATAAGTCAGGCGCTGCCCGAGGCGGTGAAGCAGTCTATGGCCTCGCTGATGAACGTATGCGGCTTTGTGATGTGCTTCACGGTGCTGGTGGGGCTGCTGGATGTGAGGGGTTATGTGTCTCTGCTCTGCGGCTGGGCCGGGGAGCATCTGGGGCTGGAGCTGGCCTTCTGCCACGCGGCTTTCACCGGGCTGCTGGAGCTGGGCAGCGGCGTGGGGGCCATGGCCGGGCTGAAGGTCACGCCCCTGAACCTGGCCCTGGCCGCCGGGGTGCTGGGCTGGGGCGGAGTCTCGGTGCATTTTCAGACCATGTCGGTCCTGGCGGGGAGCAAAATAAAAGGCACCCTGCATTTTGCAGGGCGCCTGATAAGCGCTGTTATTGCCGCGGTACTGGCCTATGTCTTCACTCCGTTGTTCTTTTAGAAGGTGAAGACTATTCCCACCACAGCGGAGGCGGCTATGAAAACTATGGGGTGCAGGTCCTTCAGCTTTTTCACATAGCGGGTGAGGACCAGCAGCACCGCCGCCAGGGCAATGGCCTTGAAATTGAACAGGTCCGTCAAGACTCCGGTGCTCTGATAGAGCTCGGTGTTAAATAGGGCCAGCTTCAGCACCAGGACTCCCGCGGCAGCTATAAGCCCCACGGAGCAGGGGCGCAGGCCGTAGAAGCCGGCGTCCACATACTTGTTCTGGCGGAAGGCAGTTAGGGCCTTGGCTATGAGCAGGATGATGATGATGGAGGGGGTGATGAGGCCCAGGGTGGCTATCACCGCTCCCGGTATGCCGGCGGTGGTGAAGCCCACATAGGTGGCCATATTCACGCCGATGGGGCCGGGGGTGGACTCGGACACGGCCACCATGTCCGCCAGCTGGCTGTGGGTGAACCAGCCGGTGGAGTCGGAAATGTCATAGAGGAAGGGCAAGGTAGCCATGCCGCCGCCCACCGCAAACAGTCCGGCCTTGAAAAACTCGTAAAACAGCCGCAGATATATCATTTCCCTCTCAGCCCCACTTTCGTAAACAGGATGCCCGCAGCGGCGCAGAGGATGACGAAGACGGCCGGAGAGATGTCCAGAAACACGGACAGCACAAAGACCAGCAGGCACAGGACCAGGGTGGCCTTATCCGTCACGGATTTTTTCCACAGCTTGGTGACGGCGTTGAAGATGAGCACGCAGACGCAGACTCTTATCCCCGCAAAGGCCTGCTCCACCTGGGGAATATCCGCAAAGCTGGTGAGTATGCCGGCGATAAGGGTGATTATCACCAGGGAGGGGAAGACCACGCCCAGGGTGGCTATGATGCCGCCGGGGACGCCGCTGAGCTTCTGGCCGACAAAGGTGGCGGTATTCACGGCAATTACGCCGGGGGTACACTGACCCACGGCGTAATAGTCCATCAGCTCTTCGCTGCTGGCCCAATTGCGTTTGTCCACTATCTCCCGTTCCAGGATGGGGATCATGGCGTAGCCGCCGCCGAAGGTCATGACCCCCACTTTTGCAAATGCAACGAACAAGTCAAAAAGTATTTTCATTTTCCAAGGGTCTGGGCAAATTCGTCATAGGCTTTCAGCTTCCCGGCGCACTGGGCGGCGCTCTCGCCCCGCACCAGCAGGTACACCTTTATCTTGGGCTCGGTGCCGGAGGGACGGACGATAAAGCTGCTGCCGTCGGCCAGCTCGAAGTAGAGCACGTTGGAGCCGAAGAAGGGGGTCTTGCCTATTTTGCCCAGGCCAAGCACGAATATGCTGCCGTCGCTGTAGTCTCTGATGCGGATGACCTCCTGGCCGCCTATCTCCGTGGGCGGGTTCTCCCGCAGGTCCTTCATCAGCTGCTGCATCTTCTGCAGGCCGTCCAGACCGGGCATCACCAGGTTCAGAGTCTTCTCCGCAAAGTAGCCGTATTTCTCGTACAGGGCGTTCACCGCATCCATCAAAGTCATGCCCTGCTTGTGGTAGGAGGCGGCCATCTCCGCCACCAGCAGGGAGGCCGTGACTGCGTCCTTATCCCGCACATAGTCGCCCACCATGTAGCCGTAGCTCTCTTCAAAGGCGAATATGTATTTATAGCTCTTGGCGGCCTCCCACTCGGCCACCCGCTCGGCCATGAACTTGAAGCCGGTGAAGGTGTCCTCAAAGTGGACGCCGTTGGCCTCGCAGACGGCACGGGCCATGCCGGTGGAGACTATGCTGGACAGGGCGCCGGCATTCTTCGGCAGGGTACCGGTGGCCTTCTTGGCACGGATGATATAGTCCAGCAGCAGCACGCCCATCTGGTTGCCGGTGATGACTTTATACTCGTCCCCCACTCTCACCATGGTGCCTATACGGTCGGAGTCCGGGTCGGTGCCGATGATAAGGTCGCTGCCCACTTCCTTTGCCAGGTCCACGGCCAGGTAGAAGCCCTCGGGGTTCTCCGGGTTGGGGCTGACCACGGTGGGGAAGTTGCCGTCTATGACCATCTGCTCCGGCACGGGGTAGACATGCTTCAGCCCCAGGCGGGCCAGAGCTTCCGGCACCAGCTTGTAGCCGCAGCCGTGGAAGGGGGTATAGACCACCTTAAAGTCGTCCGCCACTTCCTTGACCACTTCCCTGTCGATGGCCTGGGACATGACCTGCTCCATGAAGGCCTGGTCCGTCTCCTCCCCCAGGATCTCCACAAGGCCGGACTTCACCGCCTCGTCAAAATCGCAGGTCTTGAAGCCGGTGAAGATGTCTATGGCCTCCATCTGCTTTGCAATGGCGTCGGCCTTCTGGGGGGGCAGCTGGGCCCCGTCGGACCAGTAGACCTTATAGCCGTTGTACTCCTTGGGGTTGTGGCTGGCAGTGACGTTGAGGCCGGCGGCGGCCTTGTAGTACAGCACGGCAAAGCTCAGCTCGGGGGTGGGGCGCAGGGAATCGAAGATACGCACCCGCACGCCGTTTGCCGCCATGACGCAGGCGGCCTCCCGGGCAAAGGTCTCACCGTTGAGGCGGCAGTCGTGGGCAATGACTATGCCCCGGCGCTTGGCCTCCTCCCCCTCGGCGCAGATGACATTGGCAAAGGCCTGGGTGGCGTGGCGGATGATGTGCACGTTCATGTGGTGCAGACCCAGCTTCATGGTGCCTCTAAGGCCGGCGGTGCCGAACTCCAGAGGGGCAAAGAAGCGGTTCTCTATCTCCTTCTCGTCTCCGGAAATGGAATCCAGTTCCTTCCACTCCTCCTCGCTGAGAGCGGGGCTGTCCAGCCAATGCTGATACTCTTCCTTATAATTTCTTGCCATGATGTTTTCCTCCCTTGTTTTTAATCTGAGACTTCTTCCGCCTCGGCCAGGCACAGGGCCTGAGCTTCCTCCAGAAGGGAGGCGGGCACATATATGTCCACTCCCTGGCCGCTCATCCCCAGTATCAGCTTGCCGAAGCCTCCGTCCCCCGGGTATATTCTCAAGCATGGTATGCCATATGCTTCCAACATGTTTATTTTCAGCTCGTCGCTCAGGTCCAGGCTTTTGCAGTTGCACAGCAGGGCCGGGGCCTCCGGTTCCCCATAGCCGTCCTTTGGCCAGCGCTCATAGAGCCGGGATCGGTCGCTTTTGCCCCAGTCCGTCTCTTTTCCCATTTTATTCCTCCAAAACTCCATACGAATTTATCATATTATAATACTTAAAGGCCATTAAAACAAGTACTTTTATCAGCTTCCTGCTCTCTTCTTCAGCAGGGAGCCGGGGACGGCGTTCACGGCGATTATCCCGGCGCAGACCAGCAGCAGCGCCGCAAGGTTCCTGAGAGTGAACACCTGCTCCCCCAGCAGCAGGGCGGAATAGCCCACGCCGAAGACCGGGATGCTGAAGCCGTATATGGTGACCCGGCCGGTGCTGTTGTATTTAAGCAGCAGGCTCCACAACGTGAAGGCCACGGCGGAGGCGGCGGCCAGGTAGAAAAGCAGCAGGGTGGAGGCCGCATCGAAGCCCTCCAGCCTGCCGCCCATCACAAAGCCGATGAGCAGCATCACAAGGCTGCCGATGATCAGCTGGACGGCGGTGAGCACCGTGGTGTCCATCCGGCGGCTCAGCAGCTTTATGGTGACGCAGCTGAGCCCGTAGGCCAAAGAGCCGATGAGGATGAAGCCCTCGCCGATAAGAGTCACATCTCCCCCCAGAGCTCCTCCTTCCATGTTCATGACCACTATGCCGCCGAAGCCCAACAGGCAGCCCAGGCCCTTGCGCCAGTCCATCCTCTCCCCTTTTATCACAAAATGGGCGAATATTATGGCGAAAAAGGTATAACTGGTATTGATGACCGCACTTTTGGAGCTGGCGCAGTGGGCCAGGCCTATGTAATAGAACACATACTGAGCCGTGGTCTGGAGCAGGCCCTGGCCGCACAGGGCCGGCAGGTCCGAGGCCTTCAGCTCCAGGCGGCCCCGGCGGCTGACGATGGCATAGGCCAGAGTCATCAGCCCCGCCAGCAGAAAACGGGCTCCCCCGTAGAGTATCTGGCTGCCGGAGCCCTGGATGTCCATCATCTGATAGCCCAGCTTTATAAGGGGAAAGGCGCTGCCCCACAAAGCGCAGCACAGCAGCGCCAGGCCGCTGACCGCCGCCGGGCGCTGAAACTTTGAACTTTTGTTGTCTTCCTGCATTTCTCTCTTGTCTCTCTGTCTCTCTTATAGTCGGCACTCTCCCCTGCTCCGGGCAGAGGGGCGCGTTTTTGCATTATGTAAACTCCGACGGGCAGGCCGCCGGAGTTTACATAATTTGTTATACATAATTCTTGCTACATAATATTGGTTACGTAATTTTATTTACATAACCTAGCGTTCTCCTTCCCCGCTCTGCCCTGACGTACCGGCGGGATTTGCTACCGGCGGGGCGGGCAGGACAGGGCTTATATCTTATGCAGCTGATATTCCCTGGTGCCCAGGCCTATCTTCTGGGCGTGGTCCAGGCAGGACTCCCACTCGGTGTCCGGGTGGTTCATATGGAAGTGCTCGTGGTTGTGGTCCTCATGGCCGAACTTTTTCAGGTTGTCGTCCAGGCAGCTGCCCTCGATGACGGGCATCTTGTTGCACAGGTCGGCGCAGGCCTGGTCCAGGGCCACCGGGTCGAAAGAGGCCAGCATGCCCACATCGGGGATGATGGGGATGTCGTTCTCCGCATGGCAGTCGCAGTTGGGGGACACGTCGCAGATGAGGGAGACGTGGAAGCAGGGCCTGTCCTTGCACACGGCATAGGCATACTCCGCCATCTTGCAGTTGAGGAGCTTGAAGGAGTCCTGGAACACCGGCTTCACGGCGTTCTTGGGGCAGATGGCCAGGCAGCGGCCGCAGCCCACGCACCTGTTCTCGTCTATGCGGGCCTTGCCGTTTTCAATGACAGGGGCGCCATGAGCGCAGATCCGGGAGCAGGAGCCGCAGCCCACACACAGCTCCTGGTTTACATAAGGTTTGCCGTCGCAGTGCTGCTCCATTTTGCCGGCTCTGGAGCCGCTGCCCATGCCCAGGTTCTTGATGGCGCCGCCGAAGCCCGCCTCCTCATGGCCCTTGAAGTGGGTCAGGGAGATGACCACATCCGCGTCCATTATGGCCTGGCCTATTTTGGCTTCTTTAACATACTCCAGGTTGATGGGCACCAACTGCTCGTCGCTGCCCTTCAAGCCGTCGGCTATGATGACATGGCAGCCGGTCTGGAGGGGGGAAAAGCCGTTGAGGTAGGCGGTGTCCATATGGTCCAGGGCGTTCTTGCGGCTGCCCACGTAGAGGGTGTTGCAGTCGGTGAGGAAGGGCTTGCCCCCCAGCTCCTTCACGTAGTCCGCCACCACCTTGGCATAGTTGGGGCGGAGAAAGGCCAGGTTGCCGTACTCCCCGAAGTGCAGCTTTATTGCCGCATACTTGTCCGTAAAATCGATGCCCTCAAAGCCGGCGCTCTTCATGAGCCGGTGGAGCTTCTTCAAAAGATTCTCGTTGGTGGTGGCTTTAAAGCTGGTAAAATATACGTCTGATCTTGCCACGGGCTATCCCTCCTGAATAATTTGTATTTCTTATTATAACATTTTTCCCTTCCGGTTTAAAGCGCTTTTCCGGCGGTCCCGGCTCATTTGCCGGAGAGTATATCCTTGAGCTTCAGGGCCTTGTCTATATTCCCCTCCACCTTCAGCCTGCCCAGCATCACGGCGGCCACCGGGTCGGTCTTGCCGGAGGCAATCTTGAACAGGGTCTCGGCAGAGCAGGTGAATGCGGCGTCCCGGTCATGGTACTCATAGGGCTCCACATGGAGCTGCCCGTCCTTTACCTCCACATAAAATATGCCGGAAGCTTCCCCGGTGACATTGAACTGATAGGCCAGGTGCTCCCTGAACCGGCTCACGTCCAGCCCGGCTATCATCCCTTTGACTTTTGAAAACATCTCGTTATAGGTCATGTTAACCTCCAATTGCATAATCAAGTCGGCTTTCGCCGCCTTTATAATAGTAACATTTTTCCATCCCCCGGTCAACGGGGAATAAGAAACTTCACCCGCAGAGATGTTCTGCAGGTGAAGCTTGCGCCCTTACGGGTCTTATGGGCTGCGCCGGGCCGGGCGCGAGATGAAGCCTTGAAAATGCCGGGGCGAGAAGTTATAATACAGGCATACACATAAGCGGGGGAGGAAACACAGTGGCGGCTGATATGAAGCAGACCATCGCCCAGGCGGCAAAGGAGCTCTTGCTGGACAAGAGCATAAAGAGGCTCACGGTAAAGGACATCGTGGAAAAATGCCACATAACCCGCCAGGCCTTCTATTACCACTTTGAGGATATACCGGCGCTCTTCCGCTGGATGCTGGAGAGAAATCTCCAGCAGAACCTTCTGCTGGACCAGGCCGACGAATCCGGCGAGGCCCGGCTGCGCAGCCTTTTTGTCATGGCCATCAACTCCCTGCCCTATGTGAAAAAGAGCCTGGAGGGCAACTACCGGGAGGAACTGGAGCAGTTCCTGGACAGCTATTTTCAGTATCTTTTCCAGCAGGTATGCGACGAGGAGGGCCTGTATCAAAACTGCACCCGGGCCGAGGTCCGGCTCATCCTGCGCTACCACAGCCAGGCCATACTCGGGCTTTTCAGGAGCTGGACCGAGGAGGACACCAGGAACCTGGACCGGATAGTCCACACGGTGTTCCGCCTTATGACAGAGGGCATCTCCCCCTCCGATTAACAGAAAAACATAGCCTTTGATAAAACAGCGGAAGTGTAAAGTTATTTTACACTTCCGCTGTTTTATCAAAGGATTTCCCTTACAGGCCGCCGATTTTGAAAATTGAATCAAAGTCCCCTTTGGCGTACAATACTTAGCGTTAGGAGGTGCTTCCATGGCACACGAGATACTCTCCCTTAAGCTGAAGGAGTTGGAGGATAAGCTGGGCAGACTGCACAGCTGCATTCTTCTCAGCGAGACCGCCGACCACAGCCGGCTGTGCCGGGAGATAGAGAGCCTCAAAATGGAGGACGCTCAGTCCGAGCTGGCGCTGCGCAAGAAACTGCAGCTGTCCAAATCGGAGTATGTTTCCGTACTGTACAAGACTTATGAGCAGGTCCGGCAGCTGATACAGGAGGCTCAAGCCCAGATACAGGCCATAGCCGAAGAGTGTCCTGACCCTGCTTCCGTGGCGGAGGCAAAGCTGCTGCTGGCCGAGTACGGCCTGGATTTTGCCCACCAGGCGGCGGGCAACGCACTGCTCATTTCCATGGACGCAATTGACAGCCAGCTGCTCCGGCAAGAGCAGCAGGAAGGAGAAATTTATGAAAGAAGTTAAATCACCAAAGCGCCCACTGTTGTACTATTACTGCATCGTATTGCTGATAATCTTTCTCTTCAATCTGCTTGTGACACCCCTGCTGACCCAGAACCAGGTAGTGGACGTGGACTACGGCACCTTCATGGACATGATAGACGAGGGAGATATAGGCATCGTCCAGGTGGAGGATTCCCAAATCATATTCACCAACAAGGATGAGACCCAGGTATATGAGACCGGACGCATGGAGGACGGCACCCTCACTGAAAGGCTCCATGAATGCGGCGCCAAATTCGACCGGGTCATCGAAGAGCCCACCTCGCCTATCCTCAGCTTTCTGCTCACCTTCGTGCTGCCCATATTGATTTTCGTCGGACTGGGCCAGTACATGAGCAAGAAGATGATGGAGCAGGCCGGCGGCAAAAACGCCATGTCCTTCGGCCTTGGCAAGAGCAACGCCAAGGTCTATGTCCAGTCCACAAAGGGCATCCGCTTTGCGGACGTGGCCGGTGAGGACGAGGCCAAGGAGAGCCTGCAGGAGATTGTGGATTATCTCCACGACCCCAGCAAGTACACCGAGGCCGGAGCTACCATGCCCAAGGGTATTCTGCTGGTAGGCCCTCCGGGCACCGGCAAGACCATGCTGGCAAAGGCCGTTGCCGGCGAATCCAATGTCCCCTTCTTCTCCATTTCCGGCTCCGAGTTTGTGGAGATGTTCGTGGGCATGGGCGCCTCCAAGGTCCGCGACCTCTTTAAGCAGGCCAAGGAAAAAGCACCCTGCATAGTCTTCATTGACGAGATAGACGCCATCGGCCAGAAGCGCAATTCCGGCAGCGGCTACGGCGGCAACGACGAGAGAGAGCAGACTCTGAACCAGCTGCTCACCGAGATGGACGGCTTCGAGGAGAACACCGGCGTCATCATCCTGGCCGCCACCAACCGGCCCGAGAGCCTTGACCCCGCCCTCACCAGGCCCGGACGCTTCGACCGGCGGGTGCCGGTGGAGCTGCCCGACCTCCAGGGCCGGGAGGCCATACTGAAAGTACACGCCAAGAAGATAAAGCCCGCCGAGGACGTGGACTTCCACACCATCGCCCGCATGGCCGCCGGAGCCTCCGGCGCAGAGCTGGCAAACATTATAAACGAGGCCGCTCTCCGGGCCGTGCGCAACGGCCGCACCATAGTCACCCAGTCCGACCTGGAGGAGAGCATAGAGGTGGTCATCGCCGGCTACCAGAAGAAGAACGCCGTGCTCTCCGACCAGGAGAAGAAGGTGGTGGCCTATCACGAGATCGGCCACGCCCTGGTAGCTGCAAAGCAGACGAACTCTGCCCCCGTACAGAAGATCACCATAATCCCCCGCACTTCCGGCGCTCTGGGCTACACCATGCAGGTGGAGACCGGGGACAAGTTCCTCATGAGCAAGGAAGAGATAGAAAACAAGATAGCCACCTACACCGGCGGCCGGGCCGCCGAGGAAGTGGTCTTCGGCTCCGTCACCACCGGCGCCTCCAACGATATAGAGCAGGCCACCAAGCTGGCCCGGGCCATGATAAGCCGCTACGGCATGAGCGAGGAGTTCGACATGGTGGCCATGGAGACGGTGCAGAACCAGTATCTGGGCGGCGACACCTCCCTGGCCTGCGCCCCCGACACCCAGCGGGATATAGACCGCAAGGTGGTGGAGCTGGTGAAGAAGCAGCATGAAAAGGCCATAAAAATACTGCAGGACAACCGCTCCAAGCTGGATGAGCTGGCAGGCTTCCTCTATGAGAAGGAGACTATCACCGGAGACGAGTTCATGGACATTCTTACGGGAGGCGATAAGCAATGAGTAGGCGTTCAGGTTTCGGCTGGCTTCAGCTTCTGATAGGCATATTGCTGATAGTATTGGGCATCTGGGCCTTTACCGACCCGGACTTGGCCCTCACCGGCATGGTGGTCGCCTGCGGCATCGCCGCCATCATCATGGGCATTGCGGATATACTGCTGTTCGTGCAGGTGGAGCGCTTCACCGGCTTCGGCCCCAGTCTGTCCCTGGTCTCGGGCATACTCAGCGTCATGGCGGGCATCATGCTGCTGGCCTACCCCAGAGCGGGCGTGATGATGCTCACCGTCCTCTTCCCCATCTGGTTCATAGCCCACTGTATCTCCCGGCTGGCCCATCTCAGCAGCATCCGGCTCATAGCCGGCAACGGCACCTTCTACTTTGTGCTTGTGATAAACATCATAGGGCTCGTTCTGGGCTTTATGATGCTGCTGAGCCCCATATTCACCATGAACACCATACGCTGCTTCGCCAGCGCCTACCTGTTATTGCTGGGCATTGACAGCGTGGTGATGGCCGCCAGCAGGATAGGCATGCGGCGCTGAGAGAGGGGCCATGGATCATTTGGATACCATTCCCCTGCTGACCACCCTGGACAAGAACTATCTGCCCCAGCTCCAGGTGCTCCTCTGCTCCCTGCACGCAAGCAACCCGGAGGACGGCTTCTCCCTCTGGCTGCTCCACAGCGGCATTCCGGAAGACGAGTTTTCCGGAATCCGCCGCCAGTGCGATAAATACGGCTACAGCTTCTTTCCTCTGCCGGTGGATGGGGAGCTCTTTCAGGACGCCCCTGTAACCAAAAAGTACCCCAACAAAGAGATGTACTACCGGCTCTTGGCCCCTTATCTGCTGCCGGGGGAATTGAAGCGCATACTGTACCTGGACCCTGACATTCTGGTCATCAATTCCCTGCGCCCCCTGTGGGAGACGGATATGCAGGGCATGCTCTTTGCCGCCGCCGCCCACACCGGGAAAACGGAGCTGGCCAACAGCGTCAACAAGCTGCGCCTGGGCACCGTGCAGGATTACTACAATTCCGGGGTGCTGCTGATGGATCTGGAGGCGGGCCGCCGGGAGATATTCCCCGGGGAGATCTTCACCTTCGTGGAGCTGCACGGCAGGGAGCTGCTCCTGCCGGACCAGGACCTGCTCAACGTGCTTTACGGGGACAGGATACTGCCCCTGGAGGACGTGCTCTGGAACTATGACGCCCGCAACTACAGCAGCTACACCCTGCGCAGCGGCGGACTCTGGGACATGGACTGGGTCATGGAGCACACGGCCATCCTCCACTTCTGCGGCAAGGAGAAGCCCTGGAAGCCCAAGTACCGCCGCCGCTTCGGCGTTTTGTACCGGCACTACATGCAGCTGACGCAGCTGGAGCTGGGAGGGTCCTTGATTCTCACGGCTGTGTAACCCAACAACAAATTAGGCTGTATCACATGACATGTGCAAAGTTTCCGCGATAGTGTACAATTAAGGACCTGTTGACAAAGATAAAATATGGGCTGAGAAATCATATTCTCAGTCCATATTTTACCCATTAACATTGCAGAAAAGATGGCTTTAACCATCCTTTTTAGGTTTAAAGCCATGGCAGATAAGAGGCATTCTTCTGTGG
>DBFSDV010000013.1:0-67444 GCA_048417135.1 Candidatus Limivicinus sp. | reverse complement strand
GTTTTTTTCTTATTTTTTGTTCCTCCCCTCTTAAGTATTTTTAAGGCACATTAAGCAAAGCTTAAAGGCACAAATGCCCTTCCCATGCTATACTGTGCCCGACGAAAACCATCAGGAGGATACAACATGAGTTTGAAAATAAAAAAAGGCCTGGGCCTGCTGCTCTCCCTGGGTCTGGTCCTGGCCCTCTGCGCCTGCGGCAAGTCTTCCCTCTCCGGGGACAAAGCCGCCGAAGGCACCGCAGTCCCCGGCATGGACCCGGAATTTGTCTACAGCGCCCAGTTCAAAGAGCTGCCCCCGCCCCAGGTCAGCAGCCTTTCCCCGGCGGCAATGACCCGGGAGGGTTTTTATTACATATACATGGAAAAGGCC
The DNA here is from genome assembly GCA_048417135.1 of Candidatus Limivicinus sp. GTDB lineage: Bacteria > Bacillota > Clostridia > Oscillospirales > Oscillospiraceae > Limivicinus. Next base: position 67,072 of record DBFSDV010000013.1, on the reverse strand, counting down.
GGGGAGCGCCCCGTCCCCCAGGGGATGAGCGCGGAATACGAAGGCCAGTACGACATCCTGGAGCCCCGCATAGCCTTCTGCGGCTTTGACGGCAAGCTCAGCAAGCTGGAGGCCTACAGCCCCAACCTGGCCCAGGCCGACGGCGACAAGCGGGATTTCCAGGCCACCACCAACATCTACAAGCTGCTGGTGGACGGGGAGGGCAGGCTGGTGGTGCTGGAGAACGTCTACCGCTCCTGGTCCGAGGCCCCGGACAATGTGAAGGCCGACGACCCGGAATACTACGACAGCCTGGTCACCGACAACAGCTGCTATGTCCAGGTGCTGGACGGCGGCAGCGGAGCTCCCCTCAGCTCCAACATGCTGGAGCTGTCCGACCCGGACAGCCTCTCCCCCTACAGCGCCCAGCTGGATGACAAGGGCAACCTACTCCTGCCCAGCCAGTCCGGAGGCCTGTCCGCCTTCTCCATGGAGGGCAAACCCGTATACAACATAGAGTTCAACGGCTATATCTACTCCATGCTCACGCTCAAAGACGGCAGAGCCGCCGTGCTGCTCTATGACATGGACGAGCCGGACTACGACAAGGCCACGGCCCTGCGCGTGGTGAACGGGGACAAGGGGGCCTTCGAGCCGGAGAGCTACCCCATGGACTCCTTCGAGCTCATCCCCGGCGGCGGAGATTACGACCTGTACTACACTGACAAGGGCTACCTCTGCGGCTACGATCTGGGGGCGCAGGAGGCCCTGCCCCTTTTCAAATGGACCGGCTGCGACGTGGACAGCAATTCGGTGCAGCTTCTCCGGGTGGAGGGCGACGGGGTCATCCGGGGCCTGAGCCGGGAGAGCGGCGGTGAGGAGGGAGACGAAAGGCTGGAGTACTTCAGCATCTCCAAAGTCCCCTGCTCCGCCGTCCCCCAAAAGACCGTGCTGAGCATGGCGGTGATGTACCTGGACTACAACACCCAGAGCGCGGTCATAAAGTTCAACCGCTCCCACGACGATGTGCGCATAGAGCTCATGGACTACTCCGAATACAACAGCGAGGAGGACTGGTCCGCCGGGCTCACCAAGCTGAACACCGAGATAATGGCCGGGAACATGCCGGACATCATCTCCCTGACGGAACAGATACCCTACCGGCAGCTGGCGGCCAAGGGCCTGCTGGAGGATCTGTACCCCTACATAGAGGCCGACGAGGGCTTTGATCGGGAGGACTTCTTCCCCAACGTGCTCTCCGCCCTGGAGGTGGACGGCAGGCTCTGCGCCGCCTGCTCCGGCTTTTCCGTGCAGACCGTGGCCGGAGCCGCCTCCGTGGTGGGGGACAAGCCGGGCTGGACCTATGAGGACTACTACGCCGCCCTGGCCACCATGCCCGAGGGCTGCGAGGGCTTTGACCTGGGCACCAGCCGCCAGAGCATGCTCAAAACCGCCCTGGCCCTGGACATGGGCAGCTTCGTGGACTGGGGCGCCGGGACCTGCAATTTCGACAGCGACGAGTTCATAAAGATCCTGGAGTTTGCCAAACAGTTCCCGGACAAGTCCGTCTATGAAGATCACGAGTTCGGCGCCGAGGACAGCACCTCCACCCGCATATCCCAGGGCAAGCAGATGCTCACCACCGCCTCCTTCACCGGCGTGGACTACATCCTCTGCGACCTGGACCGGATGTTCGGCGGCAGCTCCACCTGCATAGGCTACCCCACAAGCAAGGGCGTGGGCAACATCCTCACCATGGGGGACAGCTACGCCATGAGCAGCAGCTGCAGGGACAAGGAGGCCGCCTGGCAGTTTCTCCGCGGCTTTCTCACCCGGGAGCACCAGGAAAAGGGCAGCAATCTGCCCACCAACAAAAAGGCCTTTGACAGCCAGCTGGAGAAGGCCATGGAACTAAAATACCAGAAGGACGCCAAGGGCAACTATATTCTGGACGAGAACGGGGAGCGCAAGCCCCTTGCCGTAGGCCTCTTCTCCGACGGCGTCAATGTCTACGAGGTCTATGCCGTCACGCCCCGCCAGGCCCAGCAGCTGAGGGAGGTCATAGCCTCTTCCACGAAAATGGCGGACAGCGACCGGAGCATAACGGACATCGTCACTCAGCAGGCCTCCGCCTACTTTGCCGGGCAGAAGAGCGCCCAGGATGTGGCCAGGCTCATTCAGAGCAAGGTCAACATCTACATAAACGAGCAGCGCTGAGACGGCCGGGGGGAAGACGGCTCCCCGTACTTTCAGCCTGCGTTTATATAAACTTCCCCCGGACACGGGGGATATTTATATATATTCTTCAAGTAATCTTAAACAATCCTTAAAAGCATTTCACCTTGCCCTATGCTATACTGTGGCCGATGAAAAATCTCAGGAGGAACTTCAATGAAACCCAATGCAAAAAAATTACTGTCCCTGCTGCTGGTGCTGAGCCTGGTTTTGGCTCTCTGCGCCTGCGGCAAGTCTGAGGGCGCCGGGGACAAAAGCTCCGACACATCCGCCTCCCCGGAGGCTGCGCCTGAATTTGCCTACGTCTCAGAATTCAAAGAGCTGGAACTGTCCGGTAAAAGCGCAGCCCCGGCAGTTTTGACCGACGAGGGTTTTTATTACTATTACATGGAAAAGGTGGGCGAGCGCTCTGTCCCCGAGGGGCAGAAGCCGGAGTATGAAGGCCAGTTCGATATTTTGGAGCCCCGCATAGCCTTCAGCACTTTTGATGGCAATGTGACTCAGCTTGACGCCTACGTACCCACCCAGGCCGACATAGACGGCGAGGGGCTGAGAGATTTCCAGTCCAGCACCAGCATATACAATCTGCTGCTGAATGGTGACGGCAACATAGTGGCGCTGGAAAACGTATACTGTTCCTGGTCCGAGGCCGGTGCAGAGGTGAAGGCCAGCGACCCGGAATACTATGAGAACCTGATGACCGATAACAGCTACTATATACAGGTGCTGGATAAAACAGGCGCTCAGCTCAGCTCCTGCAAGCTCAGCGTGGACGAGTCCAATCCCCCGGACACCTACTATGCCTGCCTGGACGACAAGGGCAATCTGCTTCTGCCCGCCCGGGACGGCGGCATACAGGCCTTTTCCATGGACGGCCAGAAGACCTACGACATAGAATTCAGCGGCTATGTCTATTCCCTGTTCAACCTGAAGGACGGCAGGGCCGCCGCTTTCTTCTACGACATGGATGAGCCGGATTACAGCAAGGCCATGGCCCTGCATGTGATAGACAGTGAAAAGGGCGCCTTTGAGGCGGACAGCTACGATTTGGACTCCTTTGAGTTCATTCCCGGCGGCGGGGATTACGACGCCTATTATACCGCCAGCGGCCAGCTCTATGGCTATAATCTGGGGGAAGAGGAGGGCCAGCCCCTCTTTAACTGGACCAACTGCAACGTAAACAACAGCATGATACAGCTCTCCCGGGTCACCGGCGACGGCATCATCCAGGGCATTTCCGGCCAGTGGGACGACAATGGGGGCGATACGGAATACGAATACTTCTCCATCTCCCAGGTGCCCTATAGTTCCCTTCCCCAAAAGTCCGTGCTCACCATGGCGGTGCAGTATCTGGACTACAACACCCAGAACGCCGTCATCAACTTCAACCGCTCCAGCGACGATGTGCGCATAGAGATAAAGGACTACTCCCAGTACAACAATGAAAAGGACTGGTCTGCCGGACTGACCAAGCTGACCACGGAGATAATGGCCGGGAACATGCCGGACATCATCTCTGTCTCCGAGCAGATACCCTATCGCCAGCTGGCGGCCAAAGGCCTGCTGGAGGACCTCTATCCCTACATGGAGGCCGACGGCAGTTTCAACAAGGAGGACTTCTTCCCCAATGTGCTCTCCGCTCTGGAGGTAGACGGCAAGCTCTATGCAGCCTGTGCCGGGTTCATGGTTCAGACCGTGGCAGGAGCCAGCTCCGTGGTGGGAGACACCCCGGGCTGGACCTATGATGACTACTACGCCGCCCTGGCTACCATGCCCGAGGGCTGCGAGGGCTTTGACTTGGGCTATGACCGGGAGAGCATGCTGACGGTGGCCCTGGTGCTGGATATGACCGACTTCGTGGATTGGAACGCAGGGACTTGTAATTTTGACAGCCAGGACTTTATCGATGTTCTGGAATTTGCAAACAGCTTTCCCGACAAATCTTTCTACGAAAACTATGAATTCACCCCTGACGACAGTGCGGCCAACCGCATCGCCCAAGGAAAGCAGATGCTGACTCTGGCCAGCTTCACCGGCACCAATTATATCCTCTACGACTTCGACCAGATGTTCGGCGGCAGCTCCACCTGCATAGGTTTCCCCACCAACAACGGTGTGGGCAATATCATGACCATGGGCGAGAGCTACGCCATGAGCAGCAGCTGCAAGGACAAGGACGCCGCCTGGCAGTTCCTGCGCAGTTTCCTCACCGAGGAGTACCAGCTCAATGGCAGCTACCTGCCCACCAACATGAAGGCCTTTGAAAAGTCTTTGGAAAAGGCCATGGAGGTAGAGTACGAGAAGGACGCCAACGGCAACTATATTCTGGACGAAAACGGCGAGCGCATCCCCATATCCTACGGCATGGTTTCTGACGGCGTGAACACCTATCATATGTATGCCACCACACCCCGCCAGGCCGAGCAGCTGCGGGAGGTCATCGCCACCTCTACCAAAATGATGGACTACGACCAGAGCATAATCGATATCGTACTGGAGGAGGCCGCCGCCTACTTTGCCGGACAGAAGAGTGCCCAGGACGTGGCAAAGCTTATACAGAGCAAGGCCAATATCTATATCAACGAGCAGCGCTGAGATTTCCTCTATACATCTCAAAGCCCTCTGCCGAAAACGGCGGAGGGCTTGTTTCACATATGTCGCTTATTCAAAGGTGAGCCAGTCGTCGTCGCCGGGGCTGGGCAATGGCTTGGAGATGGGAGCTGTGGTCACCATGGGCTGCTGAAGCGGCTCCGGCTCCTGTACCTCCGGTGTCTGGGCCTCCGGCTCCGCCGCCAGCTCTGCCGGCTGCTCCCCGGCGGCGGCGCTGCTCTGCCCGCCTCCCAGCTGATAATAATAGGCCCCGTTCAGCACCGTGGTGCAGCAGGCCGCCCCGTTGTGGAGATACACCACGTCCACCATACCCTCCGTCACCGGCTGGGTATAGGGGTTCAGGCTGGCGTTCACCATATCCAGCCAGTTATACAGGTCCAGGAAGGTATAGCTCAGCTGCTGCACGTCCTGAGGAGTATTGGGGGCAGTGTAGAAGTTGATGTCCTCAGTGTTGCACATCAGGGCCTGGCGGATGAAGTAGGCGATATTGGCGGCCGTGAGGTTGGTGTCCGTGTTCTCCGCCAGTATCTTGGTCACCTTGCCTATATTGGGGATGTTCCCCAGGCTGATGAACTGCTCCGCCGCCGCCTTCAAAAACTGATGCTGCACCTCTATGCGCTCCAGGTCGCCGTTCACATAGCCGTCCCGGTAACGGCACAGACCGATGGCGTTGTAGCCGTCCAGCAGCTGATAGCCGGGCTGCAGATGTATCACCGGGCCGTCGTCGTAGTTCATCTCAAAGGGCACGTCAAAGTACACTCCACCCATCAGGTCCACTACCTCGATCACCGCCTCCAGGTCCACAACGGCATAGCAGTCCACATCAAAGCCTATAAGCTTTTTTACATGGCTGCGCAGGGCATCTATACCGTTGCCCCCGTTGTTGACGGAGCCCCAGTAGACGCTGTTGAGCTTGCGGTTGTCCCACTCCACATTGATAATGGTGTCTCTGGGTATGCTGACAAAGTCTATAGTATGGCGCACCGTGTCTATCTTCCCCACCATTATGGTGTCGGTGTTGCCGGTACCGTCGTCATTGCCCGCCAGCAGGATGGTATATACTCCGTCCTTGCGCTGGGTGTCAAAGGGGACGCCCTTGTCCTCCTGGGCGGCGCCCAGGGAGCTGGGCCGGGGGCTGCTCTCCGTCTCCGCCACCACCGGCCCCGGCCCTACCTCCGGGGCCCGCTCCCAGAGCATGTAGCCCCCGAACACCAGGGCCGCCGTCAGCGCCAGGCCTCCCAGGCTTATCCCGGCGATCTTCAGCAACTTCTTCTTGTCCCTCATGATAGTCTCCGTTCTGCCGCCGGAGAAGGGCGGCTAAGTACATGGTCTCAGGGAGAATTATTGCCCGGGACAGGGAAATATATACAAGAGCGGCTCCGCCTCTTTTTTGGCGGAGCCGCTTCTCTTTATTGATTGTGACGTGTGGAAGGCTATTCTTCCTTTCCGCTTTCGGAGGAATCCTCCGGCATCGGTTGCCTCTCCGGTATCCGGGGCGCATCCCCCGTCTCCGGCTCATGGGGGGCCGCCGTCTCCGACATCCGGGCCGCCCTCTTTTTCTTTGCCAGGCTGAGGGCCAGGATGAGGATGACTGCGGCTATGAGGACGCCGCCGCCTATGTACCAGAGGCTGCTCAGCTCCTTTTCCCTCTCCACGGAGCAGAAGACCACCGTGTCGCCCTGGGCGTCAAACACCAGATAGCTGCCGCTGTCGGAGGTCTCCAGCTTGCTCCAGCTGCCGTCGGAATATAGGTAGAGGTCTATACATCCCCGCTTCTCCAGAGGCTCCGGGCTGAGATAATGCACGGTGTATTCCTCGTCCTCGGTGCCGTTTTCTATCTTCAGCACCCACTTCTCCCGCAGGCTGCCCTCCTCCAGCTCCGGGCCCTCTCCGGTGAACTCCCGCAGGCTCAGGCTGCCGCTGCTGTCGAAGTTGCCCTCCACCAGCACTATGGCCTTCTCCTCCTCCGGGTCCGGATTGTCCACTGCCAGGGTGCCCTGGCGGTAACTGTACACCGCCTCCACGGTGTCGCTGAGGTAGAGCAGGGAATAGTCGAAGTCCTCCCAGCTGCCGGTATATCCCGGCTTCTCCGGCACCTCCGGCAGCTGGCTCTCGTCTATGCTGCCGCCGTATTCAAAGGGCAGTTCCGCCACCAGCTCCCCGTCGGCCACGAAGCTTATCTTCAGCTGGCCGAACTCCTCCGGCACCCCCGGGGTCTTCAGCAGCTCCTGATAGTCCAGGGCCCGGGCCTTGCCCTCATAGCTTATCCCGTCCACGGCCCCCAGGCTGGGGTGGCTGTAGACATTGTCCGTCACCAGGCCGGAGCTCATGTCCGCCCAGCCGGCTATGCTGCCGCAGCAGGCGGTCACGTCCCCCACGGAGATGAGAGTAGCGCAGTTTCTTATCTCAGTGCCGTAGCCGGCTATGCCCCCCACATATTCCTGGCCGTCCAGGCTGCACATGGCATAGCTGTCTCTTATCAGGCACAGGGAGCGGCCCACCACGCCGCCTACGCAGCTGCCCTCTTCACTGCTGACGGAGCCGTAGTCCCGGCAGTCCTCCACCAGGCCCACCTGGCACTGGCCGGCAATGCCGCCGGCATTGTCCTTCTTGGCCTTTATGTCCCCGTGGTTGATGTTCTCGCTGGCGATGCACTTGCTCTGATAGCTGCTGCTGATGATGTTGGAGGCGGTGAAAACGCTCATGAGCTCGTTTTCCAGATCGAACTCATATTCTATGCCCATGTCCCCGGCGATGCCGCCCACGTTGGTGTCGCCCTCCACCTTGCCCCGGTTCACGCAGAGCTTCACTCTGCCGTCGGTGCTGGTCTTTGGCTCTTTGGCCGACACGTCGTCATAAATATTTATCTCATTGTCCCCGCTGAGGGTGTTGGCCATCATGATGAGCACCTTGGACAGCTGATAGCTCACGGCGCTCAGGTCGTTTTTCACCGAGTCGGCGGTGGCCCCCAGCATCTCGTTGAAGTACAGGGCGTCGTCCGCCATGCGGTCCAGGTTCTGCTTCAGGGCCTCGGTATCTAAAGCGGGCAGATCTATGCTGATGTCACCGGTATTCGTGCCCGTGTCAGTACCTGTATCCGTACCCGTATCCGTGCCCGGCTCAACGGCACTGAGAAGCACTATGCCTCCTCCGCTGCCGGTATTGGCCAGGGTATCGGCAGTCGTGCCCTCCCCTCCGCCGGTATCGGGCTGGGACAGGTCGGGCTCTGTGTAAGCCTGGCTCTGGCCGTCGGTACCGGTGCCAGGGTCGGTAGTCCCTGCGCCCGGGTCAGTGGTCCCTGCGCCCGGGTCAGTGGTTCCCGTGCCCGGGTCGGTGGTTCCCGTGCCCGGGTCGGTAGTTCCCGTGCCCGGGTCGGTAGTCCCCGTGCCCAGGTCGGTAGTTCCCGTGCCCGGGTCGGTAGTTCCCGTGCCCGGGTCGGTGGTCCCCGTGCCCGGGTCGGTAGTTCCCGTGCCCGGGTCGAAGCCTGGTTCAAAATCCGGCCACATGGAACTCCAGTCGCTGAATATCACATCCTCTATTGCCTGCCCGGCGGTATTGCTGATATTGGCCAGGGCGTAGCGCACCTCGTCCCCCAGGTAGCCTGCATTGGCCACCAAATTGCTTATCATGGCCTGGAGGGTACGTATCTCATCGGCCAGGGAGGCGGAACTCAGGAGCTTGAGATAGGGCTCCATCTGGCCCACTATACCTGCCACGTCCTTGCGGCCGTATATATCTCCCATGTTGGAGCAGCTTGTAATGTAGCCGCTTTGACGGCCGGCGATGCCCCCTACGTTATAGCCGTAGTGGGGATAGCCCACAGTGCCGGTGTTTGTACAGCTGTCCACCACGCCGGTGGAAAAGCCCACTATGCCGCCGCTGTCGGAGACCACATCGGTGTCTTCCGCCCCGGTGAGGGTCATGCCCGCCACGTTCAGCTTATCTATCTCCAGGCCTCCGGCGGAGATGCCGGTGTTCACCTCCGAGCGGTTTTCACAGTTTTTTATGCTGCCGCTGCTGTATCCGGCCACACCGCCGGTAAAGCGCTTGCCGCTGATGCTGCCCTCCACCTTGCAGCCGCTGATGCTGCCGTAGTTCTCTCCGACAATACCGCCCACATAGTTCATGCCGGTGACCTTGCCCTTGAAGCTGCAATTTTCTATGGTACCGTAGCTGGTGCCCACCAGGCCGCCCACCTGACAGCGGCTGTTGTCCGGCTCCACCCGGCCCTCCAGGTTCAGGTCGCTGATGCTGCCCTCTTTCTGGAGGTAGCGGAAGAAGCCCTGATGGGAGCCGTCGGTGGCCAGGACGAAGTTGCTGATGGTGTGGCCGCCCCCGTCAAAGCTGCCGCTGAAGCTGGGTATGGGGGCAAAGGGCTCGCCCTCCAGGTCCAAATCGCAGTCCAGCTGCACCTTCAGCCCGGCGGAGTACTCCACCAGGGTGCAGCTGAGGGCAAAGGCCTCCAGCTCCTCCACGCTGGAGATGTGCAGCACATCCTCTTCGGCCATGGCCCCGGGCAGCAGGCTCAGCAGCAGAGCCGCCGCCAGAGCCAGAGAAAAGATCTTCCGTTTCATTCTTCGCTCCCTTCCGTGATCTCCAGACTCTGGAGCTGGTCGTCCAGTTCTCTCACGTCGCCTATATCCACTATGCCGGTGAGCTCGCCTCTGAACAGGCCGTGGATCTCCGCGTCTATTACGCCGTTGAGCTTGCCCCGTACCCTGCCGTCTATGCGGATAAGTCCGGTCTTGTGCTGGGGCGTGGTGTTCCTGCTGATGTTGAAGCTGGTCTTCCTTATGATGAGGTCCCCCACCAGGAGCATCTGGGGCAGCACGCACATTACCAGGAAAATGGATATGGTGGTGCCGCTGCCTATATACAGACCTATGCCGGAAATAATCTCGTTGGAGGTGAGCAGTCCTATGACCATGCCCGCCAGTGCCATCATGGCTCCGGAGGTGATTATGGTGGGGAAGGCCAGATTCAGAGTCTCAGTCATGGCCTCCTTCAAAGGCATCTTGTCTTTCAGGGACATGTAGCGGCTGGAGATGACTATGGCGTAATCTATGTTGGCGCCCATCTGTATGGAGCTGACTATCAGATAGGTGAGGAAGAACAGGTTGTTGTTCAGAATATATGGAGACGAGAAGTTGCACCAGATACTGCCCTGGATTATGGCTATAAGCAGCAGGGGCAGCCCGGCGGACTTGAAGGTGAACAGCAGCACGATGACCACGAAGAGCACCGTCAGCACGCTGATTATCACATTGTCCTTCTCAAAGGAGCTGCGCAGGTCGTTGCTGCTGGTGGTGTCCCCCACCACATAATACTCGTCGTACTGCCGGGCCACTATGCCGTGGATGATGTCCAGGTATTCGTAGCTCTCCTCGCCCTCCGTTGGCAGGTCCAGCATCACCACAATACGGCTGTAGCTGTCGCTCATGAGCTGGAGCTTGGCGTCCCCCAGCTGCTGCTCTAAATCGTCCAGAGTCTTTGCCGTCTCCTCATCCAAATCCAGCACCACTTCCTTGCGCTGCTCAAAGAGATAGCTGAACATGTCTATCAGGGGCACCTGGTAGTTCTCCAGGTTGGTGGCTATCTGGCCATAGTCGCTCTGGTTCATGGCATAGCCGGTGTACAGCAGCTCCGCTACCTCTATATCCAGGTCCGTTATCTCTGAAAACTCCCTGGGATTCAAAGAGGCAGTGAGGGTATAGCCGTCCAACACTTCCACATTTGCAAGGCCTGTGACGCTCTCCACCAAAGGCAGCTCCTCTATGTCCTGAATGACTCTGGCCTCTTTCTCATAGTCTCCCCGGGGCACGATGACCGCCAGCATATTGGAGTTTTGGAAGGTGCCCTCTATCTTCTGCTTTGCCACCTGGGTCTCATTCTGGCGGATGGAGCTGACGGAATCCACAGAGTAGACATAGTTTGCCTTATGGGAAAGCGAGAAGGCCACAATTATCACCACTACGAACAGCACCGGCATCACAAAGCGGGTGGCGTACACCGCCTTGCCCAGGAAGTTTATCTTGGGCACAAAGTTCTTGTGGTGGGTCTTGTCTATGAGCTTTGAAAACAGCACCAGCAGCCCCGGCATCAGCAAAAACACCGACAGCATGCTCAGCAGTATGGCCTTAATCAGCACCGAGCCCATGTCATAGCCCAGCTTGAACTCCATAAGGCACAGGGCCAGCAGGCCGGACACCGTGGTGAGGCTGCTGGCGGATATCTCCGGGATGGCGTAGCTCAGGGCCTTTATGGCCGCTTCCCGGGGCTCGTGCTTCTCCCGCTCCTCGGTGTAGCGATGGCAGAGGATGATGGCGTAGTCAATGGCCAGGGCCAGCTGCATGACTATGGCTATGGAGTTGGTCACATAGGACACTTCCCCCATGAGATAGTTTGTGCCCATATTCAGCAGGGCCGCAGCCCCGAAGGTTATCAGCAGCACCGGTATCTCCGCATAGGTACGGGAGGTGAGCAGCAGCACCAGCACAATGATTATCACCGCAATGATGTCCACCACCAGCATCTCCTGGTTGATTATCTTCTCCAGGGGATTGCCCACCTCGCTGTTTATGTACAGGTCATAGTCCGCCAGATAGGCCTTTATGGACTCCAGGCCCTCCTCGCTGCGGGAGTCGAAATCGTCCCCCACAAAGGTCACGTCGAACAGGGCGGAGACGGAATTGTAGTGGTCCTCCGTCTCGTCAAACTCCACGGATTTCACGCCCTCTATCCTCTCTATGCCCTCCTTCAGCTCCAGGGCCTTGTCATAGGTGATGTTTGCCACCATGACCTGGGCGGTGCCGAAGGTGGTGAACTCCCTGTCCATCAGGTCAAGACCTATTCGGGTCTCCGTGTTGTCCGGCAGATATGCCGTTATATCGTCGCAGACCTCCACCCAGTTTCTGGAAAAGGCACAGAAGATGGCCAGAGCGGCAAAGATGAGGAAGATGATGTTTCTCTTGTCCACTATAACACTGGCCACCCGCTCCATGAAGCTGACTTTTTTATCTGCCTTCAACCATATCCCTCCAATGTCCTTCAGGGGGGAATGCCGCAGCATTCCTTGTTATAATAATATCAGCAAATCTATAAGAAAACAATTAGACAAGTTAAGCAAAACAATTAGACAGTTTTGACCATTACAGCCATTTTTGCCCTGAATCCCCGGAAAAAGGTAAAAAAGATAAAGCAACCGGAGCATTATCCGGCTGCCTTATCTGTTATGAAAGAGGAGAAAATGAAAAACTGCTACTTGCAAGTATAAGATAACAAAAAGATATTTCAGAAGTAACAGCTATTCTATTTCAGAATTGTTAAATGTTATGTAAAGTACAGGCTCATCTCCAGAGGAGCTTCAGGCTTTGCAGCTGCTTCTTGTGGTGGCAGAGTTTTTCCCGGCAATTGGCGCAGCTGAGGTTCCGGTTGGTCTCCTCGTAAAAGCGCTCCGGGTGCAGAAAAAAGCACAGCTCCCAGCGCAGAAGCAGCAGCAGGCTAAGGCCCACCAGGATATGGGCATAGACATTGTCCACCAGGATGAGGGGGGTGAACATCATGGCGTAGTCCCAGTTGTAGATGCGGCAGGTCTGGCAGCAGCGGTTTTTCATCATCCAGGTCTGGAAGGGGCAGAAGAAAAGTATACATATCATGTCGCACACGGAGTAGGCCATGGCTATGAGCAGCAGTATGCCCCAGTCGATATAGCCCAGACAGTATATCAGAGCAATCAGCCCGTTGAGCGCCAGCCAGGACAGCAGCACGATCAGCACCGGCAAGGCGCAGCGGCGCCGCAGCTCCTTCCTGTCAAAGCTCTCTTTGGCGGGGATATAGTTTTTGGCAAACTGCTTTTGGCAGCCCATGCTCTCGTACTTTGAGGGGAAGCAGCGCAGCACCATCTCCACGGAGAAGAACACCGTCAGCACCAGAAGCAGCAGCTGGCTGTCCTCATATCCGCCGAACATGGTGGGGCTGTTTTCCAGGCGGTTTATCACATATACCGCCAGAGCCGCCAGGAACAGCAAGCTCCTGAGCACCAGCTTTATATAGTGTATACGGGATATGGTGGAAAGCTTGGCTTTTAGTCTGCTCATCTCTGTCTCCGAATCTTCCGTGATCTCCGGCCGGGCTTTTCCCGGGCCGCCGCTCTCAAAACATAGGGTGTTAAAATATTTTAACACTCTTTTCCCCCTGCCGCAAGGGCAATTATCGATTCCTTGGGGCATTTCCTCCTAAAGGCCGGAGGCGAAAACAAATCCCGGGGCTCCGGCGTCTTGGCCGGGGTCCCGGGATTTTTGCTGTCTCCTGAATTGGCGGCATGGGGCTACATGTTGTTTTTCCTGTAGGCCGAGGGGGTGACGCCCTCAAAGGCCTTGAATATCTTGGTGAAGTAGTTGTAGTCGCTGAAGCCCACCTTCTCCGCCACGGAGGATATGGGTATGTCCTCCCGCACCAGCAGGCGCTTTGCCGCCTGCACCCGGCGCTGGGATATGAGCCGGGTGACGCTGCCGCTGCCGGAGAGCTTCTTGGCTACGGCGCAGAGCTTTGTGGTGCCCATGTTCAGGTCCCGGGATATCTGCCGCAGGCTCAGCTTCTCCATATAGTGCTGGTCTATGTACATCTCCAGCTTCTGCTGGTCGGTGTACTGGGTGGAGTGAATCATGCCCTCCAAAAGCACATAGTGGGTCAGGGCCTCCAGTATCTCGGTGAAGGCCTTCAGCTCCCGCTGGGAATACTGCCGCAGCTGGAAAAAGGCATCCTTCAGCTCCAGAATGTCGCCGCCGTACCAGTCCAGGGTCTTCAGGGTCTCCTCCCACTGGAGCTTCTGGGGCGTATTGTCCAGCAGCTGGCCAAAGACCATATAGGCTATGGGCACCCCCTGGTCGTATATTGGCACCACTATCTCCTTGAGCCCCGCGTGGCAGCGGTACTGATAGGCCTTGCCCATGGCGGAGCACTTCCCCACCGCCTGAGCGTCGCAGTTCTCACAGCGGCGGCGGCCCTCCGGGGTGGCCTGGATGTGACGGCAAAAATTCGTGGCATTGCCGAAGAGCTTGATATCCTTGCCGTCGGCGTCAAATATATTTACCCAAACCCCAGTGAGCATCTGCAGATTGTTCAGAAGTTCGCTGAGGCGGCTGCTGTTGAATAGTACGTTCACAGTGATCCCCTTTCTCCTGCTGAAGTCTTCCATGCAAATACACATCCGGCTGCCGCTTTCCGCAGCCCGGGGCCGGGCGGGGAGCTCCGGCTCCGAATTGCCCGACGCTTCCCCTTTCTCACTTATTTTAACACATTTGTCAGAACATTTCACTATGTTTTTCAGCTTTTTTCACAATTTTATCGCCGCAGTTCCCCGATTATTTTCAGCATCTCATCCCACTTCTGCTCCATGTCCTGGACCATTCTCAGCTGGGTGCGGCAGCGGTCCAGATTCTGGCCGGGCCTGTGGACGGCAAAGTAGTTGTCCCCGTCCAGGTAGTCGGTGAGAAAGCGCAGTCCGCACTCCAGAGTCATGGTGCGGGCGCCCCAGGCCAGGCTTATATACTCCTCTTCCGTGAGCTCCGGGCAGGCGCTGATGAAGCCCCGGGCAAAGGTCTCGAAGAGCTCCAGGCTCATGGACACCTTGCTCAGGTCCCGCTCGTCCTCGGCGGCGGTGGCGGCGCCGAAGCGGATGGAGTCGCCGAAGTCAAAGGCCATCAGGCCGGGCATAACGGTGTCCAGGTCGATGACGCACAGGGGCTTGTGGGTCTTGGCGTCCAGCATGACGTTGTTGAGCTTGGTGTCGTTGTGGGTGACCCGCAGAGGCAGCCGCCCCTCTTTGAGCATGTTCATCAGGGTGGCCCCGTCCTGCTCCCGCTTCAAAAATTCCCCTATCTCGTACTCCGCATCCTTTGCCCGGCCCAGCTTGTCCTGGGCCAGAACGGCCTTGAACTTGGCATACCTGTCCGGAGTGTTGTGGAAGTTCACTATGGTCTCGTGGAGGGTCTGGGCGGGGAAGTCCTCCAGCTGCCGCTGGAAGGTGCCGAAGGCCACGGCGCTCTGGTAGAAGTCCTCCGGGGTCTCGGCGCTCTGGAGGCAGACGCTGTCCTCCACAAAGTCGTAAATGCGCCAGTAGCCGCCCTTGCCGTCCTGCCAGTAGTCCGCCCCGTCCACGGTGGGCACCAGGTGCAGGCACTCCCGCTCGCTCTTCACCTTCTTCTGAAGATGGCGGGTCACGGCGCCGATGTTCTCCATCAGCCCCGGCACGTCCTTGAAGGCCACGGTGCTTATCCCCTGGAGGATGTACCGCTTGCCGGAATCGGTGACCACCAGATAGGTCCTGTTTATATGTCCGCAGCCGTAGACGGAGCACTCAGTGACATTGCCGTTAAGTCTGAAGTTCTTTAAAATTTCCTGCATTTCAGGTTCCTCCCCCAGTATTTTCTTTGCTTTCAGGTCGTTTATAATTTTACATATTTCCCCTGTGATTACTAGATGTTTTCCCACAAATAAACGTAATTTCTTTCGCGATGCAAAATATTTTTGGGGCTGCCGGCAGAAAAACGGCGGAGCCGGGGCTCCGCCGTTTCGGTAGAAATATTATACTGCGGGAGGCCTTGGCTTCAGCACTCCACGTTTACCCGCTTGACCATGATGGCGGCGATGACGCCGATGACCACGCCGGCTATGACGCCGCTGACAATCAGGAAGGGCAGGTAATACTTGATGACATTGGTCTCCAGCAGGAAGCAGGCCATGGCGATCTGCCCCACATTGTGGAGCACGCCGCCGGTGACGCTGACGGCCACGGTGGAGAACAGGCCGGACTTCTTCAGCAGCACCATGCCGGTCAAGCTCAGCACTGCGCCGGCCACGCTGTAAAAGAGGCTCACCGCCGTGCCGAAGAGGACGGACACCACAAAGACCCTTATAAGGGAGATGACCACCGCCTCTTTCCAGCCCAGCTTGTAGAGCACAAAGACCACGGCTATGTTGGCCAGGCCCACTTTGACGCCGGGCACCGCCACGAAGGCGGGTATCTGGCTCTCCACAAAGGAGAGTATCATTGCCAGGGCTGCCGCCAGGGCCATGACTGCTATTTTCTTAGTCTTCATCAGCTTATTAGCTCCACTTCGCTGTTGTCCGCATAGATGGTGACGGTGAGCTTATTGGGCAGGCAGGTGATGCACTGGCCGTCCAGCTCTATTTTGCCCTGGCGGACGCAGAGCTTGTCCGGGCAGTTGGCGTCCTCCAGCCAGGCGCAGCCGTCCTGGATTATCAGGATATTGCTGCCGCCGTTGAGCTCATAGCGCCCGTCCACCGCCAGGGAGTATCTGGCCACCTCTTCCCCGTTGACGCAGACCACGGCCACGTTGCCACGGCTGCCGCTGCCGGAAAAGAGGAAGTAGCAAACCAGGGCCAGCAGCAGCAGCGAGGCAATGAGGATAAGGTCGGCCAGGCGTTTTTTCCGGGGCTGACTCATTTAAAGGCCACCAGCACCATGGCCACTATGGATGCGGCCAGCAGCTGGATGGGCAGGCCCTGGAATGCGGCGGGGACATGCTTTTGAGCGATACGGCTGTTGACGCCGGCCATGAGGAACAGGGCCGCCAGGAAGCCCAGGCCCACGCCCAGAGCGGCGGCCAGAGCCTGGCCGAAGCCATAGCCCTGGGAGACGTTCTCCAGAGCCAGGCCCAGCACGGCGCTGTTGAGAGCTATCAGGGGGAAGTACACGCCCAGGCACTTGTGGGCCACGGCCTTCACCAGCAGGTCCACAAGGTAGACCACTATCAGGATGATGGCCACATAGACCAAAACCTGCAGGTAGCCCAGGGCGTAGCCGTCCAGCAGGGTCTGCACGGGCCAGGCGATGGCTGCGGTGAGCAGCATCACCACCGTGACGGCAAGGCCCATGGCCAGCAGCTTCTTGCCCTTGTGGGCGTAGCCCAGCATGGGGGTGACGCCCAGGAACTTTTCAAAGGCATAGTTATTGGCAAGCACTCCGCCAAGGATCAAAAGGAGTATCTCTTTCATTACTCTTCCTCCTTCTCAGCGTTCTCCGCCTCATCCAGCCCGGCGGCGGCAAAGGCTATGCCCTTGCCCTGGCACAGGCAGCAGCCGCGGCAGAGCTTGTTCACCACTGCGGCGGCAAAGGCCAGGATCATGAAGCCGCCGGAGGCCTGGTTCAGCAGAGGCACGGCATGGTCTTTCAGGAAAGCTATCTCGTTTCCGGCAAAGCTGCCGGCGCCGAAGAGCTCCCGGACCGCCGCCACCACCAGCACCACTACGGTGAAGTAGATGCCGGTGAGCAGGGCGTTGGCCAGGGCCTTGCCCAGGCCGGACTTTGCGGCGTTCTCGGCGGAGCCGAAGGCCAGCAGGTCCACGGCCACCAGGGCCAGGTACAGGCTCATCATCTTATAAGTGCCGGGCAGATAGGCGTTCATCAGCATATCCGCCGCAGAGGCGAAGGCTGCGGTCACCAGCACGCCGGCGGCCAGTCTTGCGCCCTGGGGTATGAGCTTTGAGAGGAGCCCTATCACCAGGCTGCTCAGCAGCATCACCGCCAGCACCGCCAGGCCTATGGCCAGGGCGGAGCGCACGTCGGTGGTCAGCGCCAGAGCGGGGCAGGCGCCCAGGAACAGGACGAGGACCGGGTTAGCACCTATGGCCTCAAGGAGCTTAGGGCTGTTTTTGCATTCGTTCATCCTTTTCCCCTCCTTTAGGATATGGCCGCAAAGGCGGCAAAGGCATCGTTGGTGGCGGTGTCAACAGCGTCGCTGCTCATGGTGGCGCCGGCGATGAGAGCCTGCTCACCGGTGTAGCTGTCGGCAGTCAGGCCGACAAAGCCCTCTTTGTAGCTGGTCTCGTCCAGAGTATAAGCGCTGAAGTACTCGGCATAGAGTATAAGCTCGTCGCAGGTCATCTTTACTATGGCGCCGTTTTCATCCAGCACGAAGTAGATGGGCATGGTCATATTGTTGTAGCCGTAGCTGCGGCTGACAAAGCCATAGTACTGTGCTCCGCTGTCCACTATGGAGTATACGCCGCTGATGCTGTTGCAGATGTCCACAGACAAGGCGCTTACCTCGGCAGTCTCGGAAGTGATGCGCTGGAGCTTGGCGATCTCCTGTTCGGCCTGGGACTCGGTGTTCTCGGCGGTGTAGGTCTTTATCTCCTCCAGCATGGCGGAGTTGTCCACCTCATTGCCCTCCAGGTCAACTATCTTGGCGCCGCCCACCAGGGTGCAGATACCCAGGTAATTTGCGCTGCCGTCATTGAGCATGAAGGCAAAGCCGCTGCCGTTGAGGGCCTTCAGGGCCTTCACTATGGAGCCGGAGTTCACCTCGGCCTCTTCATACTGGAGTATACCGCTGCTGTTGGCAATGCCGGGATAGAACTGAGGCAGCAGCTCCAGGAGCACCTGGTCGTCGCTCTTCTGTCCGGCGCCCACCAGGCTGTTGTTTATCAGGACATTGAAGCCGTCGGTCACGGCATTCTTGATGGCAGAGGAGCTGAAGGTCACCCCTGCCACCAGGGCCACACCGCCCAGAGCGGAGTCCTGGCCCACATAGCTCAGGGGGTAATCGGCGCCCACGTCCTTGGTCTCGGGGTAGGCAGTGATCTCCAGAGCGGAGATCTTGCCCTCGGCGTCGATGGCCATGGTCATGGTTATAGGCTCCTTGGTGTAGCCCTCGGTGGTGGAGAGGGTCACTGCATAGCCCAGACCGGAGGTCTCACTGTATACGCCCTGTACCGTGGCCGGTACGTCCACAAGGGCGGTGGAGGCGGCGTCGTTCACGTCGTAGAGAACCTCAAAATTCTCGGCCTCAGGCATAACGGCAAAGAGGGGCTCGAACTGGGCGGAGGCCCCGTTGGCCTCAATGATGGGTGCGGTGACGGTATTGATGCCGGTGAGGGCCAGGGCTGCTACTATGAACAGCACCAGCAGCAAGGCAATGGATTTGGAAAATTCTTTTTTAGCCATTTTTAGAACCTCCCAAAGGTGTATTTGCAGTCAACTTCTCAATGTAAGGAGTGAGTATGTTCATAGCCAGGATGGAGAAGGACACGCCCTCGGGATAGGCGCAGAAGTAGCGGATGACGAAGGTCACCAGGCCGCAGCCCAGGGCAAAGACCATCTTGCCCTTCAGGGTGATGGGAGAGGTGACATAGTCGGTGGCCATGAAGATGGCGCCGATGAACAGGCCGCCCGCCAGTATCTCGGACAGGGCATATACGAAGTCCCCGGTGGCCACCAGGTAGCAGACGAACACGGTGGCGATAAATATCACCGGAACGTGCCACTTGATCACCTTTCTCACCAGCAGATAGGCAAAGCCTATGAGCAGGGCCAGGCAGCAGGTCTCGCCTATGGCGCCGCCGTGGAGGCCCAGGAACAGCTCCATGAGCGTGGGGCTGTTCTCGGCCTGCTGGGCTATCAGCTCCAGGGGAGTTGCGGTGCTGGTGAGCTCCACGATGACGGGGTTTGCGCCCCCGGCCACGGAGGAGAAGGCCAGCAGCATGAACACACGGCCGGTGATGGCGGGGTTTGCAAAGTTCTTGCCCAGGCCGCCGAAGAGGCACTTGACCACGACGATGGCGAACACGCTGCCCACCACGCACTGCCATATGGCCACGTTGGTGCTCAGGTTCAGGGCCAGCAGCAAGCCGGTGACCACGGCGCTGAGATCGCCCACGGTCTGCTTCTTGCCCACTATCAGGTCGAAGACCGCCTCGCTGACCACCGCCGCAATAACACAGGCGGCGATAATGCCCAGGGCCTTGGTGCCGAAGATGACCACGGAGGCCACAGTTGCAGGCAGCAGGGCGATTATCACGTCCAGCATTATCCGCCTGCTGGTGTCCTTGGTGTGGATATGAGGAGCGGACGAAAGTATGAGATTGGCTTCCATATTACTTTCCTCCTTCTTTCTCTTTAAGCTGAGCCTTGTAGGCTCTCACGAAGCTCTTGGCCTTCTGGTTGTTCTGCACCAGGGGCCGGCGGGCGGGACACACGTAGGAGCAGGAGCCGCACTCCATGCACAGGGAGACCTTCTCCTTCTCCAGCACGGCGAAGCGCTCCGCCTCGTCGTCGATCTCCAGGGCCTTGGCATAGGCGGTGGGATTGAGGCTCAGGGGGCAGTTCTCCACGCAGCGGCCGCAGTGGATGCAGGCGCTGGGCTCCAGGGCGGCGGAATCCGCCTTGTTGAAGGCCAGGATGGCGTTGGTGGCCTTAACCACCGGCTGCTCCAGGGAGTAGGCGGTATGTCCCATCATGGGGCCTCCGAAGATGACCTTGCCCGGCTCGCAGGAGAAGCCGCCGGCATTCTCTATCAGGCAGCTGATGCGGGTGCCCACGGGCACCAGCAGGTTCTTGGGCTCCTTTATGGCGGAGCCGTCCACGGTGATGCAGCGCTCCACCAGGGGCATGCCGGTCTCCACATACTCGGCCATCTTGGCCAGAGATGTGACGTTTATGATGATGTAGCCCAGGGAGGCCAGGCGCTGGCCCTCGCCCACCACCAGGCCCGCGGCATTATACAGCAGCACCTGCTTTGCGCCCTGGGGGTAGACGCTGGTGAGGGCCTTGACCTCCACGGCGCTGTCGCCGGCAAAGACTCTCTCCATCTCGGCAATGGCGTCGGGCTTGTTGTTCTCGATGCCCAGGATGAACTTCTCGCTGTGGAGATACGTCTTCAGCAGCTCCACGCCCTTGACTATCAGCTCGCTGTGCTCCACCATGGTGCGGTGGTCGCTGGTGATGAAGGGCTCGCACTCGGCGCCGTTTATCAGCACCGTCTTGATGGGTCCCCGGCGTATGGCGTCCAGCTTTGCCCACAGGGGGAAGGCCGCGCCGCCCAGGCCCACTATGCCGCTGGCGCGCACCGCCTCCAGGAAGCTGTCCAGATCGTGGATCTCCGGGGGCTTTACATCGGGGGAGACCTCCATCTTGCCGTCGCCGGTGATGCGGATGGCCTTGGTCTTGCGGCCGGTCTCGCTGGTGTAGTCCTCAATGGCGGCAACGGTGCCGGAAATGCTGGCGTATACGGGAGAGGAATTTCTGCCTTCCTCCCGGGCCACCAGCTGACCCACCAGCACGTGGTCGCCGGGGGCGACTACCGGCTCGGCGTCATGGCCGGAGTGCATGCACATGGACAGCAGCACCTCCTGGGGAGGGGCTATCCTCTCCGCGGCCATGGCAGCCGTGCTCTTGTGGTGGGGTAATTTCAGGGATGAAATGCTCTTTTTAAAGCTCATTGCACACCTACCTCCTCTTCTCAACTGTTTTTCTCGATCAGCTCATTAACGCCGTCGGTGTACTCTATGGTTCCGTCGGTATATATCCAGATGACGTTCACGCCCTCCAGGCTTGCAGCCAGCTCCGCTCCCTCCTCCTGAGGCATGCAGAACAGGGCCGTGGACAGGGCGTCCGCCAGGCCGCTGTCCTCAGTTATCACACTGAGGGAGGCGAAGTAGTCCGCGGGATAGAGGGTGTCCTTATCTATTATGTGGTGATAACGCTCCCCGTCCACCACAAAATACCGCTCGTAGATTCCTGATGTGACGCAGGCCGTATTCTGAAGGCGCAGGTTCAGGGCGTAGCTGTCCTGGCTGCCGTCAGGGTCCCGGATGGCCGTGACCCAGCCTGTCCCGTCGGGCTTGGTGCCGATGATGCGGATGTTGCCCCCCACGTTCAGCACATAGCCCTGGGCGCCGTCCTCCTCCAGGAAGTCCGCCGCCCTCTCGGTGGCATAGCCCTTGCCCAGAGCCCCCACATCAATGGAGGCCTCCGGGTCGGTGATGCGCACCGTCATATTTTCCTCATCGATCTCCAGCGCGGAAAAGTCCATATGCTCCGCCGCCGCCTCCAGCTCCTCTTGGCCGGGGATGGCCGCGTTCTCCGGGTCCTCCGTGGCCGCTTCCCGGCAATCGTGCCACAGGCGGAGAACTGAACCCATCATGATGTTCATCTCTCCGTCTGTAAATTCATATAGGTACCGGGCATACAGCAGAAACTCCACAAGTTTCTCGTCCACCTGCAGGGGCTCTCCCCCCGCCTGTTTATTCAGGGTGCACAGGTTGTTCACCCCGGAGTACTCGTGGTAAATATCAAAGAGTTTGTGGTATTCTTCCAGAATATTAGAAACTTCGGCAGAACGTTCCTCGAACCGTTCTGCCGAATCTCCTGCGTAGCTGTACACATAGGAGACTGTATCGAAGTAGGTGAAGTAGGCCTTCCCCTGGGGCTCGATCTTTGTATTCTTCCCGGCGCAGCCCGCCAGCAGCAGGGCTGCAAGCAGGGCAGCACAAAGCACCCAGCCTGTTTTCTTCAATACTTTCATCTCCTATGTTGTTACAGCTTATTTATATTTGATTTTCTCCGGTTTACCTAACTGCTATGGCTCAGCGGGCGTAGTTGGCAGCAGTGGAAATGACAGCCATCATGCCGGTGATGTCCATGGTGCAGGAGGCGAAGAGGGTCTCGTCAACGGCGACGTTGTGGCCGCTGTCGTTGGCTGCGGTCTCCAGAGCGGCGACCTCATCGGCGGTCATGCCAACAACGAAAGCGGAGAAAGCGGCGGACTGGGCATCCCACTCAGCGCCAATGGAGCTGACAGGGGACATGCCGTAGTCGGCGCCCAGCTCACGCTTGGTGCCCTTGTACTCGGTAGCGACGATCTCGCCGGCGGGATCAACGGTGATGTTGGGCTGGATGGCGTCGTTGAGGGCAGCCAGGATGGTGCCGTCAGCGCCAACAACGGCAGCGCCGAACTCGGTGTACATCTTCACAACGCCGTCAGCGTCGGCGGTGGGGGCGGTGGAATCAGCATCGTCAGTGATTGCAGCGACACCCAGAGTGAAGGCATCGGCAGTGGTGAAGGTGACGGCCCAAGCGTCGGAGCCGGCCTTCTCAACGGCGGCCTGGAAAGCGGTGATGTCCATGGTGCAGGAGGCGAAGAGGGTCTCGTCAACGGCGACGTTGTGGCCGGACTCGTTGAGCACGGTCTCCAGAGCGACGACCTCGTCAACGGTCTTGCCAACTACGAACTCCTCAAAGGCCTTGGCCTGAGCGTCCCACTCAGCGCCAATGGAGCTGACAGGAGCCATGCCGTAGTCGGTGCCCTTCTCCATCTTGGTGGGGTACTCGTTGCCGGTGGTAACCAGACCGTCGGCCACATTCATCTTGTTCTGGGCCACATCCAGGCGGCAGGAGACGATCTTGCCGTCGGCATCGGTGACGATAGCAGCAAAGGTGGTGTCGATCTGTGCATTGCCAGCAGCGGAGCTGTCAAAGCTGGAGACGACGCCCATGCCCAGAGTGTAAGTGGCCTCTGCAGCGGCATCCTCAGCGGGAGCCTCGGCGGCATCCTCGGCAGGAGCCTCGGTAGCGGCATCCTCGGCGGGAGCCTCGGTAGCGGCAGGAGTCTCAGTGCCGCCGCAGGCGGCCAGTGCGAACACCATGCACAGCAGGAGGATCAGACTGATAATCTTTTTCATTGTTCTTCCCTTTCTCATTTTCAAATTCTTTTATACACAGCTCAGGCTGCATATAGCGTATTTTCCGGCGGCCCCGGGCCTGCAGGAACCGGCTTGGGACCGCCCGCCGCCGGAGCGGTGGGGCAGAGCTATGTTAAATAAATAACCATACCCATAGATGTATATTACCAAGCTTTTACGCCTATGTCAATGGATTTTTTCCAATATTTTATGTACAATTAATTTTCGTAAGTTTCAACAGATTTTACGCCGTTAACGGCCCGGTGTCCACGCTTCTTTGGGCAATTATGCGTTGACAAGTCCGCCCGCCTTATACTATCATTTATACAGTAAAGTTCCTCTTCGGTCAAGACCCGGTATTCTAAAAAGGAGCATGGAGAACTATGAAAACAAAGGATATAGCCATGGTGGCTTTGATGACCGTCATGATCTGTCTCTGTTCCTGGATAAATATAGCTCTTTTTTCCGTTGTGCCCTTTACTATGCAGACCTTTGCCATCTACTGCACCCTGCTGTTGCTGGGGGGAAAGCGGGGCACCATAGCCATGCTGCTGTATCTGTTCATGGGCACCGTGGGCCTGCCGGTCTTCTCCGGCTTCAACGCCGGCTTCGGCGCCCTGCTGGGGCCCACCGGCGGCTTCATCCTGGGCTTTCTGCTGTGTACCCTGCTGTACTGGCTGCTGGAAAAGCATATGAACCACATCCTGCTGCTTATCCTGGGCACCCTGGTCTGCTATGCCTTCGGCACCGCCTGGTTCGTCCAGGTCTACTCCTCCGGGGGCAGCCCTATCTCCGTGGGCGCGGCGCTGATGGCCTGCGTCGTCCCCTTCATCGTGCCCGATGGGGCAAAGCTGGCCCTGGCCGCCGTGATAAGCCGCCGCATCGGCAGGCATATCTGAGAAGGCCGTTTCCTCCCGTTTATAAAAATGTTACATATTCTCCCCTATCTTACCGGTTTATTTACAAATTATATGTTATAATCCCAGCATAAGAATTATTCCGGGAGTTGTTATTATTTGGAGCTGAACAAAAAGAATCTGCGGGCCCTTATGCTTCTCATCACCTTTGCCCTGGTGCTCTTCTGGGCTTTCAACAATCTGGGGCAGGTGGCGGCCCTCATATCCTGGCTGCTGAATCTGTTGACCCCCTTCCTTCTGGGCTTCTGCATGGCCTTCGTGCTGAACATCATCCTGCGGCCTATGGAGGCCCTGTGGGACCGCTGCCTGGGCAAGGTGAAGCGGCCCTGGAAAAAGCGGCTGCGCCGTCCGGCCTGCCTAGTCTTCAGCACCGCCGTTTTCCTGGGCCTGATGTCCACAGTGTTTTTGGTGCTGGTGCCCCAGATACGCAGCACCGTGGCGGGCATATCCGCCATGATACCCCAGTCGGCGGCCAAGGCGGAGCAGTGGTGGCATGAGCTGTCGGTCTTCCTCAACCGCTTCGGTGCCTATCTGCCGGAGCTGCAGCTGAACACCGACGAGATAATAAAGACCCTCACCGACTTTTTCACCGACCAGGGCAGTGCCATGGTGAACAAGACCCTGGACCTCACCCTCTCCATCTTCAAGCTGGTGTTCAACATCATCCTGGCCTTCATCATCTCCCTGTACGTGCTGGGGCGCAAGGAGGAGCACGGCCGCAGCTTCCGCCGGGCCATCCGGGCCATACTGAAGCCGGAGCGGGCCGACCGGGCGCTGGAGATAATCTCCCTGGTGAACCGCAGCTTTACCAACTATGTCACCGGTCAGGTCACCGAGGCGGTGATCCTGGGCCTGCTGTGCATGACGGGCATGTTCATCTTCGGCTTCCCCTATGCCCCGGTGATATCCGTGGTGGTCAGCTTCACCGCCCTCATCCCCATCTTCGGGGCCTGGGCCGGAGCGGCGATAGGGGCCTTCCTCATTGTCTTTGTGGACCCCATGAAGGCCCTGTGGTTCCTCATCTTCCTAATAGTGCTCCAGCAGATAGAGGGCAACCTCATCTACCCCAAGGTGGTGGGCAAGTCCGTGGGCCTGCCGGGCATCTGGGTGCTGGCGGCGGTGACCCTGGGCGGCGGGGCCTTCGGCATTTTGGGCATGCTCCTGGGCGTCCCCATCTGCGCCGTTATCTACACCCTGGGCAACGAGTTCATCCTGCGGCGCACAAAGAATATCGAGAAAGTATAAGTATAAATATACGGCAAAGGCCGGGGCCAAGCCCCGGCCTTTGCCGTATCGGAACTTCTCACTTTCTCAGCCTTTGAGGAACTCCGCCAGCTTATCCGCGGCGGCGGCCCCGTCCTTCAGCCCCAGCTCATAGACCTGCTGCAGCTTCTCCGGGTCGCTCTCCACCCGGCCTATCTCTATGGGCTCCGAGGGCCGGATGACGAAGATCTTCCCCTGGGCTTCCAGCTCCCGCAGCCGGGCCACGCTGCGGTTATAAGTGTCGTGGCGCTGCAGCAGCTTGTCCCTGAACTTGGGATATTTCCGGAAGCAGAGCTTTATGGGCAGGGCGGGCATGGGCTTTTTCCTGTAGTCCATGTCCCGGGTGAGGATCACCGCCAGCCTGTCATAGCCCATTTTCTCCATGGCCTCATAGGGCACGCTGTCGGACACGCCCCCGTCCAGGTAGAGCCTGCCCTCTATCTCCACGGGCCGGGACACGAAGGGCATGGAGCCGGAGGCCCGCAGCTTGTCCATATCGTCAAAGACGCTCTTTATCTCCATATACTCCGGCTCCCCGGATTCAAGGCCGGTGATCACGGCGTAGAAGGGCACGCCGGAGCTTTTGAAGGTCTCGTCGTCAAAGACGTCCAGCTTCCGGGGCACCTCCCCGTAGGCAAAGCCGCTGCTGAAAAGGTTTCCCTCCTTCAGCAGGCAGCTCCAGCCCTTGTAGCGCTTGTCCCGGATGAAGCGCTTGTTGTAGCGTATCACCCGGCCCGGCTGCTTTGAAAGGAAATTGGGGCCGAAGAGGGCCCCGGCGGAGACGCCCATTATGCCGTCAAACTCTATTCCCTTTTCCAGCAGCACATCCAGCACCCCGGCGGTGTACATGCCCCGCATGGCTCCGCCCTCCAGCACCAGTCCCTTTTTCATTGTACCATCTCCAGGAAGTTTTATTTTTTAAAGTATTTTACTACCATTGCCGTTTAATTTCAAGGCCGCTCCCCTGCCGGGCAAAAAAAGAGAGCCATCAAGGCTCCCCCGGCTGCGCATATGTCCATATAAACGAAATAGCCCTTGACCGCTGCATCTTTCACCTACAACGATCAAGGGCTATTTCTGATAATTCTTAGTATCTAACATCATTTGCTTACCTCTCTTTCTACAGATTCGACGTCACACAATCTGTGACCCGCCGTATATATCAAAGGACTACCGGCTCTATTGCCGACCATCCTTTCTGTCTATAATATAGCAAAGCTCCCGAGGATAATCAAGGGGCAGGTTAGCCGAAAAACGCGTTCATAAATTATATATCTCTCCAATTTTATTTAAAAATAGCTGTTTTCTCTTGCCAAATATTTTGCGCTGTGCTATATTTGTATTGTTGGGCCCGGAGTCTGTATCTCTGGGCCGCAAATTTTGACCATAGAGAGAAGCGGATAGGCTTATGGATATGATAGAAACTCTGCGCTATACCGTCACCCGGGATGATTGTGACAGCCAGGGCTTTCTTGATATTTGCCGGCTGGCTGACAAAGCGGCAGCAGCGGCTACCACCAGAAACCGGCTGGAGGGTGCCGGCCGTCAGGTTCTGATGGAAAAGCTGCGCGCAGTTTGGATGATACATCGGATAAGGCTGAGGCAATACCGGCATGCCCATATTGGGGACGAATTGATTGGCTACGGCTCCGGGCGCACCCTCTGCGGCAATCAGTATGCTCATTTTGGAGAGCTTTATCTCAACGGTGAGCTGTTGGCCAGTACCAATGTGATGATAATGCCGGTAGTGCTGAAAAGCCGCCGGCGGCTCTGCTGCAAGGACATTGAGCCTCTGTTTACCACTCCGGCTCCCAATGAGGCTCCATCTTTTGAGATTCTGCCCACTCTTGAGGACGTGGAATACTCCCATAAGAAATCATTTACCCCGGATGACTGCGACAGCAATGCTTCCCATCTCTCTTTCTTCCGTTATCCTGCATTGATGCGCGAGCTGCTGCCCTTCACGAAGGATGAACACCCCCTCATATCTCTGCTTCAGCTGGACTATATCAGGGAATGTGTGGCCGACAGCAAAATAGTTCTGGGTTGTATCCCCAACGGCAAGGGCTACACAGTGCAGGCCAAGCACGAGAACGGCAAGCCCTGCTTCAACGCCTATGTGGAATACGGCCGAATCTGAGCTACGGCCCTCTGCCCGGCTAACCGGGCTCCTGTTTGCAAATGTGACCCCGGCAGCTTCTGCTGCCGGGGTTTTTCAATAAAAGCGGTTTTCCCCTCGGGACACGGCTTTCCATCTTTTTTACGCTTCCACCTCAAAAAACGGCTAAAGGCTGTAATCGGCAGTGAAAAAAAGGTACTTAATATATGAGAGGCTTTTCTGGAGGGATCTATGGAAGATATAGAGATAATCGAGCTTTACTGGCAGCGCAGCCAGGAGGCCATAGGCCAGACGGACTTAAAATACGGCGGCATGTGCCGGGGCATATCCTACAACATTCTGGCAAATCACGAGGACTCGGAGGAGTGCGTCTCCGACACATACCTGGCCCTGTGGCAGCGCATGCCCCCGGAGCGCCCCGGGCGTCTGGCCGCCTTTATCGCCGCCATAGTCCGCAATATCAGCCTGAAATGCCTGCGCTCCAGGCTGCGCCAAAAGCGGGGCGGCGGCGAGGCGGTGCTGGCCCTGGAGGAGCTGGAGGGCTGCCTGGCCTCAGGCTCCGATGTGGAAAAGGGCTATGACTTCAAAGAGCTCAGCGCTGCAATAGAGAGCTTTCTGCACAGCCTTCCCCAGGCGGAGCGGGACATTTTCGTCTGCCGCTACTGGCTGTTTCTCCCCGCAGCGGAGACTGCAAAGCGTCTGGGCCTGAGCAAAAGCAAGGTGAACACCACACTGTTCCGAACCAGGAAAAAGCTGGAGGAGCATCTGCACCGGGAGGGATTTCTATGAGAGCCATGGACTTTGCCCTTGCCTTCAACGAGATAGACCCGGCCCTTATCCAGGATACCCTGGACCGGGTCATGGAGCTGAGACGGCCCTACCGCCTGAGACGTCTGGCAAAGATAGCCCTGCTGGCAGCCCTGCTCTCCGCCCTGTTTATAGCCGCCGCCTATGCCTCCGGCTTCCTGCCTCTGAAAAGCAGGATGCACCAGGACGAGAACCTGGGCAGCCTCATCGTACCCAACGGCTCCGAAGCCTCCGCCGAGTATCAGGCTGCGGTGGACTGGTTCGGCTACAGAGCCGAACATGCCGATGCACAGCGGGACCTTAGCCTCTCCTTTGCCCGGACCCCGGAAGAGCGGTGGATAAGCAATATATACACCGTTACGGACCGGGAGGCCCTGGACACTCTCCTGGCCATTTCCCGGGACTACGGCCTGAGTCTGTACACCGATTCCCTCCATGTAGGGAATCTGGAGCAGCTCTCCCTTCTGGCGGGCGTGGGGGACTTCTCCTCCGCCATAGATGCCGACAGTGAGGGCTATGTGTTTGCCGACGGCTCCTTCAAGCTGGAAGGTGACATGTATGTGGATGGCGGCTCCCTGCTTTTCACTATCCACAGGATATACCGGGGCAGCATCTACCCCTACAACGGCTACGGCCGGCCCCTGGACTTCGCCCAGGAGGAATATCTCACGGCTCTGGGCTTTGACGTGGGAGTCACCGTTTGGGAGGACGGCCGTGGGGAGATATCCTTTACCGACGGGGAGGTCTATATAAATCTGAGCCTGGATGGGGCCGATGAGGCCCTGGCCCGCCGGGCGGCGGACTGCATAGACTTCAAGGCCCTGTGCTCAAAGGGCGGCATAGCCGGAGAGATACTGGGCGTTGACCGCAGCCCCGGGGCCAATCCTGAGGCCGCCGAAGCCTATGAGGAGCTGTACGGCAGCCCGGAATTTCAGGGCAGCAGGGACTTCACCCTGTGGTTTCGTGAGGTCTTTTACGGCAGCACCTTTACCGGGGTCTACGGTCAGGAGGGCTATGAGGACATCGACGCACAAATGGACCTGCTCCGGGAGAAATACGGCCTCGTCCCCGCCGTCTCAAAGACGGAAGCTCAGTGGACGGAATATTCCAACGGCGCTCGCTACCTGGACGCCGTAGACTACAATCTGCACTATATACCCAAGGGAGCCCTCTACACCCGGCTGGAATACTTTGCCCCCTTTTCGGAATATTCCATGGTCTGGAGCTATGATACGGCGGGCGGGGAGCAGGTATACTGCGCCTGCGACGGCCCGGAGAAGCGCAGCTGCGCCCATGTGCTCTATGTAACGGACAGCGCCTGGGTACTGCTGAACATGCACACCCTGGACGTGTGGGAGATACAGCGCAGCGCCGACAGTATAGATTGGAGTGAATTCAAATGAAGCCTAACAAACTTGTTGCCCTCTTATCCCTGGCCGCCCTTTTGCTCTCCTCCTGTGCCTCAGGGGAAAGCTCCTCCCCCGCCCCGGATAGCCCGGCGGCAACGGGGGAGCCTGCCGCCGCCGAGACCCAGGCTCAGGAGACCCGGTCGGGGCTCACCGTCCTCCCCATGGAAGACCCCCTGGCCGGGATAGACGACAGCCTCAGCTTCAGCGTGGAACCGGACATCAACTCCGACTACGAAGCCTATACCAAAAGTCTGAAAGAGAATTTCAAGGCGGCATATTTGGAGAAATTGTCCTCCTATTTTGTAGACATGGAGATAGACGATATGTCCTACGGCGGAAACATGCTGGGCACCGGTATGACAGGCTGGTTCATTTTCACCGGCACGCCCAGCCCCGGCTCCGGGATAGAACCAAGAGAACAGTATTGCCGCAGCTTCAACATACGCTCGGAAAACGAGGGCCGGACCCTTATAGAATTTCAGCGCAGCTGGCCCATGGAGCCGGTGGAATATCTGAGCCAACGGCCCAGCGATGAGGAGCTTTTGGCCAATCTTGATACACTGCTGGGCGCCTATAAGGAGAAGGAGGTGAGCGGCCTTGTGGAGGCGGAGCTCTATGTGAAGCAGCTGGACAGCCGCTATATCCTCACAGACCCGGAGAAGCTGGAAGCCCTGGCCCTCAGCCTCAGCGAAAACGATATCTCTTCCAGCGCCGACCCCGCCTCTGTTTATGATTACAATCCCCTGTATCTCCGCTTTGAAGACGGCAGCAGCCGCCTTGTCCTCACCGCCGCCGACGGCTCCAACCTCTGCTATGCCTGGGGCCTCTGGTACGCCTGGATGGACGGCGAGAGCATTTTCCAACGCTTCGGCGTACCTCTGGAGGCGGAGGGCTATGAGAACCTGCCCGGCGGCGGGGTGCGCACCACCGTCCATGACTACCATGCCAGCGTGGGCCAGCGCATTATAACTGTGGAGTATTCGGCCCAGGGCGACCCGGTCAGCTGGCTTACCTGGCAGGAGTCCCCCGGGAACCAGCCCTCAGAGATACTGCGGCGGTATGAATATGACGCCGGGAGGCACCGGATAAAGGAGGAGTACCTGGAGGACGGGGAGCTGCTCATCACCATAGTATACGAATACTCCGGGGATCTGCTGGTGAGGATGGAACAAAGCTTCTCCACCGGCGGCGGATATTATGAGACCTACGGCTATGACGAGCTGGGCAGGCTCATTGAGCAAAACAGCTACTACCCCAACGCCATAGGCGGCCCCATCTCCTCCAGCGGGGCCTTCTGGTATGACGACCAGGGCTACCGGCATGCCTACGCCAAGGATGAAAACGGCAACCTGGTGGGCTATGAGGACCAGCCCATAAGAAGACCCCAGGACTGAATATGCAAATATCCCCGGCAGCAAAAGCTGCCGGGGATAAAATTTTGTTGATTCTTTTAAATCGCCTTGGGCTGTTCGCCGGGCTCAATGGGGCAGACATAGCCGGAGGCGGAGCGCCGCAGGAATTCCTCCCGGGCAGCCTTCAGTTTGTCCGGGCACTCAAAGAGCTCTATGGCGGTGCAGGCCAAAACCTTGGCGGCCATGAGCATGCCCTTGTAGCCTATGCCGCTCTTGCCGCAGGACACCACCTGCCATGAGTGGTGGGGCGTGCCCGCCGGCCAGGTCACGGCGTCTATCTGAGAGGTGGGAGTGAGCCAGCTCACGTCCCCCACGTCGGTACTGCCGGGGACAAAGTCGTTGCCGGAGTACATGGGCATGATAAAGTCGTTTATGGGCTTAGTGAGATTTTCCGTCAGCTCCCGGACTTTGGCGGCGATATTCTCGTCGCTCTTGGCTCCTATGCCGGGGACCGTGGTCTCCGGGGGATAAGTCTCCCTCATGGCCCTGGCAAAGGCCAAGTCCTTTTCGTCATACTCCGGCACACCCACCAGCTCCATGTTCTCGTGGAGCATCTTTTCTATGGTGTAGTTTGGCAGCAGCTCGGAGGTGCCGTCGATAAACACCCGCTCAAAGCTGGTCTCCGTCATCAGCGCCGCGCCCCGGGCTATCTTGTCCACCCGGGCCTGGAGCTTTACCGAGTCGGCCACCTTGTTGGCCCGGACCATATACAGCACGCTGGCCTTGGCCTGGACCACGTTGGGGGAGATGCCCCCGGCGTCCACTATGGCGTAGTGGATGCGGCAGTCGTCGGTGGTGTGCTCCCGCAAAAACTGCACTCCCATGTTCATAAGCTCCACGGCGTCCAGGGCGCTGCGGCCGTTATAGGGGTCGCCGGCAGCATGGGCCGCCACGCCGGAGAACTTGTAGAGCACCTGGATGCAGGAGTTGTTGGTGCCGGTGCGCACCTGGTTCACGTCGGAGGGGTGCCAGCTGAGAGCGGCGTCCAGCTCCTTCCAAAGCCCTTCCCGGGCCATGAAGGCCTTGCCGCTGCCCCCTTCTTCTCCGGGGCAGCCGTAAAAGATGACGGTGCCGCTGCCGCCCTTTTTTTCCAGGTAGTCCTTTATCGCCGCTGCGGCGGCCAGGGAGCCGGCCCCCAGGAGATTGTGGCCGCAGCCATGGCCGCTGCCCCCCTCCTCCAGAGGCCGGGGCTGAGTGCAGCAGGCCTGCTGGCTCAATCCGGAGAGAGCGTCGTACTCTCCCAGTATGCCTATCACCGGGCGGCCGCTGCCGTAGCTGCCGCAGAAGGCGGTGTCTATGCCGCAGAGCTTTTCCGTCACCGTAAAGCCCAGCTCACGCAGGGCCCGGCAATATACCTCCGTGGCGGAGAACTCCTTCAGGGACAGCTCCGGCTTTTCCCAGATGCTGTCCGCCACGCTGCGGAAATACTCCGCCTTTGAATCTATATATTTCTGTGCGTTCTGTTTCTCTGTAGTCATTATGACACCTTACAATACCTTGGACAAAAAGTCCTGAAGCCTGGGGTTTTGGGGATGGTTGAATATCTCGTCGGGGCTGCCCTCTTCCAGCAGCTTGCCGTCGGCCATGAAGAGCACACGGTTGCCCACCTCGCGGGCAAAGCCCATCTCGTGGGTGACCACCACCATGGTCATGCCCTCCCGGGCCAGCTCCTTCATAACGTCCAGCACCTCGCCCACCATCTCCGGGTCCAGGGCGGAGGTGGGCTCGTCAAAGAGCATCACATCCGGCTCCATGGCCAGGGCCCGGACTATGGCCACACGCTGCTTCTGGCCGCCGGAGAGCTGGATTGGATAGGCGTCGGCCCGGTCTGCCAGGCCCACACGGGCCAGAAGCTCCATGGCCTTCTTCTCCGCATCCTCCTGGCTCACGCCCTTCACCTGGACGGGGGCAATGCACATGTTCTGGAGGATGGTCATATGGGGGAAGAGATTGAAGTGCTGGAACACCATGCCCATCTTCTGCCGGTGCTTGTCTATATCCAGCTTCTTGCCGTCGGGGCCTTTCTTCCTGGTGATGTCCACGCCCTCGAAGATTATGCTGCCGGCAGTGGGCTGCTCCAGCAGGTTCAGGGAGCGGAGGAAGGTGGATTTGCCGGAGCCGGAGGGGCCGATGACCACCATCACGTCTCCCTTGTTAATGTCCACGCTGACCCCGTCCAGGGCCTTGATAGCTCCCTTGTTGTAATGTTTTTTCAGGTCCTTGACCTCAATGAGCTTATCTCCGGTCACCGCTGCTCATCCTCCTTTCAAAGTATGCAATGATCTTGCTGGTGGGGAAGGTCAGGCAGAAGTACACGCAGGCGGCTATCACCAAAGGCTCCGCAATGCGGAAGGTGGCGCCCTTGATGGAGGACACCGCGCTCATTATCTCCTGCACGCCTATGGTGTAGCAGATGGAGGACTCCTTGATTATCGTGACGAATTCGTTTGCAATGGGGGGCAGTATGTTCTTGATGGCCTGGGGCAGCACGATAAAGCGCATGGTCTTGAAGCCGGACAGGCCCAGGGAACGGGCGGCCTCGGTCTGGCCGCCGTCTATGGACTGGATGCCGGAGCGGATTATCTCCGACAGGTAGGCTCCGGAGTTCAGGGACAGGGCGATGACGCCGGGCAGGAAGCGGTCAAAGCGTATGGAGCCGAAGAGCTTGAAGGTGGGCAGGGACACGTCCCCCAGCACCACATAATAGACGATGAACAGCTGCACCAGCATAGGCGTGGCCCGGAAGACCTCCACATATACGCTGGCGATAAAGCTCAGAGGGTTGAACTTGCTCAGCACGGTGAGCGGCCCCTGGTCTCTCAATCTTCCGTCCTTGGTGATGCCCAAAAAGGCCAGCGGGCGGAACTTGCTCAGGCGGCACATGGCCAGAGCCAGAGCCAATATAAAGCCAAATACGACGGTAAAAGCAGAGAGCATAACCGTACACAAAAGCCCCTGCTTGAACAAATCGAAATATTCAAAGGTTTTTTCAAATCCTGCGGATGTAAACACAGGCATATCCCCCTTAAAACTTTAATAGGCCGCCGCCTTTCCTTCCATAAACACGCCCGGCTCGGTGCGCTTATGGAGAGAGGCGCCGGTGTCCTTTTGCACGGGCTATCCCTCCCCGTCTGCAGGCGGGGAGGGATAGTGATGATCTTGTATTCAGGACCGGTGGGTCTGCTTACTCTACCAGACCTTCGATGATGTCGCCGGCTGCCAGCTCGTTGGCCTCATACACATAGGTATCGAACTCGCCGCTGTCCAGGCAGGCCTGGATGGCCAGGTTCACGGCTGCAACCAGAGGGGCATTGCCCTTGGTGATGCCGGCAACGGAGCCCTCAGCATCGTAGGGCACGGGGAGCACAACGCACAGGTCGGGGTAGTTCTTGGCGTAGCTCTCGGCCACCATGGTCTCTATGTAGGCGCCGTCCAGCTTGCCGTTGAGGACCTCGGCTATGATGTCGGGAACCTTGCTCAGCTCTACCAGGTCAGCCTCGGGAGAGTTCCCCTGGGCCAGGCCCACCTGGATGGAGCCTACCTGGGCGCCGATGGAGTACTCGGCCTTGTTGGTGTCCTCAAGGGAGGTGAACAGGTCCTTGTTCTCCTGCAGGCAGACGAAAGACTGACCGCCGGTGATGTACACCATGGAGAAGTCCATGACCTCAAGACGCTCGGGAGTGGGAGAATAACCGGCCATGCCCAGGTCGGCCTTGCCGGCTGCCAGCTCGGCGATGGTGCCGTCAAAGTCCATGGGGACGACTTCCAGCTCCAGGCCCAGGTAATCGGCTATGTAAGCTGCAAGAGACATATCAAAGCCGGCCAGCTGGGGCTCGCCGTTCTCGTCAATGGCGTAGAACTCATAGGGGGCAAAGTCGGGGCTGGTGGCCACGGTGAGCTTGCCCTCAGTGACGGTGGTGAGCAGGGGCTTGAGCTCGTCTATGGTCATTGCGGAG
The DNA here is from genome assembly GCA_048417135.1 of Candidatus Limivicinus sp. Taxonomy (GTDB): domain Bacteria; phylum Bacillota; class Clostridia; order Oscillospirales; family Oscillospiraceae; genus Limivicinus. Next base: position 31,882 of record DBFSDV010000013.1, on the reverse strand, counting down.
TAATCGACTTCCTCTTCGGCGGCCTCCTCAGCGGGGGCCTCGGTGGCAGCGGCTTCCTCGGCGGGAGCCTCTTCGGTAGCGGCTTCCTCAGTGCTGGAGCCGCAGGCGCACAGAGCCAGCACCATTGCCAGGGCCAGCAGCATGCAGAGCAGTTTCTTCATGTTTTTCATTGTTCTTTCCTCACTATTTTTTGATTTGCTGTTTATGTCCAAAGGACCCTCTGTCCTTCGACGAGTGTGATAATAGCACAGGCCCGGGGCCTTGTCAATAGCTTTTTGAAATAAAATTCGTATTTTTTCTTTTTTATGCATTTAATATTCATTTATCTTGTGAATATTCACCGTATAAATGAATATTCTATAATTTCTGCATATTACTCACGCCGTTCAGGCCCGCTTCCTTGTATACAGCTCGAAGCTGTCAGAGCCGCAGAAGGCGCAGCGCACCGCCCCTTTTCTCCCCCGGCGCAGGGCTTTTATGACCTTGCCCTCCCTGAAATAGTAGCTGTCCCGGCCGCAGCCCTTGCAGTGCACCCGGTATTTCGCCGTCTCCTCCGTGCGCTGCTGCTGGGCCTGATTCTGAGGCGTCAGCCGCTCCGGGGAGCAGCCCAGCTCCCTGCAAATGTCTTTCCAGACTTTGTCGTGGCCGTGCTTTTCCCCGGGATGGCGCATATAGGCCGCCGCATGGGCGTACTCATGGCGTATGGTGTCCCAGAACTGCTCCTCCTGCTCCAGCAGGGCGGCGCTGATGATTATGCGCAGGGGGCCGTCCCCCTTCAGGGGATAGCGGAAGCTGCCCAGGCGCCGGCCCGGGCGGCGGGATATCTCTATTTCTATGCCTGAAGTGTCCAGGCCGCAGAGCCTGTCCAGGCGGTCATATTCTTTTCTTATATCTTCCGGACTGTACATGCTCAAGCTCCCCCTATTCCAAACAGGCGGCGTCCGTTGGCCGCAGTTATGGCGGCAGCCTCCTCCGGGCTCAGGCCCTTTACCTGAGCTATCTTCTCCGCCACATAGCGGAGATTTGAGGAGTCGTTGCGCTTGCCCCGCATGGGTACAGGGGACAGATAGGGACTGTCCGTCTCAATGAGCATCCTGTCGGCGGGGCAGAGCTCCAGCACCTCCAGGGCCTTCCTGGCGTTCTTATAGGTTATGGGCCCGTCAAAGCCCAGATACCAGCCCAGCTTCAAGAGCTCCTTTGCCATTTCGGCGCTGCCGGAGTAGCAATGGAAGACGCCTCTCAGGCCCGGGTAGTCCCGGACTATCTCCAGGCAGTCCCCGTGGGCCTCCCGGTCATGGACTATCACCGGCTTATTCAGCTCCAGGGCCAGCTCTATCTGGCGGCGAAAGAGCGCCTTCTGCTCCTCCTTGTGCTCCGCGTCCCAGTAGTAGTCCAGGCCTATCTCCCCTATGGCCACGCATTTGGGGTGCCTGGCCATGGCGCATATCTCCTTATAGCCCTCCGGGCCGTACTTGTCCAGCTCCTCCGGGTGAAAGCCCACGGCGGCGTATACGAAGCCGAAGCGCTCCGCCAGCTCCAGGGCCCTGCGGCTGCTGAGGGCGTCGCAGCCCGGGTCGATTATCAGCTCCAGGCCCTTTCCCCCCAGGCTTTCCAGCAGCTCCTCCCTGTCGGCATCGAAGGCCTCGTCGTCATAGTGGGCATGGGTATCGAAATACATGCTGTCCCTCCTGTATACCGGAAAATCATTTTCCAGTATTGTAGCCCATCCGGGCCTTTATTTCAACACCCGGGCGCAGGCCGGGGCGCAAAAAAGGGACCGCCCGGCGGGCGGTCCCTTTTTTGTTAAGTATTGCTCGTTCAATCTACCCGAGAAAATCAGGCAGCCTTCTGCTCCTTCTTGGAGGTGAGGATCTGAACGCCCTGGATGACCAGGATGATAGCCAGGACAACAAGGCCGATGGACCAGATCATCTGGAACCAGTCGCCCCAAGCGGCGCCGGCAGCGGCGATGAGCTTGATCTTGGCGATAACGGTCATGCACAGAGAGGTGATGGTGGCAACCAGCATGAAGACCATAGGCACGAAGAACATCTTGTTGTTCTTGCCGATGTTGCCCAGCCAGGTAGCCACGGCCAGCATGGCGATACCGGCAAGCAGCTGGTTGGCAGCGCCGAACACGCCCCAGATCTGGCTCAGGTTCATGAAGCCCATGCCGCAGCCGATGATGACCATGACGGCGGTAGCCACGAAGGGATGGGAGAAGAACTTGGCGGCGCCGGTGAGGTCGTCACGGGTCTTTCCTTCGGGAACGAAGAGCTCAGCAAACATGTACCGGGCAAGACGGGTGCCGGAGTCCAGAGAGGTCAGGGCAAAGACGGACACGGCCAGGGTCAGCAGGGTGTAAACGGTGTCGTAAACGGGGTTGGTGAAGTCTGCAACGCCGCCGGTCATGGTAGCGACCATGGTGGCAACACCACCGGCAAAGATGGTGGGAGGAGCGGTGAGCAGGAACTTGTCGCCGCCGCCGATGTTGGTCTCTTTGTAGACAACGCCGATGGCAATGAGAGCGATGATGGCCAGAGCGGATTCGACTATCATGGCGCCGTAGCCGATGACCTTGGCGTCCTTCTCAGAGTTCAGCTGCTTGGAAGTGGTGCCGGAGCCGATGAGGGAGTGGAAGCCGGAGACGGCGCCGCAGGCCACGGTGATGAACAGGGTGGGGAACAGGGTGCCGGAGGAAGCGGTCCAGCCGGTAAAGGCGGGCAGCTCCACCTTCATGCCGGAGCCGATGATGCCCACGAAAGCCAGGGCCATCATGCCGTAGAGCAGGAAGGAGGACAGGTAGTCACGGGGCTGCAGCAGCATCCAGACAGGCAGCAGAGAGGCGGCCATGATGTAAACTGCAATGAAGATGACCCAAGCGGTGCGGCTCATATTGATACCGACGTTCAGGCCGACGATGGTGATGACAACGATACCGATGATGCCCACGATAGTTGCGGGACCCACCTTCACGTTCTTGCGGTACACGGCAAAGCCGAAGAAGAAGGCAAGGACGATGAACAGCAGGGAGGTGGTTGCGGTGGAGGCGTTGCCGCTGACGTTGGCGCGGCCCACGGTGAAGAAGGAACCCTCGGAAACGAAGGTGCCGGCAACCACTGCGGTGAAGGAGGCGATGACCAGGATCAGCACCAGCAGGGCGAAGATGGTGAACAGGCGCTGAGCCTTGACACCCATGTTCTCCTTGATGACTTCGCCGATGGAGCCGCCGTTGTGGCGGATGGAGGCGAAGAGGGCGCCGAAGTCATGCATGGCACCGAAGAAGATGCCGCCGACTACGACCCACAGGAAGACGGGGACCCAGCCGAAAACTGCAGCCTGGATAGGTCCGTTAATGGGGCCTGCACCGGCTATGGAAGAGAAATGGTGGCCCATCAGAACGGCGGGGTTGGCAGGAACGAAGTCCTTTCCGTCGTAACTGGTGTGTGCCGGGGTCTCGCGGGAGGGGTCAACACCCCACTGCTTCGCCAGGAAGCTGCCGTAGAATATGTAGCCAAGAGCCAGCAGCACCAGAGCGATCAACATGATAAGAATTGCGCTCACACTTTTCACTCCTTAAATAAAAAATGTTGATATATTCCCATTCACAGCTTTGACCTCTCTTCAGCTGCAAACAGTTTACTGAAATATCCGGCCAGCTCATAGCCGGCGGAGTTGGTGACGGTCTTCCCCGTCCCCAGGTCCACTATTGCCGACTTCAGGGTGCTGAAGCCGTGGAAGGAGAACTTGTAATTCTTGGAGAAGCTGCGCTTCTTCAGGTATTTTGCGGTATCTTCATCCACGCTGTCGGCCACCAGGATGACTTTTATATTGGTGTACTGGTGCTCCTTATGGGGCTTTACCATGGGCAGGCCCATCTCCAGCGCATAATCTATGCACTTTTCCGCCAGGGCCCGGTCAAAGGCCGGGGCGGAAAATATATATGCAAATTCGTTGGTCTCGTTTCCCCAGATGGGGATGTTCTTGCTGAGCCAGTATCTCTCTGCCCGGGAGTGGTAATCTGCCCGGAAGGCCAGGGGCAGCTCCAAATCTTCCGCCGCCCTGTGCAGGTCATAGTAAGCTTCAAAGGAGTCGGCCATAGTCTCAAGGAATCTCTCTCTGTCTATGCTCATGGCTGGCCTCCGAAAAAATGAACAGTTTGTGACTAGACCATAATATAACGCTAAATAGCACAAATTTCAATAGCCATTTTTGATAAAATTCAGTCAAGATTTTTCACATTTAAAATTTCCCCGTATTTCTTGATTATTCAAGGCTTTTCCGCAGCTTTTGAGAATCTTTTTACGGAGATGGCAAGGGGGGCTTTTTCTGCCCGCATCCATTTACAAGCAGCTGAAACTGTAGTAGAATTGAGTCAATTACATAAATATTGGAATTTATAGTCACTTTGCACCACGAACACAGGAGAGCCACCACAAGCACAAGGGGAGAAAACTATGGATCACAAGCTTTGCGTGCCCTGCCTTCTGGGCCTGGAGGGCCCCATTGCCGAGGAGCTGCGGCGCATGGATATGGAGGAGGTCTCCGCCGAAAACGGGCGGGTCTACTTCTCCGGGGACGACAGGGCCGTCGCCCGGGCCAACATCTGCCTGCGCATAGGGGAGCGGGTGCTCATTGAAATGGGCCGCTTTGAAGCCCTCAGCTTCGAGCAGCTCTTTCAGGGCACCAGGGCCCTGCCCTGGGAGAGCCTCATCCCCGCCGACGGGGCTTTCCCCGTGAAGGGCTACAGCCTCAACTCCAAGCTCTTCTCCATATCCGACTGTCAGAAAATAATAAAGAAAGCTATCGTGGAGCGGCTGAAAAGCGTCTACGGCATAGAGTGGTTCCCGGAGACCGGCGGGCTCTACCAGGTGCAGTTTTCCATAATGAAGGACAAAGTCTCCCTGTGCATCGACACCTCCGGAGAGGGCCTGCACAAGCGGGGCTACCGCCCGGCCCACAACGCCGCCCCCCTGAAGGAGACCATGGCCGCCGCCATGGTGACCCTCTCCCGCTACCGGGGCCGTGACGATTTCTGCGACCCCTTCTGCGGCAGCGGCACCATACCCATCGAGGCGGCCCTGACAGCCAGGAACCGGGCCCCGGGCCTCTACCGCCGCTTTGCCGCCATGAGCTGGAAAAACCTGGACGGCAGACTCTGGGAGCAGGAGCGGGAACGGGCAAAATCCCTGGAATACAGCGGCAATTACAACATCCTGGGCTCGGATATCGACGGCCGGGCCCTGGAACTGGCCCGGGAGAATGCTCTCCGGGCAGGAGTGGCGGACATAGTCCGCTTTGAAAAGGCGGACGCCCGGAGCTTCGACCGGCAGACTCAGCGGGGCGTCATCGTCACCAACCCACCCTACGGCCAGCGCATCATGGAGCAGAGGGAGGCGGAGGAGCTGTACCGGGATTTCGGCAGGGCCTATGCCGCCAGCCAAAACTGGCAGCTGTATCTGCTCAGCTCCCACACGGAGTTCGAGCGCTGCTTCGGCCGGACGGCGGATAAAAAGCGCAAGCTCTATAACGGCATGATAAAGTGCGACCTGTTCATGTATCTCAACAGGGGGGACAAGAGATGAAGCACCTGTTCATCGTAAACCCCACCGCCGGCGGCCGGGACAAGACCGAAGAGGTGCGCCGCCGGGTGGAGGAGCTGTTCAAAAGCCGCAGCGACGAGTACGAGATATACGTCACCAGGGCCGCCATGGACGCCCCGGAGAAGATACGCCGGGAGGCCGCCAAGGGCAAACGGCTGCGCATCTACGCCTGCGGCGGGGACGGCACCTTCAACGAGTGCGTCTGCGGTGCGGCACTGTTGGAGAATGTGGCGGTGTGTCCCTACCCCACCGGCACCGGCAACGACTTCTGCCGCATGTTCGGGGATGAGCAGGAGCTGTACCGGGACCTGCCCGCCCTGGTGGAGGGCTGGGAGCACCCCATGGATCTTATCGACTGCAACGGCCGCTACAGCGCCAATATCTGCTCCGTGGGCATAGACGCCCGCATCGGTACCCAGGTCCACAATTACAGCCATATCCCCCTCATAGGTGGGGCCACCGGCTACGTGGTCTCCACGGTGGTGAACGTCATCAAGGGCATCAACCGCTACATGCGCATCCGCAGCGGCAACTTTTATTCCGAGGGCATGCACGCCCTGGTCTGCGCCTGCAACGGCCGCTTCTACGGCGGGGGCTTCAATCCCAGCCTGGATGCCCGGCCCGACGACGGGCTGATGGATGTGTTCGTCATAAAAGGCGTTAGCCTGCTCACCCTGGCCAGGCTCATAGGCCGCTACGCCAAGGGCCAGGCGGACACCATGCCGGAATATGCCACACATCTGCGCACCGACAGGATAGATATCGACTTCGATGAGGACAACGTGATAAACCTTGACGGGGAGGCCGTCTTTGCCCGGAAGGTGAGCATGCGCCTCATCCCCGGAGCGGTGCGCCTGGTGGTGCCCAGGGGCATGACTTTCTTCGGTCCGGCGCCGAGCTGCGAATAATAAAAGGGCCTTTAGCAAACTTGTAACAAAAAATTTATAAAATCCTCTGCAAATTTTGTGTTTAGGGGCTTGCAAAAAAAATAAAATGTGTTATTATTAGCACCGTTAGCACTCATAGGTTTAGAGTGCTAACGGTGCTGAACTTTGTAATAAATTTATGGAGGTATATGGATATGAAACTGAAACCTTTGGCCGACAGAGTCGTTCTCAAGCAGAACGAAGCTGAGGAGCGCACCTCCTCCGGCATTTTCCTCACCGCTTCCGCTCAGGAGAAGCCCGAGGTCTATGAGGTCGTGGAGGTTGGCCCCGGCGGCATGGTGGACGGCAACGAGGTAGAGATGATAGTCAAGGCCGGCCAGAACGTTCTGGTGGGCAAGTACAGCGGCAGCAAGGTAAAGCTGGAGGATGTGGAGTACACCATCGTCCGTCAGAGCGACATACTGGCCGTTATCGAGTGATAGACTAAGGAGGAAATTACAATGGCTAAACAGATCATTTACGGTGAAGAAGCGAGAAAGGCCATAGAGCGCGGCGTGAACCAGCTGGCCGATACCGTTAAAATAACCCTGGGCCCCAAGGGCCGCAACGTAGTGCTGGACAAGAAGTTCGGCGCTCCCCTCATCACCAACGACGGCGTGACCATCGCCAAGGAGATCGAGCTGGAGGACGCCTTTGAGAACATGGGCGCTCAGCTCATCAAGGAAGTCTCCACCAAGACCAACGATGTGGCCGGCGACGGCACCACCACCGCCACCGTCCTGGCCCAGGCCATGATCAGCGAGGGTCTGAAGAACCTGGCCGCCGGCGCAAACCCCATGGTCATGCGCAAGGGCATCCAGAAGGCCACCCAGGCCGCCGTTGAGGGCATCAAGGCCATCTCCCAGCCCGTGTCCGGCTCCAAGGACATCGCCCGTGTGGGTACCATCTCCTCCGGCGACGAGCTCATCGGCAGCCTGATCTCCGAGGCTATGGAGAAGGTGAGCCAGAACGGCGTCATCACTCTGGAAGAGAGCAAGACCGCCGAGACCTACAGCGAAGTGGTGGAAGGCATGCAGTTTGACCGGGGCTACCTGTCCCCCTACATGGCCACCGATATGGACAAGATGGAGGCCGTTATCGACGACGCCCTCATCCTCATCACCGACAAGAAGATCTCCAACATCCAGGAGGTCCTGCCCCTGCTGGAGCAGATCGTCAAGGCCGGCCGCAAGCTGCTGATAATCGCCGAGGACGTGGAGGGCGAGGCCCTGGCCACCATCATCCTCAACAAGCTGCGTGGCACCTTCACCTGCGTTTGCGTCAAGGCCCCCGGCTTTGGCGACAGGCGTAAGGAAATGCTCCAGGATATCGCCATCCTCACCGGCGGCACCGTTATCTCCAGCGAGCTGGGCATGGAGCTTAAGGAGGCCACTCTGGACATGCTGGGCCAGGCTCACCAGGTCAAGGTCACCAAGGAGAACACCACCATCGTGGACGGCGCAGGCTCCAGCGAGGAGATCAAGGCCCGTACCGCTCAGATCAGCCGCCAGATAGAGACCACCACCTCCGAGTACGACAAGGAGAAGCTCCAGGAGCGTCTGGCAAAGCTGGCCGGCGGTGTTGCAGTCATCAAGGTCGGCGCCGCTACCGAGACCGAGATGAAGGAGAAGAAGCTGCGCATCGAGGACGCTCTCAACGCCACCCGTGCAGCCGTTGCAGAGGGCGTCGTCCCCGGCGGCGGCACTGCCTACGTCATAGCTTCCAAGGCCGCCGAGGCCGAAGTCGCCGCCCTTGAGGGCGACGAGAAGACCGGCGCCGCCATCGTTGCCAAGGCTCTGAAGACCCCCATCATGCAGATCGCAGCCAATGCCGGTCTGGAGGGCGCAGTCATCCTGAACAATGTTGCCGGCAACGCCAGCAGCACCTACGGCTACGATGCCGCCAACGACCAGTACGGCGACATGATTCAGCTGGGCATCGTCGACCCCACCAAGGTCTGCCGCAGCGCTCTGGAGAACGCCGCTTCCGTGGCCTCCATGGTCCTGACCACCGAGAGCCTGGTTGCCGACATCCCCGAGAAGAATCCCCCCATGCCCGCCGGCGGCGGAGACATGGGCGGCATGTACTGATAAATCGGCAGGCAGCCGAACAGTCAAATAGACCCAAGCATAAAACCCAAGCCCGGAGGCCGATGCCTCCGGGCTTTTGGCTGTACAGCATTATTTATATCGAAGCAAAAGGAATTTCAGCCGTATTGCTCCATGAGATAGATACCCGCCCTGGATTGTATGATTCTGGCAGTCTCGGCGGCGTCCCTGTCTCCTGCAAAGAATTTCTCCGCTTCCTCATCCATTATTTCCTGAATCGGCAAATGTCCGGCCAGATTGTGGCTGCTGTGCTGGATAAGCTCCCGGCAGGTCTCCAGTGCGCTCTGAGAAAGGGGGACATATTCCTTCTTCTCATAGTCAAATATCCCCTTGCCTGTGACCCTGTCATAAAGACTTTCCAGCCCGTCCTTCGTGACCGGCCAGCAGAAATCGGCAAAGCCGGGCTCCACACCCGTGCTCAGCACATGGTAAACAAAGCGCCATGCCCCTTCCTTATACGGGCTGGCGGATGAAATGCCCAGGGAAATGCCGCTGAACATAAAGGCCGTCCCGTAATCATAGGCTATTTCAAAGTTTTCTCCCAGCACCTGTTCCAGATACTGTACCCTTTTCACTCCCGGGATCAGTTCCGGCAGATACATGGTTGCGGACATCTGCCGCTCCACATCCAAATCGGTGACATCCGGGCTGTCGGGAATCCGGGCGCAGCTTTCCAGTATATCCAGAAATTCCTCCGTTTCAAAAGAGCACTGCCCCCTCTCCGTATCCACATGATTCACCATATACAGGCCGCTGAGGAATTTCCATATATCGTCCCTGCTGTAGTAGCCGGGAAATACATATGCTTCGCCCGAACTCACTTCCGGCAGCATCAGTGCCTGGCTGAGCTTCATATCTGAACCCTCAGTCATAGCCTTGTTCCTTACAACGGCGCACAGCTCCATAATGCTGGGTAAAGTATACAGCTTTCCCTCAATCTCCACGGCGTTCCGGACGCTTTCCAAAACAAAGTCCCTTCCTCCTGGAGCATACTCATCCAGATAGGGATAAATATCCTCCATAATGTTTTCCGGGCTGATACCTTTAAAATGTCCGTCTCCGCCGGTAACATATATATCCGGCGTGTGGCCTGAGGCGATCATCGCGGCTGCCTGTTCATCCTCAAGCTCCTGCATATTGAAAACGCTGAGCTCATAGTCCGGATCGGTCTGGTTAAAGCTGCTTACATAGTATTCAAAGCTGAAATCCGTACCGTCTGCCCACAAAACCAGCTGGATCTTTTCATCCTGAGCCCGGGGCACAAGACAGGGAATATTGGTTCCGTAGGAGCCGGCCAGCAACATTGCCTCCCCCTGTGCAAAGATCTCCGTAAACTGCACCCGGCTTATTCCTGCCCGGTACAGGTCAAACACCGTCTCTGCGTCTCCGCCCCCGGCAGGATACCTGCTGAGGCTGTAATCTTCCGATACAAGCAGGCTGTCCCCGCCACAGCCGAAAGCATTTACATAGCCTTCCAGTCCGGAGACGACCGTCTCAAAAGTGAATTCTCCGGGCTCCTTCAGCCTCCACACCTCCGTGGTGTCGCTGCCCCCGTCGGCCGCCGAATTATAAAGGCAAATATAAAGCCCGTCCCGACCCGTGCTCTGAGCCGTAAAAGAGCCTCCCTCCAGATGGAGCTTGTTCAACAGATTGCCCCCGCTGTCCAGTTGGTATATATCCGCGGGCATCATCAGATAAAAGTAACCGTCCATATATCTGAGGGACCTGATCCTTTCACCGATGCATATCTCCTGGGGGAGAGATATCCGCTCCGTCAACTCCCCCTCCCGGTTGAAACAAAGGATGCTAAGCTCATATTCATCCTGTTCATTGAGCCTCTCTATCCCGTCGGGATTTATCCACTTTTCAGGCCTATCCCCTGCCAGCACGGCCAGCCCATCGTCAGTGCCGCAGCAGGCATGGACAAAAGCCGTATCTTCCGGCAGGCCGTACGAAAGCTCTACCTCTCCGTCCGTGCCTATGAGCAGAGGCCTTTCCTCATAGTCCATTCCGCAGACATAGACAGCGTCTTCATCGGCATACAGGCTTACATACAGAGCCATTTCTCCCGGCAAAGCCTGATATTCCATACTAAATCCCTGCTGCCTTGCCTCTTCCTGTATATTCCCGGTCTGAGGCCCAGCCTCCTTCCCGCAGGCGCAGAGCAGCAGGCTCTCCAGAAGCAATATGAAGCACAGCACCCTTTTCATTTTCTTTCCCTCCTGGAGTATATCTGTTCAAATACCGCTCCGGCTCAGAGTATGCCGGAGCGCTATTTGAAATTTCTCAGAACTCTGACAGTTCCATATAGCTGTGATACATTCAACCGGTAAGCCTCAAGCCCGACTTATTGCCTCACAGGCTCCGCCTCCCAGCTGCGGATGGTGCCGCTGTAGGCGTCTATCTCAAACTCGTACTTCATGCCGGAGTAGAGGATCTCTCCCTCGTACTCTATGCGGCCGTCGTCCCGGTCTGTCTCGAACTTGATGATATCGCTCTCGGTGGCGCCGGGCACCTGGGCGAGAGCCAGGGCCTTGGCCTCCTCCGCCGTAATCTCGCTGCCGCTGCCGGAGGACTGGAAGTAAGTCTCCACATCGTAGTCGTAGGAGTACACCTCCCCGGTGAGGGCGTCTATCTCATAGTCGTATTCCTTGTAGTCCTCAGTGTAGAACTCCACCTCATAGATCTGGCGGCCGTCCTCCCGATCCAGCTTGGTCTTGAGGAAGGTGACCTGGCTCTCCGTGAGTCCGGCGTGCTCCAGGGCCGCATCCCTGGCGGCCTGCTCCCCTATGAGTTCACCGCTGCTCTGGGTCTGGACAGAGGAGCTCTGGGTGGTGCCGGAGCTGGAAGCAGCCTGGGTCTGAGATGCCTGAGCGTTGCTCTGAGCCATAGCCGCAGAGGCCGTGCCCTGGCTTATCCTGCACTCTATCACCCGGCCGCTGATGGCGTCGATGTCATACTGATAGCTGCTGTCGCCGCTGGTGAGGTCGATGGCGTAATACTCGGTGTCCCCCTGCCGGTCCAATCCGGTGGTGGTGAAGCTCACGGCGGAAGCGCTGAGTCCGGCGTCCTCCAGGGCCACGGCCTTTGCCGCCTCCAGCCCTATGGGCTCGGCCTGGACGCTGGTGGGGCTGCCGCAGCCCGCCAGGATGAGGCAGGCCAGGGCCGCCAGAACGAATATCGTCCTCTTGTTTTTCATTTTATTTTCCTCCTTCTTTCCTTTAGATGGTGAAAGCTTACCAGGGAAATATTAAAGGAACATGAAACGGAAAAAGTTTTTTCAGATTTTTTCTTCGGCCTCCCCGGCCGCCTCCGGCAGGTTCAGGGTGAAGGTGCTGCCCTCCCCGGGGCGGCTTTCAAGGCCCATGCTGCCGCCGTGGAGCCGGGCTATCTGCTCTACTATGGCAAGGCCCAGCCCGGCCCCCTGTCCTCCGCTGCGGGAGGGGTCGGCCTGATAGAAGCGACGCCATATCTTCTCCTGCTGCTCCGGCGCTATGCCTTCGCCCTCGTCACGGACGCTGAGCTGCACCCAGCCTCCGCCCCGGCGCAGGCTCAGCCATACGCTGCCGCCGGGCTTTCCGTATTTATAGGCATTGTCCAGCAGGTTCTGGATAAGACGGCCCAGCAGCAGCCTGTCCCCCCGGGCCTTTACTCCGGGCAGGATGTCCAGCCTCAGGTACTCACTTTTCTCCCCCTGCTCCCGGCACAGCTCCTCCGTGAGGGCGGAGAGGTCCAGCTCCTCCATCCGCAGTCCCTCGGTGCCCTGCTCCAGCCGGGTCATCTGCAAAAGCTGGTCTATGAGCACCGCCATCTTTTTCCCCTGGCGGTGGACGGTCTGTATGGTCTCCTGCCGTTCCTCCCCGGTCTCGTCGAATTTCTCGCTGTATTCACAGGCCCCCAATATCACCGAAAGGGGCGTGCGCAGCTCGTGGGAGGCGTCGGAGGTAAAGCGTCTCTCCGCTTCGAAGGCCCGCTCCAGCCGCTCCAGCATCCTGTTGAAGTTCCCCGCCAGGCGGCTGAACTCCTCCGGGGCCTCCCCCAGCTCTATCCTGGCGGACAGGTCCCGGCCCTCATTGATGGCGGCGGCGGTGGCGTTGATGCTGTCCAGAGGCCGCAGGGCCCGGCGCACTATGAACCAGCCCCCCAGAGCCCCCAGCAGTATGAACAGGGGCAGGGCAATACCGGCGGCTATGAGCAGGTTCTGCCTGGCCTCGGCGCCCTGAGATATCTCCGTCATCCCCCGGAGCCAGATGCCGTCCTCCCAGCCGCAGGGCAGCCAGAGGTCCATGACATAATAGGTCCCCTGCTCCGTCTCCACCGGGCGGGTCAGGCCGTTTTCAAAAGGCAGCGACAGGCTCATCAGGGCCTGGGGCAGCTGCCCGGCCAGCAGGGCCTGGCTCTTGCTGTATATTACAGTATATATTCCGCTGCGGTAAAAGCTGAAGCCGCTGTCCACCTTCAGCTCCCCCTCCTCCAGGTCGGCCTGGAGGGCGTTTTCCCGCACGGTCTGGGAGAGGCTGTCCAGGGTGGTCTGATTCGCCACAGAGCTGCTTATCACCGTGACAAAGGCCAAGGTCACGGCAGCCATGAGCAGCATCAGCAGTGCGTACCACAGGGTAAGGCGCAGCTTGATGGAGCTTTTTCTCATGCCTTGTCCTCCCGCAGCACCCAGCCCGCCCCCCGGACGGTGTGGATGAGCTTCACATCATAGCCCTCGTCCAGCTTCTTTCTCAGCCTGCTCATGTACACGTCCACATTGTTGGAGCTGCCGGAATACTCGTAGTTCCATATCCTGTCCTCCAGCTGCTCCCGGGAGATGACAGCTCCCTTGTTTCTTATGAGATGTTCCAGAATGGCGAACTCCTTGGGCAGCAGTGCTATCTCCCGGCCGCCCCGCTCCACTCTCTGGCGGCGGGTGTCCACGCTGAGGTCGGCCAGAGTAAAGACATTGCTGCGGTTGCCGGCGTGCTTGCGGGTCATGGCCCGGATGCGGGCCAGCAGCTCTTCAAAGTCAAAGGGCTTTACCAGATAGTCGTCCCCGCCCAAGTCCAGGCCGGTCACCCGGTCCGCCACGCTGTCACGGGCGGTGAGGAAGAGCACCGGGGTGTCCGTCCCCCTGTCTCTCATCCGGGACACCAGGGTGAAGCCGTCGGTGCCGGGGAGCATCACGTCCATGAGTATGGCGTCATACTCCGCCCCGGCCAGATAGTGCTCCACCTCATCCCCGTCCAGGCAGCTGTCCACGGTGTAGCCGCTCTTGGTGAGGGTCTTTGTGATTATGCGGTTGAGATCCTTTTCATCCTCCACTACCAAGATCCGCACGGTATATGCCTCCTTTGCCGGTGTATAACTTTTATCAGGCGTAGCCCACGGCCAGGCCGAAGAGCAGCAGCAGGCTGGTGCACACCAGTATCACCGCCTGGAATTTCCATGTCCACTTGAACCAGCTGCCATAGCTCACCCCGGCAAGGCCCAGGGATATGAGCAGCACCGGGTTGGTGGGATAGAGCACGTTGGAAAAGCCGTCGCCAAAGGCATAGGCCATGACGCACAGCTGGGGAGAGAGCTCAAATATCTGGGCCACCGGCAGTATGAGAGGCAGCAGCAGGAAAGCCTTTGCAGAGCCGGAGGGGATGAAGAAGTTCATCACCAGCACCACCAGGTACAGGAAAAGTATCACCACCCAGCGGGGCAGGGTCCCGGCGGCGGCCACGGCATAATATAATATGGTGTCCAGTATCTTGCCCTCGGTGAGGGTGTATTTTATGGAGCTGGCCATGAGTATCATCAGCACTGCCGGCAGCACGCTGACAAGGCCGTTTATAAAGCTGGAGCCCAGCTTCTTGGGAGCCATGCCCGAGGCCAGGGTGGACACTATGCCCGCCGCAAGGAACATGGCCGCCACGATTATCATGGTATAATCCTGCAGAGCGGTAATGAAGCTGGAGGAGAGCACCAGGACTATGCCCAGGCCCAGTATACCGCCGAAGAGGGCCAGGGCCCTGTCCATGGCGGGGCTGGGCTGAAAATCCTCCCCGGCCAGATCCCCGCTGAGGGGCCGCTCCACTTTTACGGCATGGCTGCGCAGGAAGAACAGCAGCAGGGCATAGACCACAAAAAAGCTGATGGCTCTCAGCCAGACGCCGGAGAACATGGGCAGGCCCGCCAGCTCCTGGGCGACGCCCACGGTGAAGGGGTTGCACACGCCGGCGGAAAAACCGCAGCCGGCGGCCAGGATGCTCATGCCCACACCGGTGAGGGCGTCCCAGCCCAGGCCCACCGCCAATGACACCACTATGGGCACCAGAGGTATGACCTCCTCAAAGGAGCCGATGAAGGAGCCCATGGCCATGAAGAACAGCACCACCACGGCCATGAGCCGGTACCGGGCGGCGCCGAAGCGGCCCACCACCCGTTTGAGCATGTAGAGCATCAGGCCGCAGCGGTCCAGGCTGTTGAAGATACCGCCTATGACCAGCAGGAAGATGATGACGGCGATGATGGTGCCGCTGCCCTCCGCAGTCAGGACCAGGAAGGGGGACAGCAGCCACTTGTAAAAGGGCAGCCCGCCCTCCACTTTGGAGTAGCCCGCCTGGGTGTCTATCACCAGATTCCCGGCGCTGTCGGCTATGCGCTGATACTCCCCGCCGGGGAGCACCAGGGTGAGTATGTAAGTCAGCAGCATCAGGGCAAAGAGTATGAGTATCGCCGTTATAAAGGAGCGGGCGCTGATGTTCAGGCCCTTGTTTTCTCTCTTCTGCTTCATCGGGAAGCCTCCCCTGTGGTTTTCTCTCAGGGCGCCGGGGCCTCTCCCGCCGCCGTTGTGTATTAGGATAGCACAAATCCCCGGCAAAGTCACCTGTTATCTTGGCTTCCCTGTCCCCGGTTTACAGGGCTTTTCCCCATTTTTGAGGAAAAGTAAAAGTCTTTTTCCCTCTGCGCATTTTTCAATTGACATTCCCTGCCTTCCTATGTACAATTAGTCGGATTTAAAATATCCAGAGGTGGTATAAATGAGAAACACATCCCTCTGCTACATAGAGAAGGACGGCCGCTACCTGATGCTCCACCGGGTCAAGAAGGCCCTGGACGAGAACCGGGACAAGTGGATAGGCATAGGCGGCAAGTTTGAAGAGGGGGAGAGCCCGGAGGACTGCATGCTCCGGGAGGTCCGGGAGGAGACGGGGCTGAGCCTGGAGTCCTGGCGCTTTCGGGGCATAGTCACCTTTGTAAGCGACGAGTGGGGCACGGAGTACATGCACCTCTTCACCGCCCACGGCTTCACCGGAGCCCTGCGCGACTGCGACGAGGGGGAGCTGGAGTGGGTGGAAAAAAGCCGCATCCCCTCCCTGCCCATATGGGAGGGGGATAAAATTTTCCTCCGGCTCCTGGATGAGGGGGAGGCCTTCTTCTCCCTGAAGCTCTGCTACGAGGGGGACAAACTGGTCCGGGCCGTACTTAACGGCAGGGAGGAACTGATATGAGCAAAGTCAAGGACTTCATGCGCCGGGAGCTGACGCTGTGCATCTCCCTGGTGGCCGCAGTAATAAGCTGCTTTTTTGTGCCCCCGGACGGGGCTTATCTGGGCTATCTGGATTTGCGCACCCTGGCCCTGCTCTACGCCCTGATGGTGGTGGTGGCGGGCCTGCGCCAGGCCGGGGTCTTCACCGTCCTGGCCCACAAGCTCTGCGCCCGGGCGGGCTCCGTGCGCACCATGGGCATCACCCTGGTGCTGCTGAGCTTTTTCAGCGCCATGCTCATAACCAACGACGTGGCCCTGCTCACCTTCGTGCCCTTTGCGGTGGTGGTGCTGGGCATGGCCCATCAGGAGAAGGAGCTCATATGGGTGGTGCTGCTCCAGACCGTGGCGGCAAACCTGGGCAGTGTGCTCACTCCCGTGGGCAATCCCCAGAATCTGTACCTCTACTCCAACTACCACCTGAGCATAGGCGACTTTTTTTCCGCCACCGGCCCCCTGTGGCTCATCTCCCAGGCGGTAGTGCTGCTGCTGAGCCTGCGTCTCAGCCGCTCCCATGTGGATGTCTTTCTGGGGGAGGAGCCTGAGCTGGACAGGAAGAGTCTCATCCTCTATCTGCTGCTCTTTGCTCTGTGTCTGGCCGTGGTGCTGCGGCTCATCAGCTGGTATCTGATGCTCCCGGTGCTCATCGTCGTGCTGCTCATCCTTGACCGTCGGCGGCTGAAGGAGGCGGACTTCATGCTGCTTCTCACCTTCGTCTGCTTCTTTATCTTCGCCGGGAATCTGGCCCGGGTACCGGCGGTGGAGGCCCTGCTCAGCCGCCTGCTGCTGGGCCGGGAGCTGCTGGTGGGCGCCCTGGCCAGCCAGGTAATCAGCAACGTGCCCGCCGCCCTGCTCCTCTCCGGCTTTACGGAAAACGGCCGGGAACTGCTGCTGGGAGTGAATATCGGCGGTCTTGGCACCCCCATCGCAAGCCTGGCCAGCCTTATAAGCCTGAAGCTCTATTCCCACTCTGAGCAGGCCGATACCGGCAAGTATCTCCGCCAGTTCTCCCTGGTGAACTTTGCCCTGCTTATAGCCCTGCTGCTTTTGTATGGGCTGCTGTAAGATTTTGCGGAAAAATCCATTTCCCTGTTGAATATAGGCATCACCCATGCTATAATGCCCCTTAAATAAGGGAGTAGTCGGCGCATTGGCGTGATGAGGTCAACACACTGGACAAGTTCCTGGCTTTATCTTAAACGACGAGACTTATCTGCGGCAGCGGATAGGTCTCGCCTTTTTTGCCCCCGCCGCCGGAACAGCAAGGGAGGATATATCAAGTGAACTTTATCGAGCTATTTCTCATCGCCGTGGGCCTTTCCATGGACGCCTTTGCAATAGCCATATGCAAGGGTCTGTCGGTGCAGCAGCTCAGGCTCAAGCACATGGTGATAACCGGACTGTGGTTCGGCGGCTCCCAGGCCGTCATGCCCCTGATAGGCTACTTCCTGGGCAGCAGCTTCTATTCTCTCATCGCCGGGATAGACCACTGGATATCCTTCGGCCTGCTGCTCATCATCGGCATAAACATGATAAGGGAGTCCCGGGAGCTGAGCTGCCCCGTGGACGCCAGCTTCAGCCCCAGGGTGATGTTCCCCCTGGCCATAGCCGACAGTATAGACGCTCTGGCAGTGGGCGTTACCTTTGCCTTCCAGGAGGTGTCCATCCTCCCCGCCGTGGCCCTCATCGGCTTGACCACCTTCCTGCTCTCCTGCGCCGGGGTGAAAATAGGCAACGTGTTCGGCTCAAAGTACAAATCCAAGGCGGAGCTGGCCGGAGGCATAGTGCTCATTGCCATAGGCTGCACCGTGCTGCTGCGGGACCTTGGCATAATAGGCTGAGCACAGTTTCCGGGAGATATCGCAATGCCAGGACTTATACACATATACTGCGGCGAGGGCAAGGGCAAGACCAGCGCCGCCCTGGGCCTGGCCCTGAGGGCCGCCGGAGCGGGCATGAAGGTGCTCTTCGTCCAGTTTCTCAAGGACGGCAGCTCTTCGGAAATATCCACGCTGGAAAGGCTGGGCATAGAGTTCAGCTGCTGCAGCGGCATCACCAAGTTCGTTTTTCAGATGACTCAGGAGGAGAGGCTTCAGGCCGGGGAGGAATATTCCCGCCTCCTGTCCCAATCCCTACGCCGCTGCCGGAAGGAGAGCTTCGGTCTTCTGGTGCTGGATGAGGTCATCCCCGCCTGCAATCTGGGCTTGGTCTCTGAGGCAGCCCTGAGAGATTTTCTTTTAAACAAGCCCAGGGAGCTGGAAGTGGCCCTCACCGGCCGAGACCCTTCCCCGGCGCTGCTGGAGCTGGCTGACTACGTGACGGAGATGAAGAAGCTCCGGCACCCCTACGATAGGGGCGTCCCGGCCCGGAGGGGCATAGAGTTTTAAAGTTTAATACAGCCCCTCTTTCAAGACCTTCCCGCCCATGGAGCAGGAAGGTCCTTTTCGTTTTTGCGAAAAGTTTACGGCATATGTCAAAAATAGTTGTTGACATATGCCGTTTATTCTGTTATCTTAGAATTGTAAATGACATATGCCGCAAACTGCTCTGCCGGGGCCAGGCGTCCCGGTGGCACACGGGAGGTGATAGCTTGCCCAGACCGAGGAAATGCAGGAGGGTCTGCCGTCTGCCGGAGAATGAGGGCTTTCAGCCCCTTGGCCCCGGCGGCAGCGAAGCTCCGGTAATATTGAACGTGGACGAGTACGAGGCCGTCCGGCTCATCGACCTGGAGGGTCTGTCCCAGGAGGAGTGCGGGGAAAACATGCACATTGCCAGAACAACCGTGCAGCAGATATACGGCTCCGCCAGGAAGAAGCTGGCACGGGCCCTGGTAGAGGGTCTGCCCCTGCGCATAGCGGGAGGGGACTTCAGCCTTTGCGACGGCACGGAGCAGCGCTGCTGCCACAGGAACTGCCACCGGCGGCAGGCCGGGAATTTAAAGAACGTGGAAGATATTCAACAGGGAGGTAATGTAAATGAAGATAGCCCTGCCCCTTGATGAGGACAGGCTCAGCGTCTGTCCGGTGCTGGCCAGAGCGCCCTATTTCCTCTTCAGCACCGACGGAGAAGAGAGCATAGAGGAAAACCCCGCCGCCCAGGCTCAGGGCGGCGCCGGGATGCAGGCGGCCCAGTTTCTGGTGGACCGGGGCGTGACCGCCCTTATCACTCCCCGCTGCGGGGAGAATGCCGCCGAGGTCTTCAAGGCCGCCGGCATAGAGATATATAAGAGCGCAAGCAAGGCGGCGGAGGAGGACCTGGCCGCCTATAAGGAGGGGAAGCTGGAAGTGCTCAGCCGCTTCCACGGCGGCTTCCACGGCATAAGATGAAGATCGCCTGTTTAAGCGGCAAGGGCGGAGCGGGCAAGACCTTTGCGGCGGTGAACCTGGCCGCCGTGGCCGGGAAGTGCTGCTATGTGGACTGCGACGTGGAGGAGCCCAACGGCCGCCTATTTCTGAAGCCGGAGGGTCTGGAGACAGTCCCCGTCTCCACCCCGCTGCCGGTGTTTGACGCCTCCCTCTGCACCGGCTGCAAGGAGTGCGTGGACTTCTGCCGCTTCCACGCTCTGGTGTATGTAAAGGGTAAGCCCATGGTCTTTTCCGAGGTCTGCCACAGCTGCGGCGGCTGCTCCCTGGTGTGCCCGACAGGGGCCGTGAGGGAGGAGCCCCGGGCCGTGGGTGTGCTGGAGCTGGGCCGCCACGGGGATATCACCGTCATCACCGGTGTGCTGAACCCGGGGGAGGCCTCCGGCACCCCCCTCATCCGGGAGGCTGTAAAGCGGGCCCGGGGCCTGAGCATTCTGGACTGCCCGCCGGGCAGCGCCTGCCCGGTGATGGAGAGCGCCATGGACGCGGACTATTGCCTGCTGGTAGCGGAACCCACGGCCTTCGGCCTGCATAATTTCAAGATGGTGTATGAGCTGGCAAGCCTCCTGGGGAAGAAATGCGGCGTGCTCATCAACAAGCAGGACGCCCCCTACGAGCCTTTGGAGAGTTTTTGCCGGGAGGCGGGGCTGCCAATCCTGGAGCGCATCCCCTTTGACCGGGAGGCGGCGGAGTGCATTGCCGCCGGGGAGATCGCAGCAGAAAGGCTGCCCCGATACCGGGAGCTCTTCACCCGGCTTCTGGAAAAGATAGGAGGCGGGCTATGAAAAAACTGCTGATACTCAGCGGCAAGGGGGGCACCGGCAAGACCACCGTGGCCGCCGCCTTTGCCCGCTTCTCCTCCGCCCGGGCTCTGGCGGACTGCGACGTGGACGCCCCCAACCTGCACCTGGTCTCCGGGGAGCTGCCCCGGCCATGGGTGACGGACTTCATGGGCGGGGACAAGGCCCGGGTGGACGGGGAAAAGTGCCTGGGCTGCGGCAAATGCCTGGAGCACTGCCGTTTCGGAGCCCTGTCCCTGGCCGAGGGCAAGGCCGCCGTGAACGAATATGCCTGCGAGGGCTGCGGGGTCTGCGCCCGGGTGTGCCCCGCCGGGGCCGTCTCCCTGCTGCCGGACCTGGCCGGACGGCAGGAGCTGTACCAAGGGGAGCGGGTGTTCTCCACCGCCATGCTGAAAATGGGCCGGGGCAACTCCGGCAAGCTGGTGACCAAGGTGAAGCTGGACCTGCTGAAGCACGCCCCGGACTGCCCCCTGGCCATAATAGACGGCTCCCCGGGCATAGGCTGTCCGGTGATAGCCTCGGTGGGCGGCATGGACCTGGTACTGGTGGTGGCGGAGCCCAGCCCCTCGGGCATAAGTGACCTGGAGCGCCTGGTGAAGACGGCGGAGAGCTTCCGGGTGAAGCTGGCGGTGTGCGTCAACCGCTGGGACATGAGCCCGGAGAACACTGAAAAGATAGAGGCCTTCTGCCTCCGGCAGGGCCTCCCCTTCCTGGGCCGCCTGCCCTATGACAAAAACGCCTCCCTGGCCATAAACCAAGGCCTCAGCGTGGCGGAAGTGGACTGTCCTTTGAGGCAGGCTCTGAAAGAGCTGTACGGCAAGGCCCTGGCCCTGCTGGAGCTTGCATAGAACTTAAACAAGAACAAATATTTATAAGGAGCGATAAGAAATGAAAATAGCGGTTTCCTGCAACGGCAGTCAGATCTGGCCCCACTTCGGCCACTGCGAGAACTTTATGATCTACGAGGCGGAAAACGGCCTCATCAAGTCCGAGACCTCCGTCCCCAACCCCGGCCACCGGCCCGGCTTCCTGCCCAACTTCCTGGCGGACATGGGCGTGGAGGTGATAATCTCCGGCGGCATGGGCGGCGGAGCCGTGGACATCTTCAACGAGCGGAAGGTGGAGGTCATCCTGGGCGCCCAGGGCGAGGCCCGCAGCGCCGTGGAGGCCTATCTCCGGGGCGAGCTGGAGTCCACCGGCTCCGTCTGCCACGAGCACGAGCACGCCCACGAATGCGGCGAGCACTGAAAGGGCTGCTTACGATCATACAAGCTGAACTCCCCGGCTTTGAGCAAAGCTCAAAGCCGGGGAGCTTATATTTTTACTTCTTGGTCGTTCTGCTCTCCCCTCACCGGCTGCGGTGGTCCTCGGTGACGGCGCCGTCACGGTAGGCGTCCAGCAGCAGGCGCAGGTCGTCGATGCGCATCTGTATCTCCCGGCCCATGTCCGTCTCCAGAACCTTCTGCCGGTCGTCCATGCGCTCAAAGACCGTGGTGGAGGAGGAGATGTCGTAATTGTCCCTTATGGCCTTTTCCCGCCCTGCAAAGGGCTGGTGGGCCACGATGCGGTAGGAGTGGGAATTGTATATGAGGGTGTAGCCGGCTATGCCGGAGGTGGGCTGGTAGGCCTTGCAGAAGCCGCCGTCTATGACGATGAGCTTGCCGCCGCCCTTCACCGGGCTCTCCCCCTTCTTGGCCTTCACCGGCACATGGCCGTTTATTATGTGGCAGTGGGGCCCCTCCAGGCCGAACTCCCGGAGTATGAAGTCGCAGACCTCCGGGTCCTCATAGAGGCTGTAATAGGCGTTTTTCGGCTCGGCCCAGGCCTTTTCGTCCTTTATGAGCCGCCGCTCAAAGGTGGTCATCCGGTCCCGGCCGAAGATGGGGCTGTTGCGTCCGGCCCAGAGGAACCACAGAAAGTCCATGCCCAGCTTCCGCTCCGGGGTGCCCGGCTTGTAGTAGTAGGCCTGGCGGGCGGCGGCGTCCGCACTGTCCAGGAAGTCCTTGCCCCTGCGCTCCACCCCGTCCAGTTTGAAGCTCATCAGCTGCCCCTCCTTTGTGAGGGGTATGCAGCCGTGGAAGAGGAGATTGCCGTTATATATCTTGTAGAGGCTGCCCTTGGAGTAGAGGAAGCGCACATGCTTTTGCAGCTTCTCGCTGCGGCGGAAGGAGGCGGTGAGCCGGTCGATGACGGCGCTCTCCTCCTCCGTCAGGGCATAGGGGTCCGCCGGGTCCACGGTGGGGAAGTCCGTGTCCTCCAGAGAGTATGTGACGCCGTCGATGCTGATGCACTTGTTTTCGTAGTCTATCTTGTCCAGCAGCAGCCGGTCGTCCATGCCGTACTCCGGGTGGCGCAGTATCTTCTGGCCCTCCAGTTTGAAGAGGATGACGGTGATGGCCTTGTGCATCCTGGCGGACAGGAGCTTGTCCTTTTCCGAATAGCTGCCCGCGTCCTCCCCGGTGAGCTTCACCGCAAAGCGGGACACGTCGCAGTCCTTGTACACCTCGTTGGCAAACACCGACAGGGGGCGCAGGGAGATGCCGTAGCCGGTCTCCACCACCTCCAGGTTGTTGTAGTGGATGGAGTTTGCCAGCACCGTGGCCACCATGGTGCGGCTGCCGGAGGCGGCCCCCATCCACAGGATGTCGTGGTTGCCCCACTGGATGTCCACGCTGTGGTATTTCAGCAGGGAGTCCATGATGATATCCGCCCGGGGGCCCCTATCGAAGATATCCCCCACCAGGTGCAGATGGTCCACCGCCGCCCACTTTATCAGGTCGCAGACGGCGGCTATGAAGTCCGGGGCCTGGCCGATGTCGATGATGGTGGCGATGATATTTTCAAAGTAGTCCCGCTTGTCCACCTCTTCCCCGTGGGTGTACAGCAGTTCCTCTATTATGTAGGCATAGTCCGCCGGCAGGGCCTTGCGCACCTTGGAGCGGGAGTAGCGCTCGGACATCAAGCGGCAGACCTCTATCAGCCGGTGGAGGGTTATCCTATACCACTCCTCCATGTCCTCTATCCGGGGCTTGAGCTGCTCCAGCTTTTCCTCCGGGTAGTAGATGAGGGTGGCCAGCTCGTCCAGCTCCGCCCTGGGCACCGAGGTCTTGAACAGCAGGTCCAGCCTCTCCCGCACCACCCCGGAGCAGGAGTTGAGGATGTGCAGGAAGGCCTCGTGCTCTCCGTGGACGTCGGAGATGAAATGCTCGCAGCCCTTGGGCAGGTTCAGTATGGCCTGGAGGTTTATGATCTCCGTGCCCGCCTCCCTGAGGGTGGGATACTGGCGGGACAGCATTTTCAGATAGCGCAGCTGTTCTTCCGTATAGCTTCTGTGGGCTTTCATTCAACATCTCTCCTTAGCGTTTTCCCTCCGGCCCTGTCCGGGCCCTTCTCTTTTTTCATTGTACCATAGCCGCGGAGAAATTGGAACTGCCCCCGCCCTGCATCCGGCCTCTTTTCCGGGATTTTTCAGCAGCCCGGGCTGCAAGGGGCCGGGGCCTGCCCCAAATCACTGCTTATATACAAGGCGGGATTTTTGTAATATAATATGCAGGTGAGGAGAGCTTGTCCCCGCCCGGCCGCAGCGGCGGCTTCGGGGCGGGCTTTCCCGGACCTGCGCTTTATCGTCCCGGGGGCCTTCCCCCGGAAAGGAGCTTGAAAGATGAATACTGTCATGGAACGTGCAAAAGAGCTGTACCCCGAGCTGAAGGCCCTGAAGGATGAGCTGCACCGCCGCCCGGAGCTGTCTTTCAGGGAGCACCACACCACCGCCCTGCTGAGGGAAAAGCTCCTGCCTCTGGGTCTGGAGATTGTGGAGCTGGGCATGGACACGGGAGTCGTCGCCCTCCTGCGGGGCGGCAGGCCCGGCCCCACGGCGGCCTTGCGGGCGGATATCGACGCCATCGAGCAGCAGGAGCCCGCCGACAACGGCGTGGTGTCGGAATGTCCCGGAGTGATGCACGCCTGCGGCCACGATTTCCACACCGCCTGTCTGTACGGGGCCGCCAAGATCCTGGCCGAGCGCCGGGACACGCTGGCGGGCAACGTGGTCTTCCTCTTCCAGCCGGCGGAGGAGATCACCCGGGGGGCCGCCGCCATGGTGGACCACGGCCTTTGGGAAAAGCTGCCGGTGAAGCCGGACTGCCTCTTCGGCCAGCACAGCCGCCCCGAGATAGCCTGCGGGCAGATAGGCATAGTCCCCGGGGCCATCATGGCGGGCAAGTCCCATTTTTTCATCACCCTCCAGGGAGTCACCGGCCACAGCGGCTCGCCCCATAAATGCGTGGACGTCATCGTGGCCGGGGCCGCCATCATTAACGGCATCCAGACCATAGTCAGCCGCAACACCGACCCCCTCTCTCCCCTGGTGTGCGCCGTGTTTTCCGTCCACGCCGGCACTCCGGAAAACTTTGTCCCGGAGACCCTGACCATGTCCGGGGACATCCGGGCCCACTCCGACGAGGTGCTGCAGCAGACCGAGAGGCGGCTGGAGGCCCTGGCCCGGGGCATAGCCGAATCCTATGGCTGCGGCTGCCGGCTGGAGTTTGTGCCCCAGGTCCCGGTCACCCGGAACGGCCCGGAGATGACGGCCCTGGCCAGGAAGGCCGCAGGCAGCATCGTGGGGGAGGAGAATCTGCTGTCCCCCCAGGGCAACATGGGCTCCGAGGACTTTGCGGTCCTGGGGCGTCATGTCCCCTCCTTCTTCTACTGGACCGGCACTGGTTATCCAGGCAAAGACAACCCCTGTTGGCACAACGAGCATTTCCGGGTAGACGACGAAGCCCTGCCCATAGGCGCCGCGCTCATGGCCCAGTCTGCCCTGACGGCATTGGAGGAGCTCCGGCCCGGGAAGGCAGAATAGGGTCTTCTGTCTCCGAAAGGTAATCGGCCTCGGCCGCAATTTTAAATCTATAAAAACCGTCAGGACTTTTGCAGCCGCAAAAGCCCTGACAGTTTATTCTTTTCCGCAAAGTTTTCGATTTACCTTTAGCCGGGGATGTGCCGCTCCTGCCGGCTCAGATGAGTATGCCTCGCTGCTTTGCCTCAAAGCGCAGTTGGTCCCTGAAGTCCGGGTGGGCAATGGCTATGAGCTGCCTTGTCCTCTCCCCCAGGCTCTTGCCCCTCAGGCGGGCGATGCCGTACTCGGTGACTATGCAGTCCACGTCGTTCTTGCTGGTGGTGCACACGGCCCCCGGGGTGAGGCTGGGCTTTATCTTGCTTATGGTGCCCCCCTTGGCGGTGGAGGAGAAGGCTATGAAGCTCATGCCCCCCTGGCTCTGGCAGGCGCCCCGGACGAAATCTATCTGCCCGCCGGAGCCGGACATGTGCTTGGTGCCCACGCTCTCGGCGCAGACCTGGCCCCAGAAGTCCACCTCCAGGGCGGCGTTGATGGAGACCATGTTATTGTTCTTGCAGATGACGTTGGGGTCGTTCACATAGTCCACCGGCAGCAGCTCTATGGCCGGGTTGTCGTCTATATAGTCGTAGATGCGCTGGGAGCCGAAGGCAAAGGTGGTTATGCTCTTGCCCCGGTGTATCTGTTTTTTGCTGTTGTTCACGGCGCCGCACTCAATGAGCTCCACCATGGAGTCGGTGAACATCTCGGTGTGTATGCCCAGGTCGTGCTTGGATTTGAGAGCCAGGCCCGTGGCGTCGGGGATGGCGCCTATGCCCAGCTGGATGCAGGCCCCGTCGGGTATCTGCTCGGCAATGAGATTGCCTATTTTTATGCTCACCTCATCCAGCTTTGCCGGCGGCAGCACTGGCAGGGGGAAGCTGTTTTCCACGATGGCGTCCGCCTGGCTGATATGTATCTGGGCTCCGCACACGGCCCTGGGCTGCCTGTCGTTCACCTCCAGGTAAATGCGCTTGGCTTTATCCATCATGGCCTGGGCATAGGAGGCGTTGTTCCCCAGGCTGAACCAGCCGTGCTTGTCCATGGGGGACACGGCCACGCAGAAGGCGTCGTACTCATAGCCCCTGCGGATATGCCCCGGGATGTCCCGGTAATAGGCGGGGATGAAATCCGCCCGGCCCTCGTTCACGGCTTTCCGGGCCCCGGCGCTGGAGAACCAGGAGTAGCCGGTCATTATCCCGGCCAGGCTCTCGTCGGCGTAAAATTCAAAGGGGTATACGTCCAGAAGGGTCTGGACCTTAATGTCCCTGAGTCCCGCTTCCTTTGCCCGCCGGGCAAAGGCGGCCATGATGGCCGGGGTCTGGGAGGGCCCCGAGTCCATGCCCAGGCGCCATCCGCTCTCCAGGCTCTCCGCCAGCTTTTCCGCCGTGGTGAGCTTTGAGGCATACATCTGTCTGTAATCCATATCTGTCTCCCTGCCTTGCGGCATGTCTGCCCGGCTGCGCCGCAGTCCGGGCCCCGTTCTTCAGCGGCGGCGGCTGCGCTGCCTTCTCTCCGAGTATATCCTGTTGTCGGCTATCCTGCTGTCCGACTCCTGCATGAAGCGTTTCAGCCTGTCCTCAAAGTCCTGGTTGCCGGTGGGGGGAGCCACCTGGCCCTGGACGGGGCCGGAGCTCTGGGGCTCGCTGACTGCATGGGCAGGCCTGGCCGGTCTCCTGCCGGCAGGGGCGGAGCTGGCCGCCGGCGCCTCCTGGGCCCGCTTGATGGACAGGTTAATCTTCCCGGCATCCCCCAGGCTCAGCACCTTCACCTTCACCTTCTGCCCTATCTGCACATGGTCGTGGACGTCGCTCACATAGGCGTTGGCCACCTCGGAGATATGTACCAGGCCGCTTTTCCCGCCTTCCAGGCTGACAAAGGCTCCAAACTTTGTAATTCCCGTTACAGTGCCTTCCAGCACCTGTCCCACAGCCAAATCCATTGCTTATCCCTCTCTGTCTGTTGAAAAGTAAAACAGTTTTTCTCCCGGCAGCACCAGGCCCAGGCGCTCCCTGGCCAGCTGCTCCATTTCCTCCGGGCTGTAGCCCCGGGCTATTTTCTCCTGCAGCTCTCCGTTGAGCTGCAGGAGCTGGGCTTCCTGCTGCCGCATCTGCTCCGCCATCTGCTCCGCCTGTCTCAGCTCCCGGCCCACCGTCACGGCGCCGGCCAGGGAGTAGAGCAGCAGAGACACAAGGATTATTCTCAGCAAAGTCTCCCTTGAATCCATGGTGTCCTTCCGGCGGCTTGGCCGCCATTTTCCGGGGGTGCAGGGGTCCTTGACCCCGGCGGCTGTCACCCCAAGGCCCCGGGGCCGGGGCGGCAGAGCGGCAAAGTCGCCGCCTCTGTTTCAGGCCGCAGCTTTCAGCTCTTTATTTTAAAACATTCTTTTATTTTTGGGAAGAGGCATTTTAAGCGATTTTGAATTTTTTCTAAATTTTTTCCCAAGACTTTCAGGCCTTTTCCTAGTATCTGGAAGAATTTATTCAAAGGCGGCAGCAGCAGAGGGCTCAGGCTGTGCATATACAGCAGAAAGCCCAGCAGCGCCGCCGCCAGCTCCCAGGTGCCCAGGCGGCCGTTGTCCGCCTGCATGGCAAAGACGAACAGGCCGAAGGCCGAGGCAAAGGCAAAGGCCGCGTCCGCAGCCGCCGCCAGCGGCTTGCCCCCAAGCCGCCGGAACGGCCGCAGCAGCTCGTACAGCAAGCCCGTGGCCAGGCCCAGGAGCAAGGCCAGGGCCAGAGCCAGGGCCTGCTCTCCTATGCGTATCTCCATCAGCCGAAGAGCCTGGACCAGAGGGAGCCGGAGCGGGGAGGCTCCCCGTAGCTCAGCTCCTGGATGTGGCCCCGGACCTCCAGCTGGCCCGCATCCAGGTCTATCCTGTCTATGTGCAGCTGCTCGCCCCTTATGGTCAGGTCCCCCTGGGATGTGGTGAGGACTATGAGGCTCTCGTCAAAGCCGGACACGTCCTCCACGCCCCCCAGGCTCAGCTTCTCCCGGTTCTCCATGCTCAGGCTGTGGTTCTTTATCAGGGCCTTCTGGGCTTCTTCATAGGCCATGATCTATCACCCCCACAGCATATATATGCGCTTGTCCCAAAAAATATGCCGGGGAGAGGCAAGTGCTCCCCCCGGCATATCCTCTATTGCTTCATTTTGCCCGCTTCCTGAAATATATTGCCGTCACCGCTGCCAGCTCCAGCAAGTATACTGCTGCAAAAATTCCATCTTGCCGCCGGACTGTGGCCCGGGCCTGCTCCAGCTCCTCATAATCACAGCTAAAGGCCCTCAGCTCCAGCAGCTCATCCCCCCGGAAGCTGGCCTGCACCGAGCAGACCACAAGCTGGTTCAGCACATACTCCATAAGCACTTTGCAGTTTCCGTCCGTTAAATATCTCCGGCTGGCCTCCAGGAAGCTTATCTCATTGCCCTCTTCATCATAGTACCTGATATTATCATTATAGTGATTGCTCTCAAGGGGTAAGCCCTTCTCTTCCATAAAGCGGGCAAAGCTGTTCAGGTCATCAAATTCCAGGCTCTCCGTGAGCACTTCCGGCCCCCATATTCGGGTGAGGGACAGATGGACAAAGCCCGTCACCAACAGCAGCGCCGCCAGCAGCAGCGCCAGCCTTCCCTTCAGTCTGTGGTTCCTCCGGCAGATATCCTGCGCCTTCCCCTCCAGGGCGTATCCCGCTCTCTCCATGAGCCTGCCGTTGAGCAGCCAGCACACCGCCCAGCTCAGGGCAAGGGCAGCAGCGGCCAGGCACCCCGCCAAAGGCAGCCAGCCGGCTGCCGGGAGCGATGCCCCCGTATATTTCGGCGTGAGCAGAGGCAGGCATGCGGAAAACAGCAGAAGGTCCAGGCCCAGGATGAGCTCCGTTCTCCTCAGTACTGCGATACGGAAGGCAGCCGAGCCGGGCTCCACGTTCTCTCCCACAGCAGCCAGGGCATTGTTTTTGAATATCAGCTGACAGAGTCCGGCAGCAAGGAAAAACATCAGCCCAAGGAAAAAACCCAGGCGGCCCAGTCCGAAGCCGAAGTTTGCCGCCGCTGCCGCCGTCAGCCCCAGAAGAGACAACAGCGCCGCAACACAGCTGCGGTTCTTGAACCGGGTAAGAGCCGCAGACAGCAGGTATCTTCTCTGCTTTTCACTCCGGCCGCCGCCTGTTTCCCCGGTCTCATCCATGGCCCGTCGCTCCCCCAGCAAAAGCTCGTCGCAGCTGACGGAGAATATCTCCGCCAGGACCGGTATCAGCGACAGGTCGGGGCAGCTCTCGTCCCTCTCCCAGCGGCTCACCGTCTTGTCCGACACGTTCAGCATTTCCGCCAGCTGGCGCTGGGTCAGGCCCCGGGCCTTCCGCAGCACGGCAATAAAGGCCCCTATGGTTTTCCTCTCCATTCTGCCGTCTCCTCTCCGCCTTTATTTTCGCCCCCGATTCTAACATCCGGTCAGTGAAAATGCCAGCCAAGGGGCCGGGGATATCTCTCATATTCCGAGAATTTCCCTCTTCCAAACTCAGTTCTCCTTGTCGAAGTACAGGGCCTTGGCCAGCTTTATATACAGCCGGTCCCGCTCCTCTATGGCTTTCTCCGCCCCGTCTCCCGGGTAGTCGTAAAAGCCCGCTCCGCTCTTTACGCCCAGCCTGCCCTGTTCCACCAGCTCCTTGAGCGCCCTGCCTGTCTCCCGGCCGCTGCACAGCTGGGGATTGAGATAGTCGGAAATGCTCTTGAACACGTCCAGCCCGCCCAGGTCGGCCACGGCAAAAGCCCCCAGGGCCGCATACCTGAGCCCCAGGCCGCCCTTCAAAGCCTGGTCCACATCCTCATATCCGGCGGCCCCGCTCTCCACTATGTACAGGGCCTCCCTCAGCAGGGCAAACTGCAGGCGGTTCACGATGAAGCCGTTGATGTCCTTCACCACCACCGGCCGCTTGCCCAGGGCCAGTATCAGCTCCCTCATCTTCTCCACCGTCTCCCCGCCGGTCTCCTCCCCCACCACCAGCTCGCACAGGGGCAGCAGGTGAGCAGGGTTCAGCCAGTGCTGGCCCATGAAGCGCCGGGGCAGGTGCACGGCCTTGGCGATCTGGCTTATTTTCAGGCCGGAGCTGTTGGTGGCCAGCAAGGCCTCCTCCGGGGCCAGGCGGGAGACCTCTCTCCAGAAGTCCTGCTTCATCCCCATGTCCTCGGCAATGCACTCCACCACTATCTCCCCTTGGCCGAAGCAGCCCTTGTCCGTGGTCATCAGCAGCCGGCTTTTCATCTCTTCGCTCTGTGCCGGGCTTATTATCCCCTGGGATATCAGGGCGCTCTGGTTCAGCCCTATCATTTTTTCCGCCCGCTCCAGCCCGCTTTCGCTGCGGTTATATAGCACCGTGTCCCAGCCCCCCAGGGCATACACCTGGGCAATGGAGGCTCCCATGGTCCCGGCCCCGGCAATCACCGCTCTTTTGTTTTTCATGCTCCTGTCAGTCTCTCCTTTCCCCGAAGCTCCGCTCCCGTCTTATACTCCCTCCGCCCCAGTGAAGCCGCCGGGGCAAAACGGGCGAAAGGCCCGGGCGCGCCTGCGTCCGGGCCTTCCTATTAAGTTGTTATGACAAGCGGCCTCAGTGCTTTCCGCCCTTGTCGCCCACGCCGAAGTGCAGTTCCTTCATGCCGTCAACCTCATCGCAGATATCCTTCAGGGCGCACACCGAGCAGTCGGTGGGCAGTCCCTCCAGTATATGGGTGAGGGTCCCGGTGACGGCTGCGGCCTTTTTGGCCATGGCCTGCAGGGCCTCATAGTCCGCTTTGGGGTCTGTGATGAAAATCACCGTGGCCTTGAGGACGTTTGCGTCCTTCTTATATTCCGCCACATACCTGTTCCCCACGGTCTTGAAGCTTATACCCTGTTTAAGGGCCTGCTTGCTCACACGGACCTGCTCTCTGTAGCTTTCGGGAGACATACGGATCATGTAGCCCTCCGGGTACACGTGGTACTTGGAGAACTCTATATCCTTCAAAGTGCGGTAAACCGCTTCATCATCGTCGTCCAGGACGCCCACCTGCAGCAGCACTATACGGGCAAAGTCACAGTCGCCTTTTATCTGGCCCAGGTCCGGGCCCATGAGGATGACCTTGTCCTCGCTCACCAGCTCCGCGCTGGAGGTGAAGAGGACGTAGTTTGCGCTGCCCCTGCCCTGAGCACCCAGCTCATAGGCGGCGTCCCGCTGGAGCACCAGCTCGCTGGAGCCGGTGTCCTTCCAGCAATCTGCCGGGGAATAATCCCAGGCTTTTTTATCAAGTTTTTCCAGCTGCGCCCCGGTGTCCCTGATAAGGGAATTGTACAGCTCCATACTTTAGAACACCAAGTCTACAGGCTTACGGTCGAACACCAGGTTGACCTGCTTGTACAGCCAGCCCAGGAGCTTCTGGTCCAGGTTCCAGAAATACACCACGAACAGAGCCACAACGGCCACCACAAGCATCACGGCCAGCTTCTTAAAGAATTTACACATCAGAGAGATTTCTCCTTTCCATAAAGTGAGGGCTCAGAGGGCTCTTTACTTTTTGGCCATGCCCTTCTGGCGGGCGTACTCGGCGGCGCCCAGAGCGCCCATCAGCTGCGGGTCGGTCTTCAGCTCCACCACCTTCAGCTTCAGCACGTGCTCTATGGCCTCCTTCAGCCCGTCGTTCTTGGC
>DBFSDV010000012.1:0-5291 GCA_048417135.1 Candidatus Limivicinus sp. | reverse complement strand
AGATGGCTCAGGCCCAGGCCCGCCAGGGCCCCCAGCAGCAGGGAGGCAAATATCTCTATGGTGGGGTTAATTATAATGGTATATACGTCCACTGCGCCGTAGCTCAGGGCCTTGGCCACGCCGAAGGACACGGCAAAGAGTATCAGGCCCACCGCATCGTCCAGGGCCACTATGGGCAGCAGCAGATCCGTGAGAGGGCCCTTGGCCTTGTACTGGCGCACCACCATCAAGGTGGCGGCGGGGGCAGTGGCGGCGGCGGTGGCCCCCAGGGTCAGCACCGCGGGGATGGTCATGGCCTGGGGCATGGCAAAATGCACCAGCAGCAGCGTCACATCCACCAGGGCGGTGGTGACCACCGCCTGGGCTATGCCCACGATGAAGGCCTGGCGGCCCGTCTCCTTCAGCTGCTCCAGGCGGAACTCATTGCCTATGGAAAAAGCGATGAAGCCCAGGGCCAGGTCGCTTATGACCCCCAGGCGGTCCAGCTGCTCGTAGCTGTTGAAGCCCAGGCCCGGCACCCCCAGCGCACCCAGAAGGCAGGGGCCTATCAGCACCCCGGCCACCAGATAGGCGGTGACGTCCGGCAGGTGCAGGTTCTTTACCGCGCGGGTCATCATAAGTCCGGCAAACATGGCAACGGATATGGAAAGCAAATCTATCATTGCAAATCCCCCTTTTAGCCGGATAATTATAGGACTAAAAGTTACGGATTTCAACTCGAAAATACTAACAAATCCCGGGGGGAAATAAGCTCCGCTTTTTTGCTGCTTGACAAATCCGCAGCTGCGTGCTATGCTTTAATTAACAATTAAGTTAATTGTTAAAGGAGCTGATGTACATGGGACTGCAAGACACGCTGCGGGCCCTGGCCGACCCCATACGCCGGGAGATACTCAGCCTGCTGAAGGCCGGGCCCATGTCCGCCGGGGAGATATGCAGCCACTTCACGGTGACGGCGGCGGCGGTATCCCGGCACCTGTCGGTGCTCAGGGAGGCGGATCTGATACGTGACCGCCGGGAGGGGAAGTTCATCTACTACGAGCTGAACACCTCGGTGCTGGAGGAGATCATGCTCTGGCTCCGGGAGCTGAAGGGGGACAAGGAAGATGTTTAAAAAGAACCTGAAGAAAATCATCATCAGCAGCGTTGTAATCCTGCTGCCCATGCTGGCGGGGCTGATACTGTGGAACAGGCTGCCGGAGCTGCTGCCCACCCACTGGAACGCCGCCGGGGAGGTGGACGGCTGGGGCAGCCGGGCCATGGTGGTCTTTGGGGAGAGCCTGGGCCTGCTGGCCATCCACTGGCTGTGCGTGGCGGTGTGCTTTGCCGACCCCAGGAACAAGGGCCAGAGCGGCAAGGCCATGTGGCTGGTGCTGTGGGTCTGCCCGGCCCTGGCTGTGCTGGTGGGGGCGACTACTTATCTCACCGCCCTGGGGCTCCAGCCCTTCAGCATGGACAAGATAACCCTCATATTCACGGGAGCGCTGTTCATCGTCATAGGCAACTACCTGCCCAAGTGCCGCCGGAACTACACCATAGGCATAAAGGTGCCCTGGGCCCTGGACAATGAGGAGAACTGGAACGCCACCCACCGCTTTGCCGGCAAGCTCTGGGTGGGCTGCGGCATAGTCATCGTGCTGCTGGCCTTCCTGCCCTGGGGCGAGTTCGGCTTCTGGCTCAGCGTGGCCCTCATGATGGCCGCCGCGGCGGTGTCCTGCGTCTACTCCTACATTTACTACAGAAAGCAGCTGCGGGAGGGCCGCTGGTAAAAGCCCCCGCAAACTCCGCTCGGAATGTCCATAATATGGCTGCTGCCTGTCGGGAGGCCCGGCAGGCAGCAGCTGTTTATTTTATTCTCTTTTCCCGCAGGATATTGTTCTCTCTTAGGCCTTGACTTCCTTCTTGGCCTCCATGTTGCGGATGACGAAGAGGACGGCCACGGTGAGCACTGCGCCCACCACAAAGCAGATGAGGGCGTTCTGGACGAAGCCCGCCACTATGTAGGTCACGAAGCTGACGGCGGCCACGGTGATGGCGTAGGGCAGCTGGGTGGACACGTGGTTCAGGTGCTCCACCTGGGCTCCGGCGGAGGCCATGATGGTGGTGTCGGAGATGGGGGAGCAGTGGTCGCCGCAGACGGCGCCGGCGCAGCAGGCGGAGATGCCGATTATCAGCAGGCTGCTGGAGGCGGGGAAGATGGCGGTGACTATGGGGATGAGGATGCCGAAGGTGCCCCAGGAGGTGCCGGAGGCAAAGGCCAGGATGCAGGCCACCACGAAGATGACGGCGGGCAGCATGCTGTACAGGCTCTGGGAGGCGCCCATCATCAGGTCATGGACAAAGACGTCGGCGCCCAGGGTGCTGGTCATGGTCTTCAGGGAGACGGCCATGGTGAGGATGATGATGGGGGGCACCATGGCGATGAAGCCCTTGGGTACGCAGGCCATGGCCTCCTTGAAGCTGAGGACGCGGCGGGCGCACATGTAGATAACGGTGAGCACCAGGGCTATGAGGCCGCCCCAGGGCAGGCCCACGAAGGCGTCGGTATTGCCGAAGGCTCCGATGAAGTCCCCGGCGCAGTCGGTGCCGCCCCAGGCGTCCACACCGAAGAAGCCGCCCACATAGATCATGCCTATGGTGCAGGTGATAATCAGGACGATAACGGGGAAGATAAGGTCAAAGACCCGGCCCTTGGGATTTGCGGCCTCTTCCTCCTGGCCCTCAAGAGCGCCCAGCTTGCCCTCCAGCTGAGCTGCCATCTCGTGGATGCGCATGGGGCCGTAGTCGAACTTCATGAAGGTGATGGCGATGATGAACACGAAGGTGAGCAGGGAGTAGAAGTTATAGGGTATGGCCCGGATGAAGAGCTCGATGCCGCTGAAGCCGGCGTCCAGGTCGGCGGCCACGCCGGAGACGGCGGCGGCCCAGGAGGATATGGGGGCTATCATGCACACGGGGGCGGCGGTGGCGTCAATGATGTAGGCCAGTTTTGCCCGGGAGATGCGGTGGCCGTCGGTGACGGGGCGCATGACGGAGCCCACGGTGAGGCAGTTGAAGTAGTCGTCGATGAAGATGAGCACGCCCAGCACGAAGGTGGCCAGGGTGGCGCCCACCCGGGTCTTGATATTTTTCTCGGCCCAGCGTCCGAAGGCGGCGGAACCGCCGGAGCCGTTGACCATGGCAACTATTATTCCCAGGATGACCAGGAAGAGGAAGATGCCCGCATTGTCGGCGATGGCGGTGATGAAGCCGGAGTTGAGGGCGGTGTCCAGAGCGGCTACGGGGGCGAAGTCTGCGCAGAAGAAAGCGCCCACCAGCACGCCGATGAACAGGGAGGAGTAGGCCTCCTTGGTGATAAGGGCCAGGACTATGGCCAAAATGGGGGGCACCAGGGCCCAGAAAGTACCGTACATCTCATGTACCTCCAAAAAATTAGTGACTATATTTTCAAGGGGCTGCCCCCGGGGGGCGCCGGCCTAAAATATACGGGAAAAAGAAAATGCCATGAACAAAGCTTCCGCTGTTCATGACACGAAATACGCTATTTCCATCTGACAGCTCTCCGCTTCCGCGACAGTCCGCCGGATATTCTCCGTCGGCCCAGCGATACCTGCCCAGGAAAACAGATACCCTTCGGCGATGACCCCTTTCGCTCCGCGATTCCTGTCGCTGCAAGGGAGATACTCTTGATCACCGCGCCTCTATCATTTATAAATTTGTCACAATTATATAACATATGCGATTTTTGTCAACAGGAAAAAGTTGTCTTGTGGGAATATCATAATTTTTGTATAATAGGCCTGTGGAAAAACCTGTTGTTTATGTGGATTGTGTATAGAATATGAACAAATTTTTTGATTACACGGCAAACGAGTCCCATGCTGCGGGCTTCGGCCGCTTCAGCGCCGCCCATCTGCTGCTGCTCCTGGCCCTGGGGCTGCTGCTTTCAGGGGCCTTTCTCCTGTGCCGGAGGAAGCCTGCAAGGGGCCGCCGGCTGTGGCGGGCCTCCGCTTGGCTGCTGCTGCTCACGGAGCTGGGCCGGGCGGCGGTGCTCCTCTCCCTGGGTCTCTACGACAGGGGCTGGCTGCCTTTGCACCTGTGCACCCTGTCGGCCTATCTATATTTTCTGCACATGCTCAGGCCGGGGACGGTGCTGGGCCAGTTCATCTATGCCTTCTCCCTGCCCGGGGCCGCCTTTGCCCTGCTCTTCCCCGACTGGGGCGACTATCCCCTGTGGCACTTTGTCAGCTTCAGCTCCTTTCTGCTTCACTTCCTTTTGCTGCTCTACCCCATTGCCGCCCTGGCCCTGGGGGAGATACGTCCGGACATACGCCGCCTCCCCGGCTGCGCCGCCCTGATGCTGGCCCTGGCCCTGCCGGTAGGGCTTTTGAACAGGCTCCTGGGCACCAACTACATGTTCCTCAGCTGGCCGCCCCCCGGCACGCCCCTGGAGCTCTTCGCCCCCCTGGGCCGCCCTGGCTATCTGCTGGGCTTCATCCCCCTGGTCCTGGCCGTCTGGGCCCTGCTCTATCTCAGGCAGCTCCCCCTAATTGTGAAGAAAAAGGAAAATCGTTCGGATATTGAGGAAAATCCTGGAACAAACGGGAGGGATGCTCCGTCATAAAAACATGAAAAGCGGCGCAGTATGCGCTTTTTTACGGAGAGTAGGGACATGTTGTATTATCTGATATTCTACGGAGTGGATATGCTGCTGTGGTCGGCGGCCCTGGTGCTGAGCCTGGCAGTGATAGTGCTCATCAGCGGCCACCGCCTGTCCCTGGCCCAGAAGATATGGATACTCATCCTGGCCCTGTACCTGGCCGCAGTGTACAACGTGGCCGGGGCCCCGGAGCTGCCCTATATCTACCCCAACTTCAACGTCAACCTCATCCCCTTTGTGGATATCCGCAGCGACGTCTGTGCCTATATCATAAACTCCGGGCTGAACATCATCCTCTTTATCCCCCTGGGCTTTATCCTGCCTCTGCTATGGAGCCGCTTCCGCAGCAGGAAGCGCATCATCCTCACCGGCTTTTTCTTCTCCCTGGCCATCGAACTGTCCCAGCTGCTGAACTACCGCATCACCGATGTGGATGACCTCATTATGAATTCCCTGGGCACCTGGCTGGGCTATGAGCTGGTGATGTTCCTCCACCGACGCAGCTCCAAGGGCTTGCTCCTCTCTTCCGCCGACAGCGGCCGCCGGCAGCTCATTGTGGTGGTGCTGACCGTGGTGCTGGTGATGTTTGCCCTGCGGCCCTATATAACCGCCTGGGTCGCCGAAATTATGC
>DBFSDV010000011.1:0-29582 GCA_048417135.1 Candidatus Limivicinus sp. | reverse complement strand
CTGCCGTGGCTTTGCCCAGATCTCCCGCCTGTCCGACGCCATCCTCATCCCCTGCGTCACGGTGCTCTGCGTCATCGGCTCCTACGCCATCCACAAGAACATGAGCGACGTCATCGTCATGCTCATCTTCGGCGCTCTGGGTTACCTGATGCGTAAGTTCGATTTGAATACCGCCGCCGTGGTCCTGGCCCTCATCCTGGGGCCCATCAGTGAAAAGGGATTGCGGGGCGCCCTCCGGGTCAGCGACGGGGATATAGGCTGCCTGTTCCAGTCCCCGGTGAGCTGGGTGCTGATAATCCTCAGCATCGTGGGCATCTTCTCCCCCTTCCTCATGGAGAAGTTTGAAAAGAAAGTCACCGGCGGAGAGGTGCTGGAGGAAGACTGAGTCTCCGGCTTGCCTCTACCCCCGGTCCCCCATATCCTCCAAGCCTCCGGCCCCAGGGCCGGGGGCTTTTCTTGTGGAAGCTGCACAATTTTGAGGCGGAAAATTTGGATGCGCCCCGGGAGACTTTCCTTGAAAAAAACGCTCGGATAGGATAAACTGTAAAAAGGGTATGTGTGTACCCATATTCTGACTGCGTGTCCGGCTCTCCATTACCCAAGCCGGATACAGCTTTAATAAGGAGGAAAAAACATTTCCCTGGGGCTCAGGGTGCGGCAGTGTGGAGACCTGTCGTAATGCGGGTGGCTATGCCCCTGCGAGGAGGCCAGCGGCGGAGGCCCGGCGTTCAGAGTCGAGAAAAATGGCAACTGTAGTACTGAAAAACGTGAAGAAGATCTATCCGTTCGTCAGCGGCGAGACCAAGAAGAAAAAGAAAAAGGACCATGACGAGCCGGAAGAGAAGAAGGTCAATCTCCAGATCACCGAGCAGGGCGTTGTGGCCGTGCAGGAGTTCAACCTGGAGATAGCGGACAAGGAGTTCATCGTCCTGGTCGGACCCTCCGGCTGCGGCAAGTCCACCACCCTGCGCATGGTGGCCGGCCTGGAGGAGATAAGCGAGGGCGAGCTGTACATCGACGGCAAGCTGATGAACGACGTGGCCCCCAAGGACAGGGATATAGCCATGGTCTTCCAGAACTACGCCCTGTACCCCCACATGACCGTGTATGAGAACATGGCCTTCTCTCTGAAGCTGCGCAAGGAGCGCAAGGACGTCATCGACCAGAAGGTCCGCGAGGCCGCGGAGATACTGGACATCACCCAGTACCTGGACCGCAAGCCCAAGGCCCTGTCCGGCGGCCAGCGCCAGCGTGTGGCCATAGGCCGCGCCATAGTGCGTGACCCCGCCGTCTTCCTTATGGACGAGCCTCTGTCCAACCTGGACGCAAAGCTGCGTAACCAGATGCGTGCAGAGATAATCAAGCTGCGCGAGCGTATCAATACAACCTTTATCTACGTCACCCATGACCAGACCGAGGCCATGACCCTGGGCGACCGTATCGTCATCATGCGCGACGGCTACATCCAGCAGATAGGCACTCCCCAGGAAGTGTTCAACAATCCCCGGAACCTCTTTGTGGCCGGCTTCATAGGCACCCCTCAGATGAACTTCTTCGATGCAAAGCTGCTCAAGGAGAACGGCAAGTACTATGTGCAGCTGGCCAACGTGAAGGTGGAGCTGAGCCAGGACAAGCAGGAGCGCCTGGCCGCCAAGGACGTGCAGCCTCAGGATGTCATCCTGGGCGTCCGTCCCGAGCACACCAACCTGGTGGAGGGCGGCGTGCCCGCCAAGGTGGACGTGTCCGAAATGATGGGCTCCTCCGTGCACCTGCACCTGTCCGCCGAGGGCCGGGACGTCATCATCATCGTCCCCACCATCGACATGAAGGGCAGCTACAGCATAGGCGATTCCGTCAGCTTCAGCTTCAACGGCAACGTGGCCCACGTCTTCTCCAAGGAGACCGAGAAGAACCTGGAGTGGTAATTCAAACCGAATAATATATGCAGGCCCCCGGCGAAAGCCGGGGGCCGTTTTTACGTCCCTCCCGGCACTTCGGGGCTTTGTGCACCGCGGCCAAAAACTGCCGGCGCCTCCGGGGCAAATTGTCCGAACTTCCAAAACTGAAAAAGGGCCTTGCAAAGAACGGACCCATAAAGTATAATGCTCGGGAAAAGAAGATTTAGTCAAAAGGGATGCGTATCCCGGGTACACCGAGACCGGCAAAATCGCTCATATGGAAGGCTGTGGAATATCCAGGCCACATCTTTTTATGTCTTGCCGGAGAGGGCAAGGCATTTTTTTGCGGCCGTTTCCAGCGCCTCTCCGGGCGGTGCCGGGGCAAAAGAGAAAACTAAATAAAAGAGAGGTACGAAAAATGGGTAAAGAAAAGACTGTAAGCGAAGGCCCCATCTATGACGCCCGCACTCTGGGCACATCCAAGATGCTCATCCTGGGCCTTCAGCACATGTTCGCCATGTTCGGCGCCACGGTGCTGGTGCCCGCCCTCACCGGGCTGGACGTAGCCACCACATTGCTGTTTGCGGGCCTGGGCACGCTGCTGTTCCACCTGCTCACCAAGCGGATGGTGCCCGCCTTCCTGGGCTCCTCCTTCGCCTACCTGGCCGGGTACTGGGCCATCGCCCCCAACGGGGAGGCGGAGCTGCTGCCCTACGCCTGCTTTGCCGTGGCCGTGTCCGGCCTGCTGTACGTTATCCTGGCCGCCGTGATAAAGAGCGTGGGCGTGAACCGGGTGATGCGCTTCTTCCCGCCCATAGTCACCGGCCCCATCATCATCGCCATCGGCCTGATTTTGTCCTCCTCCGCCATTGACAACTGCGGTGCAAACCCCCTGGTGGCCATTGTGGCAATCTTGGCGGTCATCATCTGCAACATGTGGGGCAAGGGCATGATAAAGATAATTCCCATCCTCATAGGCGTGGCGGCCTCCTACCTGGTGAGCATGATAGTCGACCCGGCCTCCCGTGAAGCCGTGGCTCAGACTGTGGCCCAGGCCGACTGGATAGGCCTGCCCATCCACAAGGACGCCACCGTCTTCGGCCTGTTCATGAACGGTGCCGACACCGGCATGCTCATCACCGCCTGCATCACCATCGTACCTCTGGCCATTGCCACCATGATGGAGCACATCGGCGACATCTGCGCCATCTCCTCCACCGTGGAAAAGAACTTCCTGGTGGAGCCGGGCCTGCACCGCACCCTCATGGGGGACGGCCTGGCCACCACCTTTGCCTCTCTCTTCGGCGCCCCTGCAAACACCACCTACGGCGAGAACACCGGCGTGCTGGCCCTGTCCAAAGTCTATGACCCCCGGGTCATCCGCCTGGCCGCCCTCTTTGCCATAGTCCTCAGCTTCTGCCCCAAGTTTGCCGCCCTGGTCACCGCCATGCCCGCCGCCACCATCGGCGGCGTGTCCCTGGTGCTCTACGGCATGATCTCCGCCGTGGGCGTGCGCAACGTGGTGGAGAACCAGGTGGACTTCACCAACACCCGGAACGTGGTCATTGCCGCCCTTATCCTGGTGCTGAGCCTGGGCA
This sequence comes from Candidatus Limivicinus sp., assembly GCA_048417135.1. Classification (GTDB taxonomy): domain Bacteria; phylum Bacillota; class Clostridia; order Oscillospirales; family Oscillospiraceae; genus Limivicinus. Next base: position 26,086 of record DBFSDV010000011.1, on the reverse strand, counting down.
TAGCCAACAGCGCCGAAGGCGCCGTGCACATCGGCTCCGTCAGCCTCTCCGGCCTGGCCGTGGCCTCTGTGGTGGGCATCGTCCTCAACGCCATCCTCCCCGGCAAGGACTACCAGTTCCAGCACGAGAGCCAGGGCGCTACCTCCGTCAACTTCAAGGTTTGATATGACAGAGAGAGCAGAAGCCCGTCATAAGATATAAATTCAGCCCCGCAGGAGCAATCCCTGCGGGGCTTTTGCATGGCGGCGGAAATGTTTAACCACGGCCCAGGTCGAAGATTCCTATCTGTATCTCGTCCAAGGGGCTGCCATAGCTGGGGTTGGGAGTGTCGCTCTCCCGTATCTCCATATTCCTGGCAATCTTCTCCAGGGTCTCCATGTCGTCGCAGCCCTTTACATAGGCCAGATAGCCCCGCTCCTCGTCGAACATGTAGATGTAGTTCACAGGCTCCGGCCAGCACACCGATTTGCAGCCGGTGTAGTCTACCTGGATCTCGGTCACGGCCCAGCAGTCCCAGGTCTCCTCCTTCAGCACCGTGGCCTCCCCGTTCAGGACGCCCTGGTAGCCATTGGCAGGGACCGACATTACGCCAGCCTGACAGGGGATAATTTCACACTGACACATCAGGCCGTAATTGCTTAACCAGCCGTCCTCGTCCCCGTCGATGAATTCCTGCTGTTCCTCATAGTGCTCCCCCTCCTCCGGCAGCCAGCCGAAGCGAAATTCCGGCCGGTTGTATTCTTCCTCAGGGCCGCAGAAAGTGAATACTATGCTGGCCTCGGGGTAGGTCCATTTCTGCGCCTCGGTGAGATTGCCCTCCTCGTCGTAGAAGCGCCAGTAGCCGCTGACCTCCTCGCTGTCTTCCACCTGATGGCGCTCCATGGTGAAGAGCCCGGCGGCAAAGGCGGTGACGGTCATCAGCGCCGCTATCACTGCGGCTATCAGGACGGTACGAATAATATTCCTGCGGCGGAGCTGCCGCCTGTCAATATTCAGTTTAATAAAAACGTCCCTTTCTATGCGCCGGACGAGCCCGGCATCCCGGCGGCCCGGCTCCGCCCTCTCGGGGCAGCAGCCGCCCATCAGCTCAGTGATTCTGATCTGCATAAGCCCAGCCCCTTTCTTCCAGATATTCTCTCAGCTTTGTGCGCCCCCGCATCAGGCGGCTGCGCACTGCACTGTGGCCCAGACCCATCTCCCGGGCGATGTCCTCCGTCTTCTGGTACAGGAAATATCGCCGCTGGAAAATTTCCCTGTCCGGCTCCCCCAAACTGTCCACTGCCCGGCGGCAGGCCTCAGCCAGCTCCCGCTCCGCCAGGGCCTCCTCCATGTCCGGGAGACTTATATCCAGCATGTCCTCCTCCAGGGGATGTGTCAGTCTCAGTCTTCTCAGCCGGTCCCGGGCGGCGTTCCTGGCGGTGACGGCCAGCCAGGCCTTCAGCTTCCCCGGCTCCAGGCGGTCCCGGCTGTACCAGGCCGAGCAGAACACGTCGGAGACGGTCTCCTCGATGTCCTCCCCAGGCAGGGCCGGGGAGAGTATGTTCCGGGCAATGGCATAGACATAGGGGGTGTATTGCCGGATTATCTCCGACAGGGCGGCAGGGTCCCCCTGCCTCAGGGCCTTCAATGTGCGCTTTTCATTCAATGATGCATCACGGCCTTTCCTTTTTCCGGGGGCCCCGGCCTTTCCGGCTTCCCCCGAATATGAACGCATTCATATATATAAACGGAATCCGGCGCCTTTTTGTTGCAGGAAAGGAGAAATTTTTTAAAGGGAATATACGAAACCTCCCGGCGGAGCTCCGCCGGGAGTTTGAGGATATAAGGGACGATATGAAAGCTTTTGCGCCTAGCGTTCCTCCCGGAAGTAGGCCAGGCCCAGGGAGGCTGGGGGCTGGTTCTCCCGCTTGTTGCGCATGGAGGAGATGACCAGGACGATGATGGTGACCACATAGGGCAGCATCTTGTACAGCTCCTTGGCTGTCAGGTCCATGCCTGTGGGGATGTAGAGATAAAGGATGTAGAGCCCGCCGAAGAGGATGGAGGCAAAGACGGCCACATTGGGCTTCCAGATGGTAAAGATGACCAGGGCCAGGGCCAGCCAGCCCCTGTCGCCGAAGGCGTCGTTGGACCAGACGCCGCTGGCGTAGTCCATGACGTAGTACAGGCCGCCCAGGCCCGCTATCATGCAGCCCACGCAGGTGGCCACATACTTGTAGCGGTTGACGTTGATACCGGCGGCGTCTGCGGTGTTGGGATTTTCCCCCACGGCCCTCAGATGCAGGCCCACCCTGGTGCGCTTGAGCACATAGCCGCAGATAAAGGCGATGACAATGGCGGCATAAGCCAGGAAGCTGTAGCTGAGAAAGATCTGGCCGAACCAGCCCAAGTCGTCGGCAAAGGGCAGGGAGCGGCTGAAGTAGGCGCTGGTGGCGGAGAGGGCTATGGAGGGCACCTCGCTGTCGGTAAGTTTAATGAGGGAGCCGCCGAAGAAGTTGCCGAAGCCCACGCCGAAGGTGGTCATGGCAAGGCCGGTGACGTTCTGGTTGGCCCTCAGGGTGACGGTGAGGAAGCAGTAGAGCAGACCCATGAGCAGGGAACCCAAAAGGCAGCATACCAGAGGTATGACCACGGCCAGAAAGCCGTTGATGGCCTCGGGGCCGGACAGGGACTGCTCATAGAGGAAGGAGCCGATGACCCCGGAGATTCCTCCCACATACATGACGCCGGGCAGGCCCAGGTTCAGGTTGCCGGACTTCTCGGTGAGGGTTTCCCCGGTGCAGCCCAGGAGCAGGGGTATGCCCTGCATCACGGCTCTGGGGATAAAGGAGACGAAATCGAACATGGCTTAGTCCTCCTTCCCGGCTGCTTTGCGCAGGCTTATCTTGTAGTTGATAAAGAACTCGCAGCCGATTATGAAAAACAGTATGATGCCGGTGATAATGTCGGAGAAAGACTGGTTCAGGCCGAAATCTGTGGAGATCTCATTGGCGCCCCTATCCAGGAAGACCAGCAGCAGGCTGGTAAATATCATTATAATGGGGTCAAACTTGGCCAGCCAGGAGACCATGACGGCGGTAAAGCCCCGGCCGCCCACGATGGTGGTGGTGACGGTGTGGTTAATGCCGCCCACCAGCAGCAGCCCCGCCAGGCCGCAGACCGCGCCGGAGATGGCCATGGTGCGGACTATGACCTTCTCCACCTTGATGCCCACGTAGCGGGCGGTGCGTTCGCTCTCGCCCACCACGGATATCTCATAGCCGTGCTTGGTGTAGTTCAGGTACAGATACATAAGTATGGTGGCTATGGCGACTACAATGATGCTCAGCAGGTACTTGCTGGAGAAGAGCTGGGGCAGCCAGCCCAGCTCGCTGCTCTGGTTGATTATGCCTATCTTGCCGGCGCCCTTGGGCACTTCCCAGAGGATGACGAAGTAGGCCACCAACTGCGTAGCCACGTAGTTCATCATCAGGGTGAAGAGGGTCTCGTTGGTGTTCCATTTGGCCTTGAAGAAGGCGGGGATGAAGCCCCAGAGGGCTCCGGCGGCGATAGCGGCCAGGACCATGGAGCAGATGATGAGCCAATTAGGCGCCTTGCCTGCCAGGAGTATCATGCAGGCGGCGGTGGCCAGGCAGCCGGCCAGGGTCTGGCCCTCGGCCCCGATATTCCAGAAGCGCATGCGGAAGGCGGGGGTCACGGCCAGGGAGATGCACAGCAGCACCGACATATTCTGGAAGGTTATCCAGGTCTTCCTGGCGGTGCCGAAGGCGCCGTCTATAATGGCGGCGTAGACCTGGATGGGGTTTTCCCCGGTGGTGACGGTGGTCACCAGGGCGCAGGCTATCAGGGCCAGGACTATGGCCAGCAGGCGTATGCCCCAGGCGGCGTACCAGGGCAGACTGCCCCGCTTGACTATATGGACCAGAGGTCCCTTGCTCTGTTTATTCATTGGCAGCATTACCTCCCAGTCTGGTCATCATCATGCCCACGTCCCGTTTCTTGGCGCCCCGGCCCGGGACGATGCCGCTGACCTTGCCGCCGCAGAGCACCAGGATACGGTCTGCCAGCTCCAGCAGCACGTCCAGATCCTCGCCCACGTAGATAACGGCAACGCCCGCCTTTTTCTGGCGGTTTATCAGGTCGTAGATGGTGTAGGAGGAATTGATGTCCAGGCCCCGGACGGCGTAGGCGGTGAGGAGCACCGTAGGGGCGGAGGCTATCTCCCGGCCCACCAGCACCTTCTGCACATTGCCGCCGGAGAGCCGGCGCACCGGAGTAGCTATGCTGGGCGTCACAACTTCCAGGTCGTGGACCACCTCCTGGGCCAGCTTCCTGGGGGACTTGCGGTCGGTAAAGAAGCCCCTGCCCCGGCGGAAGGAGCGGAGCATCATGTTGTCCGCCAGGTCCATGTTCCCCACCAGGCCCATGCCCAGCCGGTCCTCGGGCACGAAGGAGAGGCTGACGCCCATGTCCGCAATGGCCAGGGGGTCCTTGCCGATGAGCTCCTCTCTTTCGCCGTTGTCTTCAATGTAGCAGATGCTGCCGCTCTCCGTAGGCTGGAGGCCGGCGATGGATTCCAGCAGCTCCTTCTGGCCGCAGCCGGAGATGCCGGCGATGCCCAGTATCTCCCCGGAGTTGGCGGTGAAGCTGACGTCGTCCAGCTTCAGTACCCCGTCAATGCTGCGCACCGTGAGATTCTTCACCTCTATGCGGGGCTTGGGGTCCACCGGCTCCGGCCGCTCTATGTTCAGGGAGACGGCGTGGCCCACCATCATGTTGGTCATCTCCTGGGCGTTGGTCTTTTTGGTGGGCATGTCTCCGATGAACTGGCCGTGGCGGAGTATGGCCACCCGGTCGGAGAGCTCCTCCACCTCGTGGAGCTTGTGGGTGATAATGACGATGGCCTTGCCGTCGTTGCGCATGTTGCGCAGCACGGCAAAGAGCTTGTCGGTCTCCTGGGGGGTGAGCACGGCGGTGGGCTCGTCCAGGATGAGGATGTCCGCACCCCGGTAGAGGACCTTGATTATCTCCACCGTCTGCTTCTGGGACACGGACATGTCGTATATCTTCTGATGGGGGTCCACCTCAAAGCCGTAGGCATTGCAGATGCCCCGGATGCGCTCCGCCACCTTTTCCAAATCCAGGCGGCCCGGCTCATGGAGGCCCAGGACTATGTTCTCCGCTGCGCTGAGTACGTCCACCAGCTTGAAGTGCTGGTGTATCATGCCTATACCCAGGTCGAAGGCGTCCTTGGGGGAGCGTATGACCACTTCCCTGCCGTCGATGCTTATCTGCCCCTCGTCGGGGAAGTATATGCCGGAGAGCATGTTCATCAAAGTGGTCTTGCCGCTGCCGTTTTCACCCAGCAGGGCCAGTATCTCTCCCCGGTAGATATCCAGCCACACCTTGTCGTTGGCTACCACCGGGCCGAAGGTCTTGGTAATATTGCGCATCCTGACTGCGGGAGTCTTGTTGTCCAAAGCCGTCACTCCTGTCGAATAAAGTGGGATAAGGGGCCGTCTACAATAATATAGTATGGGCGGCAAGCTGTAAAGGGCAGCGCAGTGATTTTTCGCTGCGCTGCCCTTTGCAGCCTGAGATATGGGGCGAAAGCCCCTGAGGGCATGGAGCGCCGGTAAAGATTACCGGCGCCCCGTATGTTGCAAGTGCAGTTTGGTTGTTGATCAACCGAAATTGGTATCCAGCAGGGAGATGCCGTCGATCTGAACGTCGAAGTAGGGAGCGGAGCGGAACTTGGACTCCATGAATACGCCGTTCTCGATGACCTCGGTGTCGGGGCTGTTCTCGGCATCGGAATCTACATCGGCCATGTGGCTGGTGAGGGTCTCGCCGCCCACGGTGAAGGTGGCGGTGTCAAAGACCTGCAGCTCGCCGGAGACCAGCTTGGCCTTGGCTTCCTCGATGGCTTCGGCGGTGCCCTCAGCGGCAACGGCCTCGTTCACATCGGTGAGGACGACGGAGCCGGTGGAGATGGTGCCGGTCCAGTCGGCGGGGATCTCCTCGCCGTTGAGGTAGGCGTTCACAACAAACTCATAGTAGGGAGCCCAGTTGATGCGGGAGGAGACGATGAAGGTGTTGGGGCAGGCGTCGATGGTGGAGCCGTTGTAGGAGACGTTGGGTACGCCGGCGGTCTCGCAGGCAGTGGGGGCGCCCATGGAGTCGGCATGCTGGCTGATGAGCTTGCAGCCGTTGCTGATGAGCTTGTTGGCGCCTTCCTTCTCGGCGGTCTCATCGTACCAGAAGCCGGTGAAGGTCACTTCCATGGTGACGGAGGGGCAGACGGACTTGGCGCCCAGGTAGAAGGAGGTGTAGCCGGAGATGACCTCGGCGTAGGTGTAAGCGCCCACGTAGCCCATCTTGGCCTCGTCGGCGGTGATCTCGCCGGCCTCTATCATCTCGTTGAGCTTCATACCGGCGGCGATACCGGCCAGGTAGCGGCCCTCATAGATGGAGGCAAAGGCGTTGTGGTAGTTGTCAAGACCCTCGGTGTGGGCCCGGGTGCCGGTGGAGTGGCAGAAAACCACGTCGGGGAATTCCTTGGCGGCCTCGATCATGAAGCCCTCATGGCCGAAAGAATCGGCAAAGATTATGTCGCAGCCCTCGTCAGCCAGCTCGCAGGCGGCCTCGTAGCACTCCTCGGACTCGGGGATGTCAGTACGGAAGATGTACTGATCCTCGGTGAGGCCCAGGTTGGCGCAGGCTTCCTTGGCGGCGTTGATGAAGTTAAGGTCGTAAGTGGAGTTCTCATTGTGGAGGAAGATGAAGCCGAGCTTCAGATCGGCCAGAGCGTTTTCCTCGGCGGGAGCTTCGGCGGCGTCCTCAGCGGGGGCCTCGGACTGGCCGCAGGCGCAGAGAGCAAACACCATGCACAGAGCCATAAGCAGAGCAATGATCTTTTTCATTCGTTGATCTCCTCAGAAATAAAAGATTTATCAAAACCGCACAGGCGGGATTGACCGACAGGGCCTGTCAAAATTTGACAGGGTGGAAAAACAAAGATGCATTGGCGCGAATGAGATATTCGGTACCAATGCAATATCCAAAACGGGGCGGAAAACCCGTCCCGGGAAAAGCATTCGATAGTCCGGTCATTTACGGCGTCCGGGTAGAAACTCCAAATCCATATCATTTGTTATATATCGAAAACTCTCTTATTAACTTTACGATACTAGACTAACAGCAGCGGCGAAAAAAGTCAAGTGTACCTCCTGTACGATTTTGACATTTTTCGCCGCTCTAAATTGTAGATTTTAACTAAATTCAACAGAAATTCAGGCTGTCGTCCCCCATGGAGGCGATGCGGGCCAGGGACTCTATGCGCAGACCCTGGGAGCGGAGCAGGTCTCCGCCGCCCTGGAACACCTTCTCGATGGCGATGCCGGCGCCCACCAGAGTGGCCCCGGCCTGCTCCACCAGGGCCTTCAGCCCCACCAGGGCCGCGCCGGTGGCCAGAAAGTCGTCGATAATGAGCACCCGGTCTTCCGCTTTCAGATACTCCTTGGACACCACCACGGTGTTGGTGTTGCCGTGGGTGAAGGACTCCACCTCCACGGAATACACATTGGGGGAGATGTTTTTGCTTTTGCTCTTCTTGGCAAAGACCAGGGGGCAGCCGAAGACATAGCCCACCAGAGCGGCAATGGCAATGCCGGAGGCCTCGATGGTCAGCACCTTGGTGACCTCCTCCCCGGCGTAGAGCCGCTTCAGCTCCAGGGCCATCTCGTAGAGAAGGGCCGGGTCTATCTGATGGTTGAGAAAGCCGTCTACCTTCAGTATACCGCCGGGCAAAACCTTGCCGTCGGAGAGTATGCGCCGCTCTAAAAGTTCCATGTGAAGTCCTCCAAAAAGAATAGTCGCCTCGATTCTAGCGCAAAAGCCCCGCCTTGGCAAGACGGAAAAAGGCGGCTTCAGTCATTTTTTGTCATATCCTGTAAAATCGCCTGGGCGCAGCGCAGGCCGTCCACGGCGGCGGAGGTTATGCCCCCGGCGTAGCCCGCCCCCTCCCCGCAGGGGTAGAGGCCCTTCACCGAGCTCTGCAGGTCCTCTCCCCGGACTATGCGCACCGGGGAGGAGGAGCGGGTCTCCGGGGCGGTGAGCACCGCCTCACCGTCGTCAAAGCCCCGGAGCTTTTTCCCCAGCTCCGGCAATGCGGCGGCAAGCACGGAGCATATCTTCTCCGGCAGCACCCGGCGGATGTCCCCCCAGTACACTCCCGGCTCATAGCTGGGCTTCACCTTCCCGGGACCGGCGCTGGGCCGCCCGGCCAGGAAGTCCCCCGCCAGCTGAGCGGGGGCTCGGTAGCCGCCGGTGTATTCATAGGCCCGGCGCTCTATCTCCCTCTGCCAGTACATGCCGGAGAGGATGTGCTCCGAAGGGAAGTCCTCCGGCCGGAGAGTCACCAGCAATGCTGCGTTGGCGTTTTCCCCGTCCCGCTTGGAGTAGCTCATGCCGTTGGTGACCACGCCCCCTGCTTCCGAGGCGGCGGCAAAGACCTTGCCTCCGGGACACATGCAGAAGGTGTATGCGCTGCCGCCGTCGGGCAGGTGTACGCTGAGATTGTAGACGGCGGGGGGCAGCTTGCCCCGCTCCCGGCCGTACTGGGCCAGGTCGATGTCCTTTTGCAGATGCTCTATGCGAACTCCCATGGAAAAGGGTTTTTGTTCCATGTGTATGCCCTGGGCCAGAAGCTTTTCAAAGCTGTCCCTGGCGGAGTGGCCTATGGCCAGGATGAGCCGGGAGCAGTCCAGGCTTTCCGTCCTGCCGGCGCAGCTGTATTCTATGCCGGTGAGACGGCCCTCTTGGATAAGCAGCCTTTCCAGACGGGAGCCGAAGCGTATCTCGCCCCCCAGCTCCAGTATCTCATGGCGGATGTTTCTCACCACATCCACCAGGATGTCGGTGCCCACATGGGGCTTTGCGTCGTAGGTGACGCTCTCCGGGGCCCCGTGGCGGTAAAATTCCCGGAGCACCCAGCTCATGCGCTCATCGTGGGTGCCGGTGTTCAGCTTCCCGTCGGAGAAGGTGCCGGCGCCCCCCTCCCCGAACTGGACGTTGCTCTCGGCGTTCAGGGGGCCGCCCCGGCGGAAGGCCTCCACGTCCTTTTGCCGCTGCTCCACCGGTTTTCCCCGCTCCAGGACTATGGGCCTGGCCCCGGCCCGGGCCAGAGCCAGGGCGGCGAACATCCCCGCCGGGCCGAAGCCCACCACCACCGGGGAGCCCTCCGACTCTACCGAGGGCAGCTCCAGCTCCGGGGGATGGTAGGGACTCAGAGCCCTGTCCCGCTCCAGGTACTTTTCCTCCCCGGGGAGGCTCACCGCCACGGAACAGACGTAGTGAATGTCGCTTTTCTTTCTGGCGTCCAGGGAGCGCTTCACCAGTTTCAGCTCCCCTATCTCCCGGGCGGGACAGCCCAGGGCCTTGGCGGCCCGGGGGCGCAGGGCGGAGATATCCTCCCCCGCCTCCAAGCGCAGAGAACGTATAAGTATCATTTTCCCAGCCTCCCCGCCAGATGGCCGCTGCTCCAGGCCCATTGGAGGTTGTAGCCCCCGCAGTCCCCGTCCACGTCCAGCAGCTCCCCGCAGACGAAGAGCCCGGGCATGAACCAGCTCTCCAGAGTCTCCGGGTTGAAGCCTCCGGTCTTTATGCCCCCGGCGGTGACCTGGGCCTTGTCAAAGCCCTCGGTGCCCAGGAGCTTAAGTTTGAAATCCGTGGCTGCCCGGGCTGCACTCTCCAGCTGGATGTCGCCTAGCCGAGCCAAAGGCAGCTCCTGGGGGATGGCGGCGTATTTCACCAGCATCCGGCCCAGGCGGTTGTGGAGCATGCCTGTGAAAAGCTCCGAGGCGGGCAGCTCCGGGAAAGTCTCCCGGCGGCGGCGCAGCAGGGAGCGCAGCTCCTCCGGGCCGAGGCTGCGGAAGAAGTTTATGCTCAGCTCTCCGCCCTCGCCCAGCTGAGCGGCGCTGCGGGAGATGTCAAAGGCTGCCGGGCCGGAGACGCCGTTTTCTGTGAACTGTATCTCCCCCAGGCCCCGGCACAGGACCTGGCCCCCGGCCAGGAGCTTCAGCTCCCCGTCGGCCCGGATGCCCTTCAGGGCCCGGGGATATTCCGGGGCGGTGAGCAGCTGCACCAGGGCCGGGCGCAGGGCCGTGCGCTTGTGGCCCAGGGGCTTTAAAAGCTCGTAGCCATCCATGACGCCCCCCAGCTTTGCCCCGGCGGCCCCGCCGCAGGCAACTATCACATAGTCGGCCTCCAGCCGCCCCTCGTCGGCGACCACGGCGTAGCCCTTGCCCCGGCGCTCAATGGAGCGGGCGGGGCAGGCGCAGCGCAGCTCCACCCCGGCTCTCTCCAGGGCAAAGCGCAGCAGGTCCGCCACGCTGTTGGCGGAATCGGAGAGGGGATAGACCCGCCCGCCATATTCGGTGACTGTGAGCAGCCCCAGGCCGTGGAAAAAATCTAAGGCCTGAGCGGGGGTGAACTTGCTGAGGGCGGGAGCGGCAAAGCCCTCCTGCTCCCCGTGGTAGTTTTCAAGGGAGGCCCCGGTGTTGGTGAGATTGCAGCGGCCGTTGCCGGTGGCCAGCAGCTTGCGGCCGATGCGCTGCTGCCGCTCCAGGAGGATGACCCGGCGGCTCTTGTCCTCCGCCGCAGTTATGGCGGCCATGAGGCCGGAGGCCCCGCCGCCTATGACAATAACGGTTTCCATAGCTTCAACCTCTGTGGAGAATATCGTGGGCCACGGGGGTGTAGAACAGGCGGTTCACTTCCTCCGCATCCCCGGTCTGGGCCAGTATCCACATCATCTTGGCGTAGACAGCCTCGGTGGTCATGTCGAAGCCCTCCAGCACATAGGGGTTGCCCTTCAGGCTGTTGCCCACGGAGTAGACGGAGAGGTCGGAGCCCTCGTTCTGTACCTGGGTGGTGGCCACGATGAACTTGCCCTGGGCGGTGTGCCGGTCCACCAGCTCAAGGAGGCGGCTGTCCTCATAGGAGGGCAGGCCCCCCACGCCGAAGCACTCGATAATGAGGGCCTTGTTCCGGCTGAGGAGAAAGTCCAGCAGCTCCGGCTCCGTGCCCGGGACCATCTTCACCAGGGCCACCTTCTCCTCCAGCTCATGGAAAAAGTGGGGCTTGCGGCGGTAGCGGGGTGTGATGTAGCACATGAGCCGGTGGTCCTGGAGTATGGCCAGGTCCGGGTAGTTGATGCTGGAGAAGGCGGCAAAGCTCTTGGAGCAGGTCTTTCTGGCCCGGGTGCCCAGGATGACCCGGCCGCTGAACACTATGTCCACTCCGGCCAGCTCCTCCGAGCAGGCGCAGACGAAAGCGTCTGTCAGGTTCAGCTTGGAGTCGGTGGAGTCGTAATTGATGGGCTTCTGGGCCCCGGTCATGATTATGGGCTTGTCCGCATCCTGGACCATGTAGCTGAGGGCGGCGGCGGTGTAGGCCATGGTGTCGGTGCCGTGGCTGATGACGAAGCCGTCGTAGAGATCGTAATTCAGCTCCAGGGCTCGGGAGATGGCGCACCAGTGCCGGGGAGTGATGTTGGTGGAGTCTATATTGAAAAGGGAGAGGCAGTCCACATGGCACAGCTCCTTGATGGCGGGCACATAGCTGAGCAGCTGGGCCGGGCGCAGCTCCGGAGTCAGGCCCTCCGGCGTCATCTCCGAGGCAATGGTGCCCCCGGTGCCCAGCATGAGAATTTTTTTCATGGTCTGCCTCCCTGTATTCACTGTGCATGAGCACAAAATTTCACAAGTTTATTATATCAGCCCGGTCTCCCTTTATCAATACGGCCCGGCCTCCACAAAAGCAAAAGCCGGGGAAAGCCCCGGCTTTCAGCTTGCAAAAAAGCCTCGCAGAGTTTTTTCGCCGCAGCGAAAAAATAAATTCAATCGTTTTCTGCGGCGACATGTGCGTCGCAGAAAACACCTCTCACGGAGCTGAGTGTCGAATTGTACGCCGTAGGCGTACAACCGAGGCATGAAGCGAAGTGCAAGCCCTTTTGTCGAAGAAGGCTATGCCTTCTTCGACAAGCTGAAAAGTTCGTCCACCTTCAGCCCCAGCTCCCCGGCCAGAGCAAAGGCCAGGGCCAGGGTGGGGTCGTATTTGTTGTTCTCGATGGCGTTCACCGTCTGGCGGGTGACGCCGCAGCGCTTGGCCAGCTCCTCCTGGGACAGGCCCAGCTCCTTTCGCCGCTCCCTTATGCAGTTTTCCATCTCAGCCCCCCAGCTTCCTCTTGAAATAGAGGCTGAAGCCGAAGTACAGCGTGGCCGCTACGGTGAGGTGGATAAAAGGGTTTATCATGTCCACGCTGCCGGTGACCAGGCCTTTTATGACCTCTATGACCAGCATGCCCACCAGGCCAATGAGGGTCCAGGTGCTGGCCTTCCACACCACCAGCTGCCGCCGTTCATCCCCCGGCCGGAGCAGGGACACCAGCATGGCAATGTCCAGGGCCATCATGGCGCAGAGATACAGGATAAATAAGGTGGTCAAAAACATGGCGTCCTCCTTTGACAATACAAAAATGTAAAAAACTTTTGACATCATCAGCATACAGCATGGGAGGAAAACTGTCAAGAGTTTTTTACATTTTCCCGGCGGAAAAATTTTCTCCCGCTCCCTGCCCGGACGCCCGGAGCCTATTCAAGGCCCGCCCCGCCGGGCCCCCACGCATTGACTAATGGGGGAAAACGCGGTATAATACAATGTATTTTTGTACACAGGAGCAGCCATGAACAAAAAAAGTATAATAGCCCTGGCCGCCACGGCGGTCCTGGTGCTTGCAATAGCCCTGGCGGCGGCGCTGCTGCCGGGGGCCGGGGAGGCGGAAACTCCCGCCCCCACCGGGGAGGCCGGCCCCACGGCCAGCCCCAGCCCGGACCCGGAGGAATTGAGCCGGGGAGCGGGCCAGGTAGTGATAAGCGAATTTATGGAGAAGAACCGTACCACCCTCCGGGATGAGGACGGGGACTTCTCCGACTGGATAGAGCTGTGGAACCAAAGCGACGAGACGGTGGATATCTCCGGCTGGAACATCTCCGACAGGGAAAATCAGCTGGGCTGGACCCTGCCGGAAATGAGCCTGGAGCCGGGGCAGCGGATAGTGATCTTCGCCTCCGGGAAGGACCGGCAGGGGGCTGAGCTGCACACGGACTTCAGCCTCTCCGGGGACGAGGGAGTCTGGCTGAGAAATGAGTACGGCTACCTCTGCTCCTCCGCCCTCTGCGGAGACTGTGATGGAGATATATCCATGGCCCTGGGGGCCGACGGCGGCTATGAGCAGAGCCTGTACCCCACGCCGGGCTATGAGAACACGGCGGCGGGCTGGGAGAGCTTTCAGCAGAGCCTGAGCTGCGAAAGCCCTCTTACTATAAACGAAGCGGTGGTCTATAACCTGAACTCTGCGCCGGTGAACAAGGAGTATTACGACTGGGTGGAGCTGAAGAACAGCAGCGGCGATACCCTGCTTTTGTCCGACTATTACATATCCGACGATAAGGACGACTATCTTTTATACCGCCTGCCGGAGGTGGAGCTGGGGCCGGGAGAGCTGATAGTGCTCTACTGCACTGCCGAAGCCCTGCCGGAGGGCTATTACGCCACCGGCTTTGAGCTGAACTCGGAAAACGAGCAGCTGTACCTGGCCAACTCCGCCGGGGAGCTGCTGGACTGCGTCTCACTGAAAGACATCCCCTATCTGGGGAGCTTCGGCCGCATGGCCGGGGAGGCGGGCTGGTTCTACTTCAGCAGCCCCAGCCCCGGAGCGGAGAACTACGGCGGGCAGCGCCGGGTGGCGGAAAAGCCGGAGAGCCTGACGGCGGACGGGGTCTATAACGATATCGAGGGCATGTACGTGGAGCTCAGCGCCGCCGGGACAATACGCTATACTCTGGACGGCTCGGCCCCCACGGCGGAGAGCCAGGAGTACACCGGCCCCATATACGTGGACAAGACCACGGTGATAAGGGCGGTGAACTTTGAGGAAGGGGCCCTGCCCAGCCGGGCATTGAGCCTCAGCTTTATAATAAACGAGAACCACAGCCTGCCGGTGCTGAGCCTGCTGACGGACAGCCCCACGGAGTTTGACACCATGTATAACGCCAAGCAGAAGGACATAGAGCTGCCCGCCAGCCTGTCCCTTTACGAGGAGGACGGCAGCTTTACCATAGCCTGCGGGGTGTCCATGCACGGGGAGACCAGCCTGGTGCTGCCGAAAAAGAACATGTCGGTGCGCTTCCGGGGGGCCTACGGCCAGAGCACGCTGGACTATGACATCTATGACGGCGGAGTGAGGGAGTTTACCAATCTCTTGCTGCGCTCCGGCCAGGACTTCCCCATATCCATTATCAGAAATGAGCTGAGCCAGGAGCTCTGCGCCCAGGCCACCGACAAGGTGATAAACCAGCGCAGCATCTACTGCATACTGTACATTAACGGCGAATACTCCGGCATCTACTCCCTGAAGGAGAAGGCCAACGAACAGCTCTACGCCGGCATTGCCGGGGTGAGCCGGGACAGTGTGGAGGTGCTGGAGGCCAACGTCTCCCAGGGCTCGGACTTCTATGAGGAGGTGGTGGAGTTCTGCCGCTTCAACGACATGAGCCTGGAGGAGAACTACAGCCACTTCTGCGACATGTTCGATGTGGACAGCGTCATCGACTGGCTGATACTGGAGGGCTACTGCGCCAATACGGATTTGACTTCCGGCAATGTGCGCTACTGCCGCTCCAGCGAGAACGACGGGAAATGGCGGCTGATGTTCTACGACCTGGACGCCAGCTTCTCCACTCCTGCCAGCGTGTTCATGAACGTACTCAGCGAGTATGCCCAGCAGACCCGCCAGTTTGCCACCTTCATGGTGCCCCTGATGGACAATGCCCAGTTCAAGGACCGCTTCCTCAGCCGGGCGGCGGAGCTTATGGGCAGCGTGCTGACGGTGGAGAACGTGATGGCGGAGATAGACCGGCTCTGCGCCATAGTCGCCCCGGAGGTGGAGCGGGACTATGCCCGCTTCGGGGGCAGCGCGGCGGACTGGGAGTGGTCGGTGGAGCAGCTGAAGGCGGTGCTCATCGACTATGACTGGCAGCAGCTGAATATAGACAATCTCTGTGAGCTCTTTGACTTGAGCTTAGAGGAACGGGAATATTATTTCGGAGAGATAGAGACGGAGCAATGAAGGAAACACAGCTCAGCTTCAAGCGCTATGAAAAGAAATATCTGCTGTCCCGGGAGCAGTACCAGCGGCTGTGGGCTCAGATGGAGCCCCGGCTCATGCCCGACGAGTTTTTCCAGAGCACGGTGCTGAGCCTGTACTACGACTGGGATGACTTCCGCCTGATACGCAGTTCCATCGAGCAGCCGGTATATAAAGAGAAGCTGCGCCTGCGCAGCTACAATGTGCCGGGGGCCGAGGGAGAGGTCTTTGTGGAGCTGAAGAAAAAGTACAAGGGCATCGTCTACAAGCGCCGGGTGCGCATGACGGAGCGGGAGGCGGAGGACTACCTGGCGGGACGCCGGGGCGCTCCCGACGGCGGTCAGATAAGCCGGGAGATAGACTGGTTTTTAAAGACCAACCCGGTGCAGCCAAAGGTGCTCATAGCCTGCGACCGCAAGGCCTATGTGGGCCGGGAGGAGCCGGGGCTCAGATTGACCTTTGACAGCTCCATCCGCTGGCGGGAGACGGAACTGAGCCTCACCGCCGGGGACTTCGGCCGGGAGCTTTTGGAGGACGGCCAGCTGCTCATGGAGATAAAGATGCCGGAGTCGGCCCCCCTGTGGCTGGCGGAGCTATTGAGCAGCCTGGAGATCTTCCCCCGCAGCTTCTCCAAATACGGCCAGTGCTATAAAAACCAACTGATAGAAAAATACTTTGACGGAGTGATGGTAATTGCTTAACCAACTGATAACGGACAGCGTGATAAACGGCGTGGTCACCGTGCCCAGCTTTCTCATATGCGTGCTGACGGCCCTGGCCCTGGGATTGCTGACGGCCCTGGTCTTCACCGCCCACAGCTATCATACCGGCTCCCTGGCCATATCCCTGGCCCTGCTGCCCCCGGTGGTGGCGGTGGTCATCATGCTGGTAAACGGCAATGTGGGGGCGGGCCTGGCGGTGGCCGGCACCTTTGCCCTGGTGCGCTTTCGCAGCGTCCCCGGCTCAGCCCGGGAGATAACGGGGCTGTTCATGTCCGTGTCCCTGGGCCTGGCCTGCGGCATGGGCTATGTGGGCCTGGCGGCGCTGTTCTTTGTGATCATGGGCGCTGCCGTGCTCATTCTGGGCCGCCTCCGCTTCGGGGAGGGCAGCCGGGCCCTGCGTCAGCTGAAAATCACCATCCCTGAGAATCTGGACTACGAGAGCCTCTTTGACGACCTCTTTGAAAAGTATACTCTCAGCCATGAGCTGGTGCGGGTGAAGACCAGCAACATGGGCACCCTCTACGAGCTGTGCTATGAGGTGCGGCTGAAGGAGGCGGGGATAAGCAAGGCCTTCCTGGATGAGATACGCTGCCGCAACGGCAATTTGACCGTGGTCTGCGGCCGGGAGAAAGAGGTGGAGACCATATGAAAAAAGCAGCCGCCCTGGCCCTGCTGCTGAGCCTGAGCCTGGCCCTGGCCGCATGCGGCAAAGAGGGATCCCAAAGCGGGGAGGAGCTCAGCGAGCTGGAACGGCTGGAGGCCGCCGCCACGGTGATAAGCCTGGATGGCAGCGCCGCGGAGATAGAGGGCCCCGGGGCAAGCTTTGAAAACGGCACTCTCAGCATAAGCACCGGGGGCAGCTTCCTCCTCCGGGGCAGCCTGGAAAACGGCCGCATCCTGGTGGACACCGGGGAGACCAAGCAGGAGGTGAACCTCATCCTGGACGCCGTCAGCATACATTGTGAAAATGACGCCGCCTTGTACGTGGAGCGGGCGGAAAAGACCCGGATATATGTGAAAGACACTTCCCCCAGCACCCTCAGCTCCGGAACTCCCCCGGAGGATGCTCAGCTTCTCACCCAGGGCAGCGGGGCCGCAGTCTACGGGGAGGACGACCTGGACTTCATGGGCCCGGGCGCCCTCATAATAGAGGGGAACATCAATAACGGCATAGGCTGCAAAAACGACGTGGACGTAAACGGCGGCACCTTGGAGATAAGCGCCGTGAACCACGGCATCAAGGGCAACGAGTCCGTAGATATAAAGGGCGGCCAGGTAAACATCTCCTGCGGCAACGACGGCTTGAAGACCGACGATGCGGAAAAAGAGGGCAAGGGCTCGGTGAATATCACCGGCGGCAGCCTGTTCATCAGCTCCCAGGACCAGGGCATCAGCTCCATTAAGGACATCAATATCAGCGGCGGAGAAGTGAATATCGTCTCCCAGAGGGACGGCCTCAACGCCGACAAGGAGCTGGGGGGCTCGGTGAACATCAGCGGCGGCAGCATATTGGTAAGCTCCGGCAACGACGCCATAGACGCCTCCGGCGGGGTGCTGAACATCAGCGGCGGCAGTCTGCTGGCCCTGGGCAAGGACAAGGACCTGAAGGCCACCGTGGAAGCCTCCGTCCCCTTCTATGCCGGCAGCCTGAAGCTGGAGGCCGGGGAGACTCTGGAGCTTCGCAGAGAGAGCGGAGAGAGCCTGGCCAGCCAGAGCACCTGGGAGGTAAAGACCGCCTATATCGCCCTGGCCGACGCCGCCCCCGGCGAGGAGCTGGAGCTCTTCACCGGCAGCGGGGAAGCGAGGACAAGCAAAGGCAGCATAGTGCTGGAGTAAACAGAAGGAGGCCTTGACCAATGAACGCAGAGAAATACAGCAGAGCTCTGAAACGGTTTGTCCTGGACAAAAATTACCGGATAAGACTTTTGGCGTTTCTCGGCTGCTATAATTCCATGCCCGACGAAAAGTTTTTGAAGAAGCTGTACAAGGCAAATACCGGGGAGGAGCTGAACCTGGAAAACCCGGTGAAGCTGAACGAAAAACTCCAGTGGCTGAAGCTCCACGACAGGAAGCCCGAATATACGGTAATGGCGGACAAATACCGGGCCAAAGAGTATATTGCCTCCAAGGTGGGAGAAGAATATGTTATCCCCCTGCTGGGCGTATGGGAGCGGGCGGAGGACATAGATTTTGACGCCCTGCCGGACAGCTTTGTGCTCAAATGCAACCACACCTCCAGTACCGGCCTTTGCGTGTGCAGGGACAAGTCCCGGCTGGACCGGGAGGCGGCCAGGAAGAAGCTGACCAAAGCCCTGGCCCAGAACTATTATCTGGTGTGGCGGGAGTGGCCGTACAAGGACATCCCCCGGCGGATAATCGCCGAGCAGTTTCTGTCCGAGCCGGATGGCAGCCCCCTGGTGGACTACAAGTTCTACTGTTACGGAGGGGAGCCCCGGTACTTTATGGTCTCCTACGGCGAGGCGGAGCACAATGTGAAGAACCACAAGTTCGACATGCAGCTCAATTCCATAGACCATCTTTTCAAAGCGCAGCCCGCCATAGCGGCGGAGGATATTAAACTGCCCGAGAATATAGACAAGATGATAGAGCTGGCCGGGGTTCTTTGCCGCGGCCACCAGCATCTCCGGGTGGACATGTACAATGTAGGCGGGAAGATATACTGCGGGGAGCTGACCTTTTTCAGCGGCGGCGGATTCATCAAAATGGTCTCCCAGGAATATTCCCGGTATCTGGCGGAGCTTATCGACCTGAAAGCCTGCCTGGGGGACAATGCCGGTGAGAATTGATTCAATAGCCCTGGACCTGGACGGGACCCTGCTGGGACCGGATGGAAAGGTCCCGCCGAAGACGGCGGAGCACATCCGCAGTTTGAAAAGAGAATACAGGCTCATCCTCATTTCCGGGCGGCATTTTTCCCAAATGCAGGAGACGGCGGAGACCCTGGCGCTGAGCGGCGGAGACCTGCTGATAAGCTGTGACGGCATGTACATATCCCGCCCTGACGGGGAGCTGCTCCACGGCTTCCCGGGCCTGAAGGAAGAGGATTTCCTGAGAATAAGAGGAGAGCTTAAAGACGGCGGAGCCGCTCTTTGCTGTATTACGGATAAGGGCCCCTGCACTGTGGACGTCTCCCTTGCCGGCTATATCCGGCATAAGCTGCTCAGAGCCCTGCGGGTAGGGAAGGGGCGGCTTGTATATAAGCGGCTGCCTTCCGATCTGGGGGAGATAGAAAAGATAAGCGTAAAGAGAGAAGCCCTGGAGGCCGAAAAGCTGAAGGGGGAGTACAGCGTCCATCTCAATTCCGGCAGCTGGGAGATACTCAACTTTAGTACGGGGAAATTCCAGGCCCTGAGCTGGCTTGCCCGGGAGGGGGAGACAGACCTTGACCGGCTGCTGTATTTCGGGGATTCCTATAACGACCTGGAGTGCATGAGGCGGCTCAAATACAGCGTGGCAATGGGCAATGCTCCCCGGCAGGTGAAGGAGGCCGCCGCCTATGTCACCGGCAGCAACCGGGAGGAGGGAGTGTACCTGTTCCTGCTCCGGGAGCTGGAGCGCATACAGCAGGGTGAAAACAAGACTTGACCGAAAAAACGGGAGATAGAGATATTAAAAGCGCAGTCCTGAATTTCCCTTCAGGGCTGCGCTTTTTCCCGTCTATTCACTTTCCCTCCAGGCCCCTTAGGCTGTCGCCGGCAAGGCGGTAGACGGTCCAGTCCTCCATGGGCGTGGCGTCCAGGGAGAGGTAGAAGTCTATGCTGGGTTTGTTCCAGTCCAGGCAGGCCCATTCCAGCCGCCCGCAGCCTCGCTCCAGGGCTATGCGCCCCAGCCGCTGCAAGGTGGCCTTGCCGTAGCCCTTGCCCCGGTGCTCAGTCTTTATGAACAGGTCCTCAAGGTATATACCGGCACGGCCCAGAAAGGTGGAGAAATTGTGGAAGAAGAGGGCGAAGCCCACTTCCTCCCCATCTACCACAGGGAAGATGACCTCGGCTTTTCCTTTCTCAAATATCCACTCTCTCAGCAGCTCTTCCGTAGCCACTACCTGGTCAGACATCTTTTCGTATTCAGCCAGAGCTTTTATAAAAGAAAGTATCAGGGGGCAGTCCTCCGGCAGCGCCGGGCGAAAGCTGATATCACTCATGGACCGGCCTCCTCAGGAGTAGCTGGCATAGATGTCGGAGTAATCCCGCACCATGTCGTCCCCCTCGTAGGTGCCCAGGATTTTGCTCATGGCCCGGTCGTAGGCCTCGGTGCCCGGCTCGTAGGGGGTGGGCTTGTAGTCGTTGTAGTTGTCAACGTTATTGGCGGCCCCCTCCAGGTCGCTGGACACGCAGCAGGGGATGATTTCGTAGCTGTCGTTGTGGATGCTGCCGTCGGCGTCCCGGCGTATGGTCAGCTGGAAGATGGCGGTGTCCGGGTCGGTGGGCTTGGTGCTGCCGCCGAAGCTCCAGTTGCCGATGGAGTAGAGGATGATGCCGTCGTTGTATTCCTCCATGGGCTGGAGACAGTGGGAGTGGCTGCCGTAGATAAGGTCGGCTCCGGCGTCGATGCAGGCGTGGGCCAGCTCCACCTGGGCGTCGGTGGGCCGGTATTTCAGCTCACTGCCCCAGTGGAACATGCACACTATGTAGTCCACACCCTGGCTCTTAAAGTCGGCAATGGCGGCCAGGGCCTTGTCCTTGTCGGGGATATTGGTGCTGCCGGTGCCGATGGAGTCCCCGTCTCCGGCGGTGTAGATGCCCATCTTTATGCCGCTGGGGGTGGTGATGACCTGGGCCTGCTCGTCCTCGCCGTAGGCCATGCCGATGCTGTCCAGGGCGGCCTTGGTGTCCTCCAGTCCAGCCTCGTTAAAGTCCATGGTGTGGTTGTTGGCGATGGTGACGAAGTCCACTCCCCCCTCCGGCAGTATCTGTATCCAGTCGGCGGGGCAGAGGAAATAGAACTGGGCGTAGATGGAGTTTTGCAGCTTCCTGTCGGAGAAGCTGCACTCCAGATTCCCCAGGGTTATCTCGTCGTCAGAGAAGTACTGGCCGGTGTTGGCAAAGGGATAGCTGTAGTCCCCGTTCATCTTGGAGGCGTAGTGGGCGGAGCTCTGCTCGGAGAAATACTGGTTGGTGGTGAGGGTCATGTCCCCTATGCAGGAGATGACGAAATACTCCGGCTCCGGCTCGGGAGTGGGCTCCGGCGTGGGTGTGGGAGAGGACTCCGGGGCCAGGGTGTCCACGGTATCCCCGCTGTCGTCGGCGGAGGCCTGGGCCTCCGGTACTATGGTCAGGGCCAAATCCAGCCTTGCTTTGGAGATGAAGGCCAGTGTCAGGCACAGCAGGGCCAGTATGATGACTTGCAGAACTTTTTTCATATCTCTATCCTTGTCTTCCGCCGGCCCGGTGGGGGCGGGCGGAGCGTATGTAAATGTAATTTTATTTCCCGCAGAAACTAGACGCTCAAAGCTTACAATAGTTTCCGCACCAGGGGCAGTTTTTTTCCGGCCAGAGCCAGCAGGCTGCATATAAGGGCCAGCGCCGCCGTGAAGAGGAGCAGGCCGGAGACCGGCCGCTCCAGACTCAAGTTCAGCCCCAGGAGCTGGAGGATGTTTATCAGCATGGGGTGGAGCAGGTAAATGCCCAGGGTGGCGTCGGCCAGGGCGGCCCAGGCTTTGGGACGCTTAAACTGCCGGCCCTTCAGGGCCTGGAAGAAACAGAATATCATGGTGGCCTGGATAAGGCTGGGCAGGGAGAAATAGCTGAAGAGCCAGCCGTCTGCCACCTGCTTGTAGTTGGAGTACCAGATGTTGCCCCAGGTGGTGAGGGCCGTCACCGCCAGGAACACTGCCGGGGCGATGAGGAGCCAGGCTTTTTTGAATTCCCTGCCGCTGAGCCAGTAGCCCCAGACGGCGTAGCCCAGATAGGGCAGGTAGTCAAAGGAAAAATTCAAAGTTATACGGTAGAGGATGGGGGCGGTGTCCGGGGTGAGGTTGAAGTTTGCAAAGAGTATGGACACGCCGAAAAAAAGAAAGAGCAGATAGCCCACCGGCAGCTTCCCGCCGTGGATGGCGGCGTGGGCCACCGGGAGGAAGAGGCAGCAGAGCACCATGGCCGTGAGGAACCACAGGTGGTAGTGGCCCTGGACAAAGGAGTAGACAAAGTCGTAGAGGCTGCCGAAGCTGCCCGAAGCCAGGCGGCTGAGCAGGGCATAGGCAAAGGACCAGAAGCAGAAGAGAAGCAGCAGCCGCAAAGGGTGCTTTATAAGGAAACTCTTCAGCTCCAGCCTTTCCCGGGAGAGAAAGAGGGCCCCGGTGAGCATGAAGAACACCGGCACGCTGCCCCGCATCATGGTGCTTATAAAGCTGAGGGAGACAAAGGCCTCCGAATCCAGGGGGCAGATGTGGTACAGCTCTGCGCTGGTATGTATAAAAAGGACCATAAGGCAGGCCGCAATGCGGCACAGGTCCAGTTCAGTTCGTCTCATTTATGTGCAGTTCCTTTTCAGAGATAAGCGCCAGCTTTTCCCGGCGGCTGAGGGCCTTTATCTGCCGTTCCCGGCTCATGGCCTCCTGGGCAGAGGGGAGGCTCTCATAATAGACCAGCTCCACCGGCAGATGGGAGCGGGTATATTTGGCCCCCTTGCCGGAGGCATGGGCTGAGAACCTGCGTTCCAGGTCCTTGGTCCAGCCGGTGTAGAGGCTGCCGTCGCCGCAGCGGAGGATGTATACAAAGTTCACCGCTTTATCTGCCGCACGTTCTTTTCAAACTTGCTCCTGGGGCCCATGACCTCCCGGCCGCAGCCGCAGCAGCGGAGCTTGAAGTCTGCGCCGATGCGCAGCACCAGCCAGTCCCGGCTGCCGCAGGGGTGGGGCTTTTTCATGGTGAGGGTGTCGCCTACCTGGATGTCCATTACTTTTTTATCTCCTCCCAGTAGCGGCGGGCGGCCTGTTCGGTCTTGTTGTCGCCGTACTCGTAATAGCGGGCGTTTTTCAGCTCGTCGGGCAGATACTGCTGCTTTACCCAGCGGTGGGGGAAGCTGTGGGGGTACTTGTAGCCCTGCTCCCGCTCAAAGCCGGTGCCGTCGGCGTGGACGTTCTGCAGTTCCCGGGGTATGGCCCCGGTGCGCCCGGCCCTCACGTCGGAGAGGGCGGCGTCTATGGCCAGGCAGGCGGTGTTGGACTTGGGGGCGGTGGCCAGGAGCAGGCAGGCCTCCGCCAGGGGCAGCCTAGCCTCCGGCAGACCCAGCTGCATGGCCGAGTCCACGCAGGCCTTCACTATGGGCACCGCCAGGGGATAGGCCAGGCCGATGTCCTCGCTGGCGGAGCAGAGTATGCGCCGGCAGGCTCCGATAAGGTCCCCCACCTCCAGCAGCCTTGCCAGATAGTGCATTGCGGCGTCCGGGTCGGAGCCCCGCAGGGATTTCATCAGGGCGGAGAGGATATCGAAGTGCTCGTCCCCCTCCCGGTCGTAGCGCATGGCGCTGCGCTGGGAGATGGCGGCGGCGTCCTCCAGGCTTATCTCCTGCCTGTCTCCTGCGGCGGAAAAGAGCAGCTCCACGGAGTTTATGGCCTTGCGCACGTCCCCGCCGCAGGCGGTGCTTATCCGCTCCATTACCCCCTCGCCCAGGCTCAGGGGCCGGTCCCGGCGGGAGTTCATGATGTCCACCGCCCGCTGTACCGCCTTGGCTATGTCCTGGGGGCTGACGGCCTTGAACTCAAAGACGGTGGAGCGGCTCAAGATGGCGTTGAAGACGCAGAAATAGGGGTTTTCCGTGGTGGAGGCGATGAGGGTTATCCGCCCGTCCTCTATGAATTCCAGCAGGGACTGCTGCTGTTTTTTGTTGAAATACTGTATCTCATCCAGATACAGCAGCACGCCCCCGGGGGTGAGGAAGGTGTCCAGCTCGTCTATTATCTTTTTTATGTCGGCAATGCCGGCGGTGGTGGCGTTGAGCTTGCGCAAAGAGCGGTTGGTGCGCTGGGCGATTATCCGGGCCACGGTGGTCTTGCCGGTGCCGGAGGGGCCGTAAAATATCATGTTGGGTATCTGGCCGCTGTCCACTATGCGCCGGAGCATGCCGTCTTTTCCCAGAATATGGCGCTGGCCCACCACGTCATCCAGGCTGTCGGGCCTAATTTCGTCTGCAAGGGGTTTGTACATCGCAGCTCCTTCTCTTCAAAAGGCTCATCCAAGGGCAGTCCCGTCTCCGGGACAAATGCCGATTCTGATTCCATTATAGTGGCCATTATAGCACCGCCGCCGCTTTTTGTAAAAGGTATAGTTATTAAGGAATGATGAAATTTTCCCCAGGGGAACTTTGCCTTGTGGACAAGCGTCAAAGTATGCAGTATAATCAGTTGACATATTTCTGGAAAGGAGAATGAAAAATGGCAAGAGGAAAGATAAAAGCCGTTTTGTTTATAGTCGTCTTTGTCCTGGCCGTGGCCATCGGCTGCAACGCCCTTATCGGCATGTCCAACATGAAGCAGGAGGAGCCGGAGACCACCGAGGACCCCTACCTGATGACTCCTGACATCAACTCCCAGACCGCCGCCCCCGTCACCGTGGCTCCCACCACCGTGCCCACGACGGCGCCCACCGTGGCCCCCACCACGGCACCCACGCCCACTCCCACACCCACTCCCACCCCGACGCCTACGGCCACCCCCGCCCCGGCGGGCCAGGTCCTGGGCAGCGGCACTTTCAGCTCCGAGACCGGCGTGCCCATAAACATCCGGGCCAACTGGACTGCCACCGTGCTGGACAGTGAGCGGGTGCAGGTGAAGGTGGAGGTCATATTGGACTCCTACGCCCTGCACATAGCCGAGAGCTACGGGGCCTTGAACGTCAGCGTGGGGGACCAGTACGCCAGCAGCAGCACTCCCGCCGTGGACTATGACGGCAGCCAGCAGCTGAGCACCGTCCTGGGCAGCACCACCCACACCCTGAGCCTGGCCGCCGGGGAGAGCAAGAGCTTCACCGTGGCCGTGGAGTACCACTTCGGCGGCACCTACAGCGGCCAGGAGCTGCCGGTGATAGAGTGCGGCGGCTCCATCCAGCTGAGCCGCTGAGGACTGCGGGGGAGATATGAGAACACAGGAACAGGTAAACGAGATAGTCCGCCTGCTGTTGGCGGAGTACCCGGAGGCGGACTGCACCCTGGACTGGCGCAAGGACTATGAGCTGCTCTTCTCCGTGCGCCTGGCGGCCCAGTGTACCGACGAGCGGGTGAACAAGATCACCCCCGCCCTCTTTGAGCGTTTTCCCAGCCTGGAGGCCTTTGCCCGGGCGGATGTGGAAGAGGTGGAGGAGTATGTCCGCTCCTGCGGCTTCTTCCGCTCCAAGGCCCGGGACATAGTGGCTTGCGCCAATGTGCTGCTGGAAAAGCACGGCGGCAAAGTCCCCTCCACCATGGAGGAGCTGACGGCCCTGCCCGGCGTGGGCAGAAAGACAGCCAACCTCATCCTGGGGGATGTGTTCAAGATACCCGGCTCCACGGTGGTGGACACCCACTGCATCCGCATCTCCAACCGTCTGGGCCTGGTGGACAACCTGAAGGACCCGGTGAAGATAGAGACGGAGCTGAGGAAGATACTGCCTCCCGAGCACTCCTCCGCCTTCTGCCACTGCATAGTCCTCCACGGCCGGGCGGTGTGCCAGGCCCGGAAGCCGGACTGCGCCAAGTGCTGCCTGGCCCATCTGTGCCAGACCTTCTCCGGCTGAATACATAGTATTGAATACATAGCATAACGGGCCGGGAGCTTCCCGGCCCGGCTTTTATAGAGAATCTTTCCCCACGCCGGAACAATTGGGGATTGCATATCCGCGGGGAAATGTCTATAATTGTCTGGAAAAAAGAGGGAGGATTTTTTGTAAATGAATATAGTGCCGATCCTGATAAAGGGCGTAATAACGATACTGGTGCTGGGCTTTATCGTGCAGCTTATCATGAGCAAGGTAGGCAAAGGCAAGGGCGTAAAGGACGTGGACTATTACCTCCAACAGGGGGACTCAAAGGCCCTTGCGCTTTTGAAGGCCTGCCTGTCCGCCTATGCTTGGCTGTACAAGACCTATGTAAAGGTCCTGCTTCTCTTCATCCTCAGCTATTTTGGGGTCTTCCCAAACACCAGAATAGCGGAAGAGGAAGAGGA
>DBFSDV010000010.1:0-30043 GCA_048417135.1 Candidatus Limivicinus sp. | reverse complement strand
GCTATGACCGTTTCTCCCGCTTGGGAGCGGGCATCCAGGTCAGTGAACAGGAGGACCGGGAGATGCTGGAGGAGCTACAGGACCTCCCGGAACAGCTCCCCCTGTATCAGCGGCAGGTGCAGCGGTTCTTTGACCTTGTTCTGGATGTGGACCAGGCGGGGCGTGATCCACAGAAGCAGGCGGCGGTACACTATCTCTACGACGCCCCCAAGGACCCGTCCCTGTTCTCCTTCCGGCCCATCCCCCTCAGCTTTGAGCCGGTGGAGCCGGGCCGGTGCTCGCCGGTCCTGTATCCCCTCCACATTTCGGACATGATCGACTACTCCCTGCGCAGCTGTGTGGAGCGTGGGATCACCGTCCGGCGGTGCAAGAACTGCGGACGGTGGTTCCCACAGACCGGCCGGGTCAGCGCGGAGTACTGTGAGCGCCCGGTGGCTTCCGGACAGCAGACCTGCCGGGAGGCCGGAGCCTTCCAGCAGTGGACCAAGAAGCAGTCCGACGATCCGGTGTTCAAGGCCTACCGCAAGGAGTACAAGAAGCGCTTTGCCTGGATCAAGGCCGGCCGTATCACCGACGAGCAGTTCTACGCCTGGAGCGAACAGGCCAGAGAGATGAAAAAGAAATGCGACCGGGAGGTCATCACCCTGGAGGAGTTCCAGGATTGGCTGAAGAACGCAAAGGTGCCGCTCTGATAGCGGCCTGTTTCAAAACGGAGAAAGGGACTGGCCGGAGGCCAGTCCCTTGTATTCTTTGACTCGGCGATGCAGTTTTTGATGGGGTCATATGTGCTTAGACTCTCTATTTCCGAGTCTATGACTCCGTCTCATAGGGGGGATTGGAGACGATCAGCTCAAAGGGCTCATCGTCCCAGTGCTGGGGATTGGTCAGAGTGTCCTCGCAGGCGATGTCGAACTTATCAAAGCCGATGTCGTGGAGGAACATGTTGATGCGGCACAGGTTGTAGGTGGTGATGTTTATCTCCTGGCCGTAAAAGCCGTTGCGCACGGCGTCATGGCCCAGCACCTTCACCGCCTTCAGCAGCAGGGAGCCGGAGCCGCAGGCCGGGTCATACACCTTGTTCACCTGGGTTTTGCCCACGGTACCCAGCCGGGTCAGCAGCTCGGACACATCCGCCGGTGTAAAGAACTCACCGCCGGACTTGCCCGCATTGCTGGCGTACATGGTCATCAGGTATTCGTAAGCATCGCCGAAGGCGTCAATGTCGTGCTCCTTTACGTCGCCCAGGTTCATGTTGGCAACGCCGTTTAAGAGCTTCACCAGCTTTTCGTTCCGCTTGGCTACGGTGGCCCCCAGCTTGTTGCTGTTCACGTCAAAGTCGTCAAACAGCCCGGCAAAGCTGCCCTCGGACTCGCTGCCCTTGGCCGACTCCTCGATGTGACGGAAGACGGCCTCCAGTGTCTCGTTCAGGTTCTCGTCCTGGGGCGCCCTGGAGCGCACGTTGCAGAACAGTTCACTGGGCAGAATGAAAAAGCCCTTGGTTTGAATCATGTCCTCTCGTACCACTTCAGCTTCCTCGTCAGAGATTTTGGCGTAGTCAAAGTCCGGGTACCCCGCCTCTATTTCCCCGCTGTTTAAGTAGCTGCTCAGGTTCTCCGAAATGTAGCGGTAGAACATGGTGCCCAGAACATAGTTCTTAAAATCCCAGCCGTCCACGGCGCCCCGCAGTTCATCGGCAATGGCCCAGATGGCCCGGTGCAGCTCCTCCCGCTCCAGCTCTTTCTTCATATCCGCCACAGTAGTTTCCTCCTGAATTCTATCAACTTTTCTCCTCGGTTTCCGCCTGAGCGGAAATCTTTCTTTGCCGGAAGTTCAAATTTCTACAAAGTATTATATTCTGTTGACTTAATATAGACAAGTCAAATTTTGCCGTAAAAAGCCAAAATGCACCGGTTCAACGAGCCGGTGCATTGGTATTTGTATTAGCTGGTTTATCTTCATACTGCGCCATATTTTAAAATGGGATATCTTATTCGAATTTTTGTGCCATGACATACAAAGTAAAGCTATCAGATTAGCTTGCTTTCCCAGTTCAGTCGGGACTCAGGGTAACTTTTTTAAATCTTCCCTCAGCATATCCCCATAGCGCACAAGGCTCACGTTGCCCAGCTCTGCTGCTTTATCCATGCAGCCTTTTGTAAAGCCGGATTTGGAAAAGAGATAGAAGTGAGTTTTCCCAAAGTGGAACAGGCTGCTGCGCTCAACCAGAGTCTCCAGCACACCCAGGTCAACCTTGTCATTTGTCCACTTGCACTCGCCAAAGAGGGCGGAGTCCTTATCCGTTCCCATGATGTCGATTTCCTCTTGGGTCCTGGTTTTAGGATTGGTACCCCACCAGCGGCCAAGCTCTGTGAAGCTCACGGCGCACTTGCCCGCCAGAAGGAGCCTCCACAGATATTGCTTGCATATCTCCTCAAACACGCCGCCCATATAAGCGGAGAGCTCCGGTGCAATGCGGCTGTAGGCCAGGTCGGCTGCGCCCCGGGAAATGAGGGATGTATTCTCGGGAACGAAACGATACCAGAAGCGAAACATATTATCCTCAATGGAATAGATCGTCTTGCGGCCTGACTTTTCCCCATAAGGCATTTCCTTTTTGACAATGCCCAATGAAATCAGATTCTTGATATAGGTGGCGCAGACGCTGGTGTCTTCATCGATTTTGCCGGAGATCTCACTCAGCTTGGTAGCGCCGGTGGCAATGGCTGTGATTACCGCATTGTAAATTGCCGGCTCCCTGACCTCCTGTTTCAGCAGATTGTTCGGCTCCTCAAAAATGGAGGACGCCGGATTCAGGTGGGTATTTTTGATGTTGTCCTCAATGGAGAGCCGGTCATCCAGCTGCATCAGATATTGGGGCGTCCCGCCCACGATTCCGTAGGCCAGAGCCTTATCCTCCCCGGAGAAATTCTCAAAGTAGCAGCAAGACTCGAAAAAATCAAAGGGCTGTATCTTCAGCTGTGCCGTCCTTCTGCCGTACAGCGGCGCTTTATATGCCAGCACATTGTCCTCCATATAGGACATGGAGGAGCCGCAGAGAATCAGAAACAGCTTGGAGCTGTCCCTGTTCTTATCTATCAGCAGCTGCAAAGTGGAGGCAAAACTCTTTGAGGCCCGGGCGACATATGGATATTCGTCAATCACCAGCACCAGCCGTTTCTCTTGGGCCAGCTGAAACACATACTCCAGAGCGGCCTGGAAGCTGGCAAAGCTGCTGTCCACGGCAAAGCCAGTCTGATATTCCATGATACAGCGGGAAAAGTTTTCAAGATTTTGCTTGGCGTTGGTTTCCACGCCGGTAAAGAAAATGGTGTCCTTATCTTTGCTAAACTCGTTTATCAGCGCCGTCTTGCCTACACGACGGCGTCCATAAATCACGGCAAATTCAAATTTGTTGCTGCGATAGAGCTTATCCAAAGTTTTCAGCTCAGTGTTGCGTCCGATAAACATGAGTGCCCCTCCATGACATTTAGTAAGTTACGATTTACTTAATTATACCCAAGCGGGCATCATCGGTCAACAGCTTTTTCTAAATTTACTTATTTACGATTTAGTAATTTTAAAAGCATAAAACAGGAACGGAGAATCACCTTTGTAATAGCGATTCTCCGTGCCCGTTTTTAATGTTCGGACAGGGGCTGCGCTCCGTGATAGCCGCGCCGTAAAAAGCCAAAGCGGCGGCGGACATGGAACGGCCTGCATAATCTTCCAGAGGCTGCAAATAATATCACGGAAGACAATTTGAGCCAAAGGAGAAATATAAATGAAAGCAACCGGTATCGTGCGCAGGATAGACGATCTTGGCCGGGTGGTCATTCCAAAAGAAATCCGCCGCACCATGCGCATCCGGGAGGGCGACCCCCTGGAGATATTCACCGACAAGGACGGCGAGCTGATATTCAAGAAATATTCCCCCATAGGCGAGCTGGGGGATTTTGCCGCCCAGATATGCGACAGCCTGCGCAAGACCAGCGACGCCATTGCCGCCGTCTGCGACCGGGACAGCCTGATAGCCATATCCGGAGCCGCCCGCCGGGAGCTGCTGGAGAAGCCGGTGAGCCAGCAGCTGGCAGAGCTGATGGAGGGCCGCAGTCCTTACCGCTTTGCCGCCGGAGGCAGCGAGCTGCCGGTGAGTCAGGCCGGCGAGAAATACCGCATATCCGTGGCGGTGCCGGTGATAGCCGAGGGAGACCTTATGGGCAGCGTGCTGTTCATCTGCGAGCGGGGCGGCGGCGCGGCCACCGAGCTGGAGTTCAAGCTGGCCCAAATGGCGGCCTATTTCCTGGGCAGGCAGATGGAGTGCTGAATAGCTTTGACTGAGAGGGGAGAAAGGCTCCCCTCTCAGAATTTTTTGCCGGCAAAGGCCCGAAAAGCCTTGACATTCCGGGGAAAACCGTTATAATAATATAGCCTGTCCAAGGGACGGGCGATCCTTGCTCCCGCCCAGAGCGGGGGCCAACAGACCAAAAGGAGGTGCAACCATGGCAAAAGCAAGCGAAAAGTACGAAGTGATGTACATCATCAACCCCAACTTCACTGAGGAAGAGACCGCAGCTGTTGTTGAGAAGTTCAAGGCACTTGTGGAAGCAAATGGTACTCTTGACGAGATGGAGGAGATGGGTAAGCGCAAGCTGGCTTACGAGATCAACTACATTTCCGAGGGCTACTATGTGCTGATGAAGTTCACCAGCGCTCCCGAGTTCCCCGCAGAGCTGGACCGTATTCTCGGTATCACTGACGGCATACTGCGCCGCCTGATCACCCTGCGTGCAGAGTAAGGAGCGTAGTCATGCTTAATCACATCACCATTATGGGCCGTCTGACCCGGGACCCGGAGCTCAGATACACCCAGTCCCAGACGCCGGTGGCAAGCTTCAGCCTGGCTGTTGACCGTGATTTCGGCAGCCGGGACGGAGGCGAAAAGCAGACCGATTTTATCGACTGCGTCGCTTGGCGTCAGACCGCCGAATTTGTCAGCAAGTATTTCCAGAAGGGCAGCATGGCCGTGGTTTCCGGCCGTCTGCAGATAAGGGATTGGACCGACCGGGAGGGCGGCAAGCGCCGCAGCGCCGAGGTGGTCGTTGACAATATCTATTTCGGCGAGAGCCGCCGCCGCGACAGCGGTGACAGCGGCAGTTACGGCGGCAATTACGGCAGCAACAGCGGCGAGAGCCGCTCCTACAACGCCTCTTCCTCTTCCTCCGCTCCCGCAAGTCCTTTTGCGGAGCTGGATGACGGTGACGGCGAGCTGCCCTTCTGAGCCGCAACAAAAAATATTTGATAGGAGGATACAGCTTTGGCTTTCGATAAGAACAACCCCAAGAATCGCAAACGGAAAAAAGTTTGCCAGTTCTGCGTTGATAAGGCCACCTTTATCGACTACAAGGACACCGCCAAGCTTCGCCGCTACATGTCCGAGCGCAGCAAGATCCTGCCTCGCCGCACCACCGGCGTTTGCGCCATGCATCAGCGTGAGCTCACCGAGGCTATAAAGAGAGCCCGTCAGATCGCTCTCCTGCCCTACGTGACCGACTGATAAGCTTCATACAGGCATAAAAAGAGTTCGGAGTTTTTCCTCCGAACTCTTTTTTATATTCCGTTTTACCGTTTACAGATTCAGGCTCAAAGCCAGCTCTGAACAAGCTCTTTTAGCTTGTTTATCAGCAGCAGCGTGTTGCTGTTCTGCCCGCCCTTGAATTCAAAGCGCATGTGGTATTCCAGGGCCTGGGCCAGCTCCACGGGCCAGCGCCGGTCGTTGCGGATGTACACCGTATCGCTGAGCTGGCCGCTGCTGTCCATAAGGGTGAGGGTGCAGCTCTTGCCCTCGGGGCAGTTCATTATCAGCTTGCCCTCCTCGTTGGACACATAGCAGCCCTCGCCGATGCAGATTATCTTGTAGTCGGCGGGGTCTGTGCTGCAGCCGAAGGCGTAGAGGCCCAGCTCCTCCCGGCCGCTGGGGTCGATGTAGTAGTCGTAGATGAAATCCCCCTGGGCATTGGTGAGCTTTATGAAGCTGAAGGGGGGCTCATAGTCGTCGGAGTAGAGCTCCACCTCGGTGAGGCCGGCGCCGCTGCCCTCCGTCTCCATGAGCACTATCTCCAGCTCCTCCACGTACACCGGGTCAAAGCAGAGCTCCGTGCCGGAGCCGTTGGGCTCCAGGGGCCCGCTGAGATAGAAGGAGCCGGTGTCCAGCCGCACGGAAGTCTCCAGCACATTGTCGGCCATGGAGGGGTTGTCGTAGAGGACCACCCGGCTCAGGAGGGTGGGCTGGTCAAACTTGATTATCACCCGTTTTTCCCCGTCCTCGGCGGCGGGCACCCAGGTGTTGTCGGAATAGCCCGGGTCCTCGTGGGCCTGGGTGTGCTGGGAGAGGACAAAGTCGTTGAGGACGGAGGCGTCCCCGGAGCTTGTCCAGAACTCCGCCTCATAGCTGAGAGAGCCGCTCTCCCTGAGCCAGAAGACCTTGTCGGAATTGATTATCCCGTCGGCATGGGCGGCGGCGTTCTGACTGGCGTAGCACTCCGCCATGGAGTAGCCGGAGCTGCTGAATATGGAGCGGGAGAGGGTGCCGGGGTACACCGGCAGGCGGAGCCTGTCCGCCCAGTTGTATATATTGCTGCCCCCGTCGGTGATGAAGTCCTCCTCTCCCGGCTTCACCGTGGACAGGGCGTTGAGGGCGTAGTAGTCATGGGGGGCGTCGTAGGCGGTGGAGTAGGTGAAGCCCCGGAGTATCACCGGCTCATAGCTGGGCCGGGCCTTCAGCACCTCTCCCATGGCCTGCTCGAAGAACATGGCCACGGTCTGGTGGTCGATGTGCTGGTCGCTGTCGCTGCAGAAGACCACGTCCGGGGTGTAGCGCAGCAGCACGGTGCGGATGTCCTCATAGAGGTTTTTCCTGGTGTAGGCGGCGCCGGGGTTGAAGGGCGGGTGCCTGTCGGTGCCGTAGGTGGAGCTGAAACCCGTGGCGGAGGTGAGGACCTCGTCCTGGGGGCAGAGGTATATGGGGGTGCCGTCCAGGTTCAGCTGGTCGCCGTAGCCCAGGAAGATGAGGTTTTCCGCCGGGATGCCTATGGCGGTCATGGCGGCGTCGGCCTCGGTGATGCGCTGCACCCCGTCGCCGTTCATGTCCCCGTTGAAGACATAGACGATGTACACGTCGCTGCCGTATTTCACGTACTGCTCCAGCACGCCTCCCAGCAGGTTCAGCTCGTCGTCCTCGTGGGGCACGATGGCCATGACTTTTTTCCCGGCGAAGAGCTGGGTCTTGGCCTTGTCCACATCCCGGTACACCCCGTTTTTATAGGTGTTCAGCCAGAGAAAGTACAGGGCGGCCCCCAGCAGCAGCACCACGGCAGTGAAGAGGATGAACATCCACTTCACCAGGCCCCTTCTCCTCAGGCTCAGGATGAACAGGAGGATAAAGCTCAGGGAAAAGACCAGAGCAAGGGCCGCCGCCGGAAGATTGGTGACTGCCCGGGTGCTGAGCATGTCGGTGACGAAGCTCAGTTCCAGGGCCAGCAGCAGGGCAAAAAGCAGGCCTGAAAAGCTGAATTTCCTACTGCCGATCTCCATATCGAATCCTCCGTTCTCAAAGTGTTTTCAGAATCTCCCGCAGCTGCTCGGAATTGGGGCTCTCGCTGCCGCAGGTTATGGAGCCGGCCCTCAGGGCCAGCTCCGCCGTCTCTCTCAGGGAAAGCCCCTTTATTCCCGAGAGCACTATGGCGGCGGTAGCGGCGTCCCCGGCGCCGGTGACGTTCACCAGCCGGGTGGGCGGTATGGGCAGGCGCAGCAGCCGCTGTTTGTCGGCGGCTATCATGCCCCGGCTGCCCAGGCTGATAAAGACCCGTTCCACGCCCTTTTCCACCAGGGCCCTGGCGGCTCTTTCCGGGTCGCTCTCCCCGGTGAGGGCCTCCGCCTCCAGTATGTTGGGCTTGATGGCGTAGAGCCGGCTGAGCACCGGCAGCAGCTTCAGCGCCTTGGCGGTGGACACCGGGTCGGCGTATACGGGTATGCTGCTGTTTTCGCAGATACAGCGGATGGTCTCCTCCGGGATGTTGCTGTCCAGCACCAGGGCGTCCGCCTTTAGTTTGGGCAGTACGGAGGCGGCATATTCCGCCGTGAGGGCCGAGCAGATGTCCATGTCGCTGACGGCCAGCTGCATCTCCCCCTTCTCGTCGCTGATATACAGATAGGTGGAGCTGCGCCGCTGGGGGAATACCGGGGCAAGGCTCAGGTCTATCCCCAGGGCCCGGCAGCTCTCGCTGATGGCGGTGGCATATACGTCCCCGCCAATGGCCGCAACAAGGCTGACCTCCAGCCCCAGCAGCCGCAGGTCATGGGCGATGTTCCTCCCCACGCCTCCGGGGCGCAGGGTGACGGCGCCGGGGTTGGAGTCCTTGGGCACAAGGGCTTTTTCCGGCCGGCCCCATATATCCATGTTGATGCCGCCGAAGACTACGGCGGCATCAACACTTTCGGTCTGAGGCCTTATTTTATCTGCCATATATCCTTTGCGTATTCGGCTATGGCCCTGTCGGCGGCAAAGACGCCGCTCTGGGCGGTGTTCATGATGGACAGGCGGGCTCTCTCCCCCTCGTCCTTTATGCGCTCATACATGCGCTTCTGGCAGTCGGCATAGGCCCGGTAGTCGGCGATGAGCATGTACTGGTCGCCGCCGTAGAGCAGGCTGGACACCAGGTCCGAGTAGCTCTTGCCGTCGGCAAAGCCCTGACGGAAGCGGGACATGATGCGCATGATCTCCCCGTCTCTCTGGGCCAGGCCCGCCGGGTCGTAGCCGCTGCGGCGCCAGTTGGCGATCTCGTCGGTGTGCAGGCCGAAGAGGAACATGTTCTCGTCTCCCAGGCGCTCGTACATCTCCACGTTTGCGCCGTCCAGGGTGCCTATGGTCACGGCGCCGTTCATCATCAGCTTCATGCAGCCGGTGCCGGAGGCCTCCTTGCCGGCGGTGGAGATCTGCTCGGAGACCTGGGCGGCGGGCATTATGGCCTCGGCGGCGCTGACTCTGTAGTTCTCCACGAAGTAGACCTGGAGCTTATCCTTGCACACCGGGTCGTTGTTTATATCGTCGGCCATGGACAGCAGCAGCTCTATGATGCGCTTGGCGGTCTTGTAGCCGGCGGCGGACTTGGCGCCGAAGACGAAGGTCCTGGGCAAAAAGTCCATGTTGGGGTCGTCGTGGAGCTGCATCTGGAGGCTGGCTATGCTCATGGCGCACAGCAGCTGGCGCTTGTACTCATGCAGGCGCTTGACCTGCACGTCCATGATGGCGTCGGTGTTCAGGGTGAAGCCGTCGTTTCTCAGGGCGAAGCGGGCGAAGTGCTCCTTGTTTTCCTTCTTTATCTTGTTGACCTGCTCCCGGACCCGGCTGTCGTCGGCAAAGTCCATGAGCTTGATGAGCTCTTCCGGCTTGAGGAGGTAATCGTCGCCCCCCAGCAGCTCCACTATGAGCTTGTGGAGGCCGGGGTTTATCTGGCTGAGCCAGCGGCGGTGGTCGATGCCGTTGGTCACGTGGGTGAAGCGCTCGGGGCGGAGGGAATAGATATCCTTGAACAGGTCGTTTTTAAGTATCTCCCCGTGGAGACGGGACACGCCGTTGACCTTGTAGCAGGCGGCAAGGCACATGTTGGCCATGTGCACCTGGCCTCCGCTGATAATCATGTTGCGGCCCACCTTCTCGCTGCTGCCGAAGCAGCTGATGAGGTAGTCGCACCAGCGGCGGTTTATCTCGCACATGATCTCCCAGAGGCGGGGCAGCAGCTGCTGCACCAGGCCCTGGGGCCACTTCTCCAGAGCTTCGGCCATGACGGTGTGGTTGGTGTAGGCCACGCTGCCCTTGACTATATCCCAGGCCTCGTCCCAGCCCAGCTGGTACTGGTCCATGAATATGCGCATCAGCTCGGGGATGATGAGGGTGGGGTGGGTGTCGTTTATCTGGATGGTGTGGTGCTGGGCAAAGCTGCGGATGTCCCCCCACTTGGCGATGTGCTTGCGGACTATGTCCTGGGCGGTGGCGGAGACGAAGAAGTACTGCTGTTTAAGGCGCAGGGACTTGCCCTCCATGTGGTCGTCGGCGGGGTAAAGGACCTTGGTGATGACCTCGGCCATGGTGCGCTGCTCCATGCTCTTTACGTACTTGCCCTCGGAGAAGAGGTACATGTCCAGAGAGTTGGTGCTCTTGGCGTCCCACAGGCGCAGCTTGTTTATCTCCCGCCCGCCGTAGCCGGCGATGAGCATATCCCGGGGCACGGCGATGACGGCGTCATAGTTGCGGTGCTCGGCGTGGTAGTGTCCCAGACCGTCCCAGTGGGCCTCTATCTGGCCGCCGAAGCGGACCTCCACGGCGTCCTCATAGTGGGGCACCAGCCAGCTCTCGGCGCTGATGCGCCAGTCGTCGGCCACCTCGGTCTGCTTGCCGTCCACCAGCTTCTGCTTGAACATGCCCAGCTCGTAGCAGATGGAATAGCCGGTGCCCTCCAGGCCTTCGGTGGCGATGGAGTCCATATAGCAGGCGGCCAGACGGCCGAGACCGCCGTTGCCCAGACCTGCGTCCGGCTCCTCCTCAAAGATGTCTGCGGCGCTGCGGCCCATATCCTCCAGGGCGCCGATCACGGCCTGGGAGATGCCCAGGTTATAGGCGTTCTTCATCAGGCTGCGGCCCATGAGGAACTCCATGGACATATAGTGGACTTCCTTGGTGGCGTGCTTGGGATTTTCAGCCGTGAGCAGGCGGCTCATCAGCTCTCTGATAACGATAGCGGTCGCCTGGAAAATCTGGGCGTCGGTTGCAAGCTCACTGGCCACTCCGAAATGAGCGCATAGCTTATCCTCAATGGCACTGCGCACTTCGTCGCGGGAAATTTGGTTGGTCATCAATTTCTTTCCTCCATACTTGGCCGGGGGCGCCGGAGGGGCGCGGCCGGTCTTTTGGTAAAATATCAAAATTCCGGTGCGGCTGTACTGAGCTTGCCGCACCGGTAATCTTGCAAAGATAATTAGTTTAAGCTTCTCAGATGCTTATGCCTTTGGGCACCACCATGGGCAGCCTGGAGTTGCCGGTCAATACGGTGCCGGTGGAGAAGGAGCAGTACTTGTCGGCGATGACGCAGTCCAGCCGGGCGTTCTCTCCCACAATGCCGCCCCGCATGACGATGCAGTTGCGAAGCTTTGCGCCTTTTTCTATTCTGGCGCCGGAGAAGATGATGCAGTTTTCTATGCTGCCCTCTATCTTGCAGTTGTCCGCCACCAGGCAGTTGCGGGAGACGGCGGACTCGCCGTAGTAGGTGCTGACCTCCTCGTGGGCCTTGGTGCGCACGGGCCGGTCCGCCGGGAACATCTGGCGGCGGTACTCGGTCTTAAGCATATCCATGCTGGCCTTATAATATGCCTCCACGCTGCGGACGGCCACGGCATAGCCCGGGTGGACATAGGTGTCCATCTTTCCGCCCTCGGCCAGGAAGTCCGCCACGGCGTTCTTGTGGAAGTTGTACTGGTTGCGGGCCTTGCACTGGTCCATCATATTCAGCAGGGTGTCCTTGTTGATGACGTAGCCCTCCAGGGAAGGCAGGCCCTCCCCGTCGCTGCTGCGGTCGAAGAGTATCTGCTTTACCAGGCCGTCCTCCCCCAGCACATAGCGGTGGTGGCTCTCGGCGGGGCTGTGGTCGGCGCAGATGGCGGTTATCTCCACCCCGGAGCGCCGGTGCTGGCGCATGGCGGGGATCAGGTCGATGTTGGCGCACATGTTGCCCAGCAGCAGCACCAGGTACTTCTGGGGGATATCCCGGATGTAGGTGGCCACGGCGTTGAGGGCTTCGATGGTGCCGGTGTAGTTACCGGTGTGGTACTCGGGCAGGCCGAAGGGGGGCAGCATGCGCAATCCGCCGCTGCGGCGGCTCATGTCCCAGGCCTTGCCGGAACCGATGTGGTCCAGCAGGGACTGGTAGTCCCTCTGCATGATGACGCCCACGTCCAGTATACCGGCGTTGCGCATGGAAGACAGGGCAAAGTCTATGAGTCTGTATCTGCCGCAGAAGGGCAGAGAGGCGGCGGTACGGGCGCCCACCAGCTCTCTCAGTTCAGGGGCAGCGCTGTAGGCAAAGATAATTCCGTGGAAATCCTTCATTGCTTAAACCTCCTCCCCAGTGTAGATCATGGCGCCGGCAGGCACGGCTGCGCCGCTCCTGATCTCTATGTCCGGTCCGCAGGTGGCCACGCCCCAGGCGTCGGTGCCGTCAGGGGGAGCGCCCACATGGGCGCCGGAATGGACAACGGTGTTTTCGCCCACTATGGCGTATTCCACGACGGCTCCGCTCTCCACCACGGCGCCGGGCATGAGCACGCTGTAGTTCACAACTGCGCCCCGGTCGATGATGACGTTGGGGGACAAAACGGAGTTTTCCACGTGGCCGTCCACCTCACAGCCTTCGGTGACTATGGAGTGGATGATCTCCGACTCCTCGCCGGCGTAGTGGGGCGGGCAGACGGGGCTCCTGGAGCTGATGGGCCAGGAGGCGTCGTAGAGGTTTATAAGGTCGGGGGAGAGCATGTCCATATTGGCATCCCAGAGGCTGGTGATGGTGCCCACGTCTCTCCAGTAGCCCTTGAAGCGGTAGGGCCAGAGCTTCTCGCCGGCGGCGAGCATGTTGGGGATGATGTTCTTGCCGAAGTCCTTGGAGGAGTTGGGGTCGTTCTCGTCGGCGATGAGGTACTCTCTCAGCTTCTTCCAGTTGAATATGTATATGCCCATGGAGGCCAGGTCGCTCTTGGGCTGCTTGGGTTTCTCCTCAAACTGGTTGACGTAGCCGTCCTCGCCCAGGTTCATGATGCCGAAGCGGGTGGCCTCCTCCATGGAGACCTGGAGCACGGAGATGGTGCAGGCGGCGTCCCGCTCCACGTGCTCCCGGAGCATGTCGGAATAGTCCATCTTATAGATGTGGTCGCCGGAGAGGATGAGTACGTTCTCCGGGTCATAGGTCTCTATAAAACTGATGTTCTGGTAGATGGCGTTGGCGGTGCCAGAGAACCAGGAGCCCTTCTCGCCGGCGCTCTGGTAAGGGGGCAGGATGTAGACTCCGCCGTCGGCGGGGTCCAGGTCCCAGGGCTGGCCGTTGCCTATGTAGCTGTTGAGCTGCAGGGGACGGTACTGGGTCAGCACACCAACGGTGTCTATCCCGGAGTTTGCGCAGTTGGAGAGCGGGAAGTCGATTATGCGGTACTTACCGCCAAAGGGAACGCTGG
Organism: Candidatus Limivicinus sp.; assembly: GCA_048417135.1. Lineage (GTDB taxonomy): Bacteria > Bacillota > Clostridia > Oscillospirales > Oscillospiraceae > Limivicinus. The sequence goes on along the minus strand of DBFSDV010000010.1, from coordinate 16,771 downwards.
GTTTTGCCACTTTTTGAGTCAGTGCATATAACCTTGAGCCCTGACCGCCAGCAAGCAGCATAGCTATGCAGTTTTTCTTCATAAGCGGTCTCCTCCTTCGTACTTTATCTTCGCCTCCGCAGCCGGAAAGGGGCGGAGCCGTAAATACTAATTAAAAAGGTTCATGGCCCGATCCGGCCCCTGGGTGATGTAACACTCCGCCGCCTGGGCGGCTCTGGCCGCCGCGGCCTTCATGTCCTCGGCGTCCTGGTTTTTAAAGCTGGAGAGCACCCAGTCGGCCATGTCATAATCCGGGTGGGGCGGGGAACCCACGCCTATGCGTATGCGGGGAAAGTCCTGGGTGCCCAGCCGGGCGATGATATTTTTCAGGCCGTTGTGGCCCCCGGCGGAGCCCTTGGTGCGTATGCGCAGCTTGCCGATGGGCAGGCTTATCTCGTCGGATATTACGATGATATGCTCTGGCGCTATCTTATAGAAGTCGGCGGCCTGACGCACGGCCTCCCCGGACAGGTTCATGAAGGTCTGGGGCTTCATCAGCAGCACGGACTGGTCCCCTATGGTACAGGGGGCCGTAAGGGCTTTGAAGCGGAGCTTGTTTATGCTTAGGTTTTTTTCCCTGGCCATGGCCTCGGCGGCCATGAAGCCGGCGTTGTGGCGGGTGAACTCATAGCGGGGGCCGGGATTGCCCAGGAAAACTATGAGCCAGCTCACTCCGCCGCTTTTTTTAAAGAGCATCTGTGCTTCACCTGAATACTGCCTCAGGGGCAGATAAGTTGCTTGCCCCCTCGGGGCGGGACTCACTCAAAGAGGTTGGAGATGGAAACTTCCTCGTAGATGCGGCGTATGGCCTCGGCGAAGACGGCGGCGGTGGACAGGTAGCGTATCTTGTCGCTCTTGGGCTTGTCGGTGGGGTAGGGGATGGTGTCCAGCAGCAGCAGCTCCTCGATGCAGCTGTCGTTTATCCGCTCTATGGCGGAGCCGGAGAGCACGCCGTGGGTGGCGCAGGCGTAGACCTGCTTGGCCCCGCCCAGCTCTTTGATGGCCTTGGCGGCGCCGCAGAGGGAGCCGGCGGTATCCACGATATCGTCCAGCAGCACGCAGATCTTGCCCTCCACGTTGCCTATGAGGTTCATAACCTCGGACTGGTTGGCCCGCTCCCGGCGCTTGTCCACGATGGCCATGTTGGTGCCCAGCTTCATGGAGAAGGCCCTGGCTCTGGCGGTGCTGCCCACGTCGGGGGAGACCACCATCACGTCCTCGTTGCCCTTGCCGAACATCTTCACAAAGTGCTTCACGAAGAGCTGGCTGCCCAGGAGATTGTCCACGGGGATGTCGAAGAAGCCCTGGATCTGGGCGGCGTGCAGGTCCATGGTGAGGACCCGGTCGGCGCCGGCGGCGGTGATGAGGTTGGCCACCAGCTTTGCGGATATGGGGTCACGGCTCTTGGCTTTTCTGTCCTGACGGGCATAGCCGAAATAAGGTATAACGGCGGTGACGCGGCCGGCAGAGGCCCGGCGCATGGCGTCTATCATTATCAGAAGCTCCATCAGGTTGTTGTTTACGGGCTTGCAGGTGGACTGAACGATGAAAACGTCCTTGCCGCGGACTGGCTCGGCCACGGAGACGGAACACTCTCCGTCGGCAAACTGGGATACGTTTGCTATGCCCAGGGTCCTGAAAAGCTCGGAGCAGATGTTCTCTGCCAGAGCGGGGTTGGAGTTGCCGGTAAATACCTTGATTTCTTTGCCGTGTGAGATCATCTCTTTTTATCCTCCGTAATCAATAGGCTGAGCTGCATACTGGGAAACCGGCCTCCGGAGCCGGGCGGCAGAAATTGTTAATTTTATTATAACACCTAAATTTGAAAATTGGAATAGGAAACAAAACTTTATTACAACGAAATTACAGATAAAAACCGATTTACAAATGCTGGATTTTTGTGTATAATGTAAGATACGGATAATATGGAAAGTAGATGATACCATGCTGGAATTTGAAGAATATAAGGCGAAACTCAACGCCGTCAAGCCCTCTTTGGAGCTTTTGAAGGACGCGCTCAAGCTGGAGGCGGCCCAGAAGGAGATAGAGGAGCTGGAGGCCGCCAGCGCCCGGGAGGGCTTCTGGAACGATGTGGAGCGCTCCCAGAAGGTGCAAAAGCGCCTGAAGAATCTGAAGGACAAATGCGAGAACTATCAGAAGCTCTGCTCCGCCTGGGATGATATGCAGGTGATGTGCGAGATGGCCCTGGAGGAGAACGACGGCTCCATGCTGGAGGAGCTGAAAAACGAGTTTGAGTCCTTCTCCCAAAAGCTGGAGTCCACCCGCCTGAGCACCCTGCTCACCGGGGAGTACGACGCCAACAACGCCATCCTCACCTTCCATGCCGGGGCCGGCGGCACCGAGGCCCAGGACTGGGCCTCCATGCTCTACCGTATGTACAACATGTGGGCCGACCGCCACGGCTACAAGGTCAAGGTCATGGACTACCTGGACGGGGACGAGGCGGGGATAAAGAGCGCCACCATCATGATAGAAGGCGAGAACGCCTACGGCTTCCTCAAAAGCGAGCACGGCATACACCGGCTGGTGCGGGTCTCCCCCTTTGACGCCGCCGGCCGCCGCCACACCTCCTTTGCCGCCGTGGAGGTCATGCCGGAGATAAGCGACGACAACGAGATAGAGCTGCGGGACGAGGACATAAAGATGGACGTGTACCGCTCCTCGGGAGCCGGCGGCCAGAAGGTGAACAAGACCTCCTCCGCCGTGCGTCTGACCCACATACCCACGGGCATAGTGGTGGCCAGCCAGGTGGAGCGCAGCCACTTCCAGAATCTGGAAAACTGCAAGAACATGCTCCGGGCCCGCCTGGCGGAGATAAAGGAGCGGGAGCACCTGGAGAAGATAAGCGACATCAAGGGCGTGCAGATGAAGATAGAGTGGGGCAGCCAGATACGCTCCTATGTGTTCATGCCCTATCAGCTGGTGAAGGATCACCGCACCGAATACGAAAACGGCAACATAGACAACGTGATGAACGGGGACCTGGACGGCTTCATCAACGCCTTTTTGTCCATGAAGGCCGCAAACTGACGTCGGCTTCAGCGCCGCACAGGGCGCAGACGGAGGGCACGCCGCCTTTCTCCGCACCCTTTTAATACCCTTCCGGCATAAGCGCCGGAGGAAAGCAGAAATTTTAAAGAAAGGATTTGTTAAAGTGAACCGGCGCCTCTTTCCCTGTATCGGGCGGAGGAATGCATCCCTCCCGGCAGCGGACTGGAAGCAGGGCGACCCCAGCCTTTATGACATCTCAGCCCCCGCCGCCTTCAGATACAAAACTGTGCACCGGGCCATAGCCGCAGGGATAATTGACCTGCCGTAACGGAAAACCTTTCCCATTAAAAAGTCCCGGCCTTACGGGCAAATATCTTTGAGAAAGGTTTTGTTAACTTGTTATCCCGCTTCATGTCCCGGCTGGACATCTCCCTGAAAGACATAATGATCTCCCTTGCCGGCAGCGGCATCCTGGCCTTTGGGCTGTACAATGTCCACTCCCTCTCCGGGGTCACCGAGGGAGGAGTGCTGGGCCTGACCCTGCTGCTGGACCACTGGCTGGACCTGTCTCCGGCCTTCAGTTCCCTGGTGCTGAACGTATTGTGCTACATCCTGGGCTGGCGCACTCTGGGCCGCCGCTTCATCGTCCTGTCCGCTGTGGCAGGGGGCGCCTTTTCCCTGTGGTACGGCTTGCTTGAGCTCTTCCCGCCGCTGTATCCCGCCATTGGAGAATATCCCCTGGCGGCGGCGGTGCTGGGAGCGGCCTTTGTGGGCTTGGGTGTGGGCCTCTGCGTCCGTGCAGGCGGCGCCCCCGGCGGGGACGACGCCCTGGCCATGTCCCTGGGAAAGCTTTTGAAACTGCCCATCCAGTGGATATACCTGGCAAGCGATTTGACGGTGCTGCTGCTGTCCCTGAGCTATATACCCCTGGGGCGCATAGCCTACTCTCTGCTGACGGTGCTGCTCTCCGGGCAGCTTATCGGCCTGGTAGCCGGAGGAAAGGCAAAGACGGCCGCCGCCCGGGCCGAGAGACCTGCCCGGGAAAAAAACGAAACGATATAAAAAAGACAAAAGCCTGACTGCTCCATTTTCGGGAGCAGTCAGGCTTGAACTTTTATCGGGGCGTTCAGGCGGCGGGGCTGTCGATGAGGCGGCGCTTGCGGATATAGAGATAATAGATGAAGAAGGCGGCGGAGGTGAGGGCCCAGCTGATGGGGTAGCTGATGCACACGGCCTGGATGTCGTGCCACACCGGGACAACGAAGATGACCCAGAGCACCCGGGTGAGGCAGACCCCCAGGGCGGTGATTATGGTGGGGATGAGGGTGTCGCCCAGGCCCCGAAAGCCGCCGCTGAACACCTCGATGGGGGCGTAGAGCCAGTACCAGGGGGCTATGTAGAGGACTATAAGCACGGCTATCTCCAGCACTGCGGCGTCGTCGGTAAAGAGCATGAGCATGTATCTGCCGCAGCTGACAAAGAGGAGGCAGACGGCGGCGGCCATGGCAAAGCCCAGTATCAGGGACAGGCGCAGGCTGCTGCGCACCCGGTCCAGCTTCCTGGCCCCGTAGTTCTGCCCGGCAAAGGTCATGAGGGAGATGCCCATGGCGTTGAGGGTCATCCAGTTGAGGGTGTCTATCTTGCCCATGGCCACCCAGGCGGCCACGGTGTCGGTGCCGAAGCTGTTGACGGCGGCGGTGAGGATGAGGTTTGAAAGGCCGTACATGATGGACTGCAGCCCGGAGGGCAGGCCGATGCGCACGGTGCGCCGGAGTATCTTCCGGTCGGGGCGGAGCCTGCGCAGCTCCAGCTTATAGCTGTCGTTGCAGCGGCAGAGGTGGACGCAGACCAGCACCGCGCTGATGAGCTGGGAGATGATGGTGGCCACGGCCACGCCCATGACCCCCATTTTGAACTGCAGGACGAAGAGCAGGTCCAGGATGATGTTCAAAATGCAGCAGACCATGAGGAAGTACAGGGGCCGCCGGGAGTCGCCCACGGCCCGCAAAGTGGCCGAGCCCATGTTGAAGACCATGCTGGGCACCATGCCTATGTAGATTATCCTCAGGTAGACGAGGGAGTCGGCCATGGTGTCCTGGGGGGTGCTGAGTATCTCCAGCAGCCAGGGGGCGGTGAGCAGGCCCAGCACCGTCATCACTGCGCCGCCGCCGGCGGCCAGGATGAAGGCGGTGTGCACCGAGCGGGACACGTCCTCGTCATCCCGGGCCCCGTAGTACTGGGAGGTGATGACGGCGGCCCCGGAGGACACGCCGGTAAAGAAGCCGATTATAAGGTTGAGTATATGGGCCGAGGAGCCGCCCACCGCCGCCAGAGCGGCCTTGCCCACGAAGCGGCCCACGATGACCGCGTCCACGGTGTTGTAGAGCTGCTGGAACAGGGTCCCCAGAAGGACGGGGAAGAAGAAAACCAGCAGCTGGGAAAAGATGGCGCCCTCGGTTATTCCGTTGGAAAGCTTGCCGGTGCTGTGCATATATTGTCTCCTGTGAGGTAGAATTTAAAGGGCGGAGACGTCGGGGCCTCCGGCCTTTTGAGCGCCGTATATGCTACCACCGGAGAGTGGAAAACTCAATGGACAAAAGCAATGAAAAAAGGCGGGACTTATCCCGCCTTTTGTGGCAATTTAATGACATCCGGGCCCATATTCCGAGCCTCAGCGGCTGCTGGGGCCGGGGTCGCAGTCTCCGAATATCATGTCGTCGATATCCATTTCCATGGGCAATACCTCCTGTATCTTTTTCAACATATCTTCAGTATATGCCCGGGCCAGGAAAAGTATGACTGTCCACGGAAAATTTTCTCAGTCTTTTGTGTGCAGCTCTATGGTGACCAGCTCCGGCCGGTTGAAAAGTCTGGGGATGGGTATGGAGTTGCCCAGGCCCCGGGACACTTCCATTATATAATGGGGGGAGTAATAGAGCCCCGCCTCGTATTCCGCCCCCAGGCTGCGTTTCACGTTCAGCAGCCCGCCCACAAAGGGCAGGCGGATTATGCCCCCGTGGGCATGGCCGCAGAGGATGAGGTCGGTGCCTATGTCCGGGTACATTTTCAGATAGTCGTTCCGGTGGGCAAGCCAGAGCATGAACTTGCCGGAGTAGAGCTCCCCGGCCTGCAAAGACAGCTCCCAGGGCGTCATCATGTCCGCCCGGCCGTTGGGGTCCTCCGCCCCGATTATGGCTATGCTGTCCTCCCCCCGGTACAGCAGCTCTATCTCGTTGCTGAGGCAGCGCACCCCGTAGCGCTCCATGAGCTCTTCTATTTCGTCTACGCAGCCGTCGGCCCACTCGTGGTTGCCGTTGACGTAGTAGGCGGGGCAGAGGCCCTCCAGCTCTTTCAGCAGGGGCTCCACGGCGGACAGGTCCCCCTCCGCCCCGGCGATGTCCCCGGTGTAGGCTATGATGTCCGGCTGCTGGCGGCGTATGAGCTCTGCCAGGCGCCGGTTGTCCCGGCCGAAGCTCATGCCGTGCAGGTCGCTTATCTGAACTATGCGGCAGCCGTCAAAGCTCTCCGGCAGATTGGCAAAGCTCAGCTCGTAATGGCTGAGCTGGATGCGGTATCGGCTGTCCAGCACCGCTGCGGCGGCTATCAGCAGCAGTACGGCCAGGACAGCCAGAGATATTTTTAAGCAAAGATGTGTTCTCATTGAGCTTACCTTTCCTTGAACTTCTGCCAGTATAGCACGTTCCCCTGTCAAATGCAGTATAAAAAGATGAACCGGAGGTTAAAAAACCGGGGAGATCGGGCCCCAAAGCCGGAAAATACTTTGAATATTTCGGGAATACCGAGGTTTTTCCCTTGAATAGCGAAAACTTTTGGGGTATAATACCTTGGTCTGCACATAACAGATCAAAGTATTGAGCGAGAAGGATGACATACTATGAGCGCATCAACAGAAAAGAAACTGCGTCAGGCCGCCCGCCAGGCCGGCACCGACAAGAAGACCCTGGCCATGGAGAAGGAAGCCAGGGAAAAGGCAAAGCAGAAGCGCCGCTGGACCCTGGGCACCATTGCGGTCGTTCTCCTCATAGCCTTTATATTTTTCCTCAACTCCAATCTTCTGTATAAGACCACCGCTCTCACCATAGGCGACGAGAAATACTCCGCCTCCCAGATGAGCTATTACTATGCCGAGCAGTATTATTATATGGTGAACCAGTACGGCAGTTACGTGTCCCTCTTCGGGCTGGACACCTCCTCCGGCGTCAAGGGCCTGGACGACCAGCCCTGCACCATAGCCAGCGAGGAGATGAGCTGGAGGGACTACTTCCTCCAGACCGCCGAGGCCACCCTGGTCCAGGAGAAGGCCCTGAGGGACTATGCCGCCGAAAACGGCATCGAGCTGACCCAGGAGGAGCTGGACGCCGTGGAGGCCAATTTTGACGGCATGGAGGAATACGCCTCCGCCCAGGGCTATGCCAGCGCCGACAATCTCTTTGCCGCAAACTACGGCCCCGGCGTGGACACCGACATGGTCCGCGCCGCCTACCGGGACTCCACCCTGGCCAGCAAGGCCCTGACGGAGTATTCCGAGGGCCTGGAGTTCAGCCAGGAGGAGATAGACGAGACCTATGCCGCCTATGAGGGCGAGCAGGACTACTTCAACTACGCCTATTACTACGTCCTTGCCGAGACCAGCGAGGTCACCGGGGAAGACGGGGAGACCAGCAGCGAGGTGACCGAGGAGGCCCTGGCCGCCTCCCAGGATACCGCCGACGCCATCCTGGAGGCCTATCTCTCCGGCGAGGAAGAGGACTATGTGGAGCGGCTGGACGCCGCCGTGGCAAGCCAGGTGGAGGGCGCCTCCTCTACCCAGCCCGGCAAGATCCAGGGCGCCAGCCTGGGCAGCTACAAGGAGTGGATGATGGACTCGGCCCGTAAGGCCGGCGACGCCACCGTCAGCGCCGACAGCACCGGCAGCGGCTACTATGTGGTGGTGTTCCTCTCCCGGGACGACAACGACTATAACATGGCCCAGGTGCGCCACATCCTGGTGAAGGCCGTGGCCGACGAGAACGGCGAGTACACCGATGAGGCCAAGGCCGAGGCTCTTGCCAAGGCAGAGGAGATCCTGGCCGAGTACGAGGCCGGGGACAAGACCGAGGAGAGCTTTGCCGCTCTGGCGGAGGAGTACTCCGAAGACACCGGCTCCAACACCAACGGCGGCCTCTATGACGCCGTCACCAAGGGCCAGATGGTGGAGGAGTTCGACAAGTTCTGCTTTGAGGGCCACAAGAGCGGAGACACCGCCATCGTCTACGGCGAGAGCAGCAGCTACGCCGGCTACCACGTGATGTACTACGTGGGCGAGGGCGAGAACTACGCCGACTATATCGCCCGCAGCGACCTGGAGAACCAGGCCGTGAGCCAGTGGCTCACGGATATCACCGCCGGCTACACCCCGGTGGAAGGCTTCGGCATGCGCTTTGTAGGCTGAGAATAAGGAATAAAACCCCCCTGCCGCCCGGCAGGGGGTTTTGTAAAACCGGAGAGTTATCATGGACGAGAGATTTTTGAGAGAGGAGATGCTCCTGGGCCGGAGGGCCATGGAGAAGCTGAGGAGCAGCCATGTGGCCGTCATCGGCCTGGGGGGCGTGGGCTCCTGGTGCGCCGAGGCTCTGGGGCGCAGCGGCGTGGGCAGGCTAACGCTAATAGACGAGGACTGCGTCAGCCTCAGCAATATCAACCGCCAGCTCTGCGCTTTGGACTCCACGCTGGGCCGGCCCAAGGCCCGGGTGCTGGCGGAGCGGATAAGGGACATTAACCCGGAGGCGGAGATAAGCGCCCTCACCGCCCGCTACGAGGCGGAGAGCCGGGAGGAGCTTTTGGCCGACTTCGACTTTGTGGTGGACGCCATAGACCTGGTCAGCTGTAAGCTGGACCTGATAATCAGCTGCCGGGAGCGGGGCATACCCATAGTCTCCGCCCTGGGCACAGGGAACAAGCGGGATGCAATGCAGCTGCGGCTGGGAGATATTTCCGATACCCACGGCTGCGCCCTGGCCCGGGTGGTGCGCAAGGAGCTGCGCCGCCTGGGGGTGGAGCACCACCCGGTGGTCTTCAGCCCCGAGGAGCCCATGGAGCCGGAGCAGCGGGAGGCCCCTCCCCCGGGACGCAGAAGCATCCCCGGCTCGCTGGTGTGGGTACCGGCAACGGCGGGGATGCTGCTGTGTCAGTATGTGGTGGAAAAGCTCATAGAGGAGCCGTAAGGCTGAGCTCCGCCCTCAGGCAAAGAATATGCTCCAGGCTATCAGCAGCTGGGCGCCGTAATAGCTTATGTGTATGAGCCAGCTGAGCAGGAAGCGCCGGTCCTTGCCGAAGTAGTGGGCGCAGAGTATGTTGTCACTTACAACGAAGCCCAGGCCGCCCAGGGCAAAGAGCAGGGAGGACAGGTCGGTTTTGACTATGGCGGCGGCGCAGGCGGAGGCCCCCATGAAGCACACCAGAGCTATATAGGCCACGGCCTTGGGCTGCATGTCCCCGGCGTGGCTCTCCTTCCGCTTGGCGTAGATGCCGGAGCATAGAAGCAGCAGGACGAATATGCCCAGGCTCCAGCCCAGGATGTTCCCGGCCCTTTGGAAGGCCGCCCAGATGAACAGCAGGTGGCCCAGGGAAAAGGCCACCGCCCCCAGACTGAAATACAGGTCGTGCTTCTCCTCCCGGATAAAGCGCATGGCCAGCAGCTCGTCGCCGCATAGACCCAGGATGAGCCCGGCCAGAGCCTTCCAGCCGTAGCCCGCATCCCCAAGGCGCAGCAGGCCCAGCAGTCCCACCGCCACAAAGCACAGGGAGGCGGCACCCTTGTACCAGATGCAGCGGATATAGTCCCCCCTGCGGGTGGCCTGCATGAAGCGCCCCATAAGGGACAGACAGGCCATGGTCATGACCAGGGCGGCAAAGGCGAGGTATGTATCCGGCATAGTTTTCCTCCAATCTCCGGCGGCAGCGCCGGTCCCGTCCTGAAAGCTATACAGTGTATAAACATCTTAACAGATTTTTCCCGGCCTGTAAACGGAAGCTGAAACATTTAAGAAAAATTAACGTCAGCAATATTGAGGACATTTACCGGAAAAAACAAAAAAGAACGGAGGGCAAAAATGAAAAAGACACTGGCACTGATACTGGCACTTCTCATGCTTCTGAGCCTCTGCGCCTGCGGAGCCGGCAGCAAGGGCAGCGACACTGCTGCCACCACCGAGTCTAGCCAGGAGGCCCCGGCAGCGGCGGACAACGGCTACGGCGGCCTAGCCTCCTACAGCAATTTCGCCGCCGACTACGACTATGCCGAGGCGGAGGAAGACGGGGCCGGCGGCGAGGCAGGGACAGGGACCGGGGAGATAAATCCGGAGAAGATAATATATTCCGGCGAGGCCCAGGTGGAGACCCTGAATTTTGACGAGAGCATAGCCGCTCTCATGGAAATGCTGGAGCAGTACGGCGGCTGGATAGAGTCCAGCAGCCTCAGCGGCGCCAATTACTACAGCATCTCCCGGGGCAATTCCGGCAACCGCAGCGCCTCCTATACCCTGCGCATCCCCAGCGACAAGTTCGAGACCATGATGAACAGCCTCTCCCAGCTGGGCAACGTGCCCTACACCCATACCTATTCGGAGAACGTCACCGCCCAGTACTATGACACCCAGGCCCGGCTCACCGCCTATGAGACCCAGGAAGCCCGGCTGCTGGAGATGATGGAAAAGGCGGAGACGGTGAGCGACGTCATCACCATCGAGGAAAAGCTCACGGAGCTCAGATACCAGATAGAGAGCCTCCAGTCCAGCCTCACCAACTGGGACCGGCAGGTGAGCTACAGCAGCCTCTATGTCACCGTGGACGAGGTGGGCGAGTACACTCCCCAGCCCCAGCAGAGCTATCTCCAGGAGCTGTGGCAGGCCCTCACCGGAGCCTTTAAGAATCTGGGCAGCTTCTTCAAGGACTTCCTGGTGTTCCTGGTCTCCGCCATACCCACAATAATCGTCCTTGTGGTGCTCTTCTTCATCTTCCGCCCGGTGTACCGGAAAGTTAAGGCCCGGCGCAAGGCAAAGCGGGAGCGGGGCAGGAACGGCAATGCCGATAAGGCCGATGAGCCCCAGGAGAAATAAATCCCCATATCCCAGGGGAAAGCCCTGAAAGACGGCAAAATGTTCAGGCCCGGAGCGCTGCGCTCCGGGCCTGAATTTGTATCTTGCATAATTTAACGGAAAGAGGGATGCTCAGCCCCGGGAGACCCGCTCCTGGGCCTTGATCTTTTCCTTCCAGCACTTGTGGCACATGGCGATGTAGCTGTCGTTGCCGCCCAGGAAGACCTGGTCCCCCTGGGTGAGGATGCGGCCCTCACTGTCCAGCCGGGCGTTCACCGTGGCCTTGCGGCCGCAGGAGCAGACGGTCTTTATCTCCGTTATGGAGTCGGCCAGCTCCATGAGCCGCCGGGAGCCGGGGAAGAGATGGGTGAGAAAGTCGGTGCGCAGGCCGAAGCACAGCACAGGCAGATCCTCCTCGTCCACCAAAAAGCGCAGCTGGTCTATCTGCTCCGGGGTGAAGAACTGGGCCTCGTCGGCAATTATGACGTCGTGGCGGCCAGCCTGCCGGTATTCCCGGATTATATCCTGCTCCGGGGTGATGATTTGGGCCCGGGCCTCCAGGCCTATGCGGCTTTTGATGATGTCCGCCCCGTCCCGGGTGTCGGTGCTGGGCTTTATGAGCCACACGCTCATGCCCAGCTCCATGTAGTTGAAGCGGGTTATCAGGGCCTGGGCGGTCTTGGAGGAGCCCATGGCCCCGTATTTGAAGTAGAGCTTTGCCATTTAAAAAACCTCTTTACTTGAATCTGTCAATATGGGCCTTGACCCGCTCCATCACCATTTCCATGGCCACCTGGTTGTGGCCCCCCTCGGGGATGATGATGTCGGCATTGCGCTTGGAGGGCTCCACGAACTGCTCGTGCATGGGCTTTACGGTGGTGAGGTACTGGTTCACCACGCTCTCCAGGCTGCGGCCCCGGTCCCGCACGTCCCGGACTATGCGCCGGAGGATGCGCACGTCGGCGTCGGTATCCACGTAGATCTTTATATCCATCTGGCGGCAGAGCTCCCGGCTCTGGAAGATGAGTATGCCCTCCACGATGACCACCCGGGCGGGCTTGACCTCTATGACCTTGTCGGAGCGGTCGTGGATGGTGTAGTCATATACGGGGCAGATGACGCTGCGCCCGGCCTTCAGATCCTTCACCGCCTGGATGAGCAGCTCGGTATCGAAGGAGTCCGGGTGGTCGTAGTTGAGCTTGGCGCGCTCCTCATAGCTCATGTCGTGGTGGGCCTTGTAGTAGTTGTCGTGGTAGATGACGGAGACGTCCCCGCCGAAGCGCTGCATGAGTTTTTTGGTGATGGTGGTTTTGCCGCTGCCGGTGCCTCCGGCTATGCCTATGACCATGACTTCGTCCATGGGTATACCCCCTGTTTATTTCTCTCAAAGGCTATTCTAACATATACTCCGCCCCGTTTCAATTTGACTTTTACATTTTTCTACTTTATAATTCAAAGAAACGGATGCAGTTTAAATCATAAAATTATCGGAGGTGTTTGAATAATGTCCGTACCTACTCCCCATATAGCCGCCTCAAAGGAGCAGATAGCCAAGACCGTGCTGATGCCCGGCGATCCGCTGAGAGCCAAATTCATTGCGGAGACCTTCCTCACGGAGCCTGTGCTGGTGAACAATATCCGGGGCGTCCAGGGCCACACCGGCACCTGGAAGGGCGTGCCGGTGACGGTGATGGCCTCGGGCATGGGCATGCCCGCCATAGGCATATACAGCTGGGAGCTGTTCAATTTCTACGATGTGGACAATATAATCCGCATAGGCTCCGCCGGGGCCTTCCGGGACGATTTGAAGCTGATGGATATCGTGGCCGGCCAGGCCGCCTGCACCAACTCCAATTACATTAAGTCCTTTGACCTGAAAGGGACCTTTGCCCCCATAGCCGACTTCACATTGCTGAGCAAGGCCGTGGAGGCGGCCAAGGAGCACGGGGTGGATATGAAGGTGGGCAACATCCTCTCCGCCGACAATTTCTACTATCCCCCCGGGATGGAGGGCAACGACCAGTGGAAGCGCATGGGCGTCATGGCCGTGGAGATGGAGGCCGCCGCCCTCTACTGCAACGCCGCCTATGCGGGCAAGCGGGCCCTGTGCATCTGCACCATATCCGACCACCTGTACCGCCAGGAGTATCTCAGCTCTGAGGACAGGCAGAACTCCTTCACCCAGATGATGGAGATAGCCCTGGACACGGCGGTGAAGATGGCCGGGCTCTGAGACCGGGGGAGCCGCCGGGGCCCCGGGCAGAATAATTAATGACGAGGTCATAAATAAGCCGCCTTTTTGACAATTATAAGCTTGATTGACCGGCGGCATCGTGATATAATCCCACGTGTGTGGAAAGCACACGTCACTACACATAAAAAAATTATGGAGGAAAACACATGAAAAAGATTCTCGCACTTCTGCTGGCTCTTTGCATGGTATTCGCTCTCTGCGCCTGCGGCTCCAGCGAGCCCGCCGCCGAGGATACCGCCGAAGCCCCCGCTGAGGACGCTGCCGCCGAGGCTCCCGCCGAGGAAGCCGCAGAAGAAGCTGCAGCCTACATGGTAGCAATGATTACAGACTATGGCGATATCACAGACCAGTCCTTCAACCAGACCACTTATGAGGCCTGCAAGGAGTTCTGTGAAGCCAACGGCCTTCAGTTCAGCTACTTCAAGCCCGCCTCCGACTCCGATGAAGACCGTGTCGCTCAGATCGAGGCTGCTATCGATGAGGGATACAATGTTGTTGTTATGCCGGGCTATGCCTTTGCAAACGCCATCAAGTCCACCGTTGAGTTCTACCCTGAAGTGACATTCATTGCCCTTGACGTCGGTTCCGGCGATCTGGGGGAGGACTATGTTGTCCCTGAAAATCTCTATTGCGCAGTGTACCAGGAAGAGCTGTGCGGCTACATGGCTGGCTATGCAGCTGTCAAGCTTGGCTACAAGAGCCTGGGCTTCCTGGGCGGCATGGCTGTCCCTGCTGTTGTCCGTTATGGTTACGGTTTTGTTCAGGGTGTAGATGCAGCAGCGGCTGAGCTGGGCCTGACCGACGTCACTGTCAACTATGCATACGGCAACCAGTTCTATGGCGATGCTGACATCACTGCCGCTATGGACACTTGGTATGGTTCCGGTATCGAAGTCGTCTTTGCTTGCGGCGGCGGCATTTACACCTCTGCAGCTGAGGCTGCCGCAAAGGTTGACGGCAAGCTCATCGGCGTTGACGTTGACCAGTCCGGCATCATAGACGGCGCTTACGGCGAGGGTATGACCATCACCTCCGCTATGAAGGGTCTTGCACCCACTGTCAAGGCTGAGCTTGCTGCCGTTGTGGCCGGCGAGTTCAAGGGCGGCGTTATCGACACTCTTGGCCTTGTCTCTGAAAATCCTGAAGAAAACTTCGTTCAGATCCCCATGACCACCCAGTTTGCCGACGGCTTTACTGCCGATGATTACACTGCACTGGTCAAGGCTCTGTACAACGGTGAGATCACCGTCTCCAACGACACTACCGTTGCAGCTGCCGATCTCGCTACTGTTGTTACTGTGAACGACCTGGGCAACCTGAAGTAATTAAAGCTAAACTCACAATGAAAAGGACAGGCTTCCGGCCTGTCCTTTTTGCGCATTTTTCCTGTATATTATTTGATTTCTGCTGAAACTTATAGTATACTGATTACGTTATGGTTTCCGTCCCCGCATTGAACTTTTAAGCGGCGGGCCATTAAAACGGAAGGAGGGCAAAGCTTGGAACCCTACGCAATAGAAATGCTAAACATTACCAAGAGATTTCCCGGTATAGTAGCTAACGATGACATAACCCTTCAATTGAGGAAGGGGGAGATTCATGCACTTTTGGGAGAAAACGGCGCAGGCAAATCCACACTTATGAGCGTGCTGTTTGGCCTGTATCAGGCGGAAGAAGGTATTATAAAAAAGGACGGTAAAGAAGTCAAAATAAAAGACCCCAACGATGCCAATGCCCTTGGCATAGGGATGGTACATCAGCACTTCAAGTTGGTGGAATGTTTTTCCGTGCTTGACAACATCATCATGGGCGTAGAGCCAAACAAGTTTGGCTTTCTTCAGAAGAAGGAAGCCAGGGAAAAGGTCTTGGCCTTGAGTGAAAAATATGGCCTTCATGTGGACCCGGATGCAAAGATAGAGGATATCACTGTTGGTATGCAGCAGCGTACCGAAATCCTCAAAATGCTCTATCGGGAGAATGAGATCCTGATTTTTGACGAGCCTACGGCAGTGCTCACCCCCCAGGAGATAGAAGAACTGATGCAGATAATGAAGAATCTTGCCGCCGAAGGCAAGAGCATACTCTTCATATCCCACAAACTGGGAGAGATTATGGCCGTTGCAGACCGTTGTACAGTTCTGCGCAAGGGCAAATGCGTGGGTACGGTGGAGACAAAGGCTACCACGGTGGAGGAACTGTCCTCAATGATGGTGGGCCGCAATGTCAGCTTTCATGTTGAGAAGGGCGACAGCGAACCCGGCGATGTGGTGCTGGAGCTTGAAAATGTATCCATCGCTTCCAAACTGCATAAGAATAATGCAGTAAAAAATGTCAGTTTCAAGGTTCGGGCAGGGGAGATAGTGTGCATTGCCGGGATAGACGGAAATGGACAGACCGAGCTTGTCTATGGCATAACGGGGCTTGAGCCCGTCAGAGAGGGCAAAATAAGCCTCTGCGGGAAGGATATTACAAGAGCCTCCATCCGCAAGCGCAGCGTAATGGGAATGAGCCATATTCCCGAGGACAGGCACAAGCACGGCCTGGTGCTGGATTACCCCCTGGAATACAACATGATCCTCCAGCGCTACTTCGAGCCGGAATTTACAAGCAAGGCAGGTTTTCTCCGCCGGGGAAATATCCGGGCCTATTCCGATAAGCTTATAGAACAGTACGATGTGCGTTCCGGACAGGGCTCCGTCACCATAGCCCGCAGCATGTCCGGCGGTAATCAGCAGAAGGCTATTGTGGCCAGAGAGATAGACAAGAACCCGGAGCTTCTGGTGGCGGTTCAGCCCACCCGCGGTCTGGACGTGGGCGCAATAGAATACATACACAATAAACTTGTGGCTCAGAGGGATGCCGGCAAGGCTGTGCTCCTGATAAGCCTGGAGTTGGACGAGGTTATGGATGTGCCCGACCGTATTCTGGTGATGTATGAGGGCGAACTCGTGGGTGAACTCGACCCGAAGAAGACCACTCAGGAAGAGCTTGGCCTATACATGGCCGGGGCAAAGAGAAGTGGGGTGCAGGCATGAAGGAGAAAAAGAACATCCTTAAATATAACGCTGTCCAGTCCCTCATAGCTTCCCTGCTGTGCATTGTGCTGGGCATGCTTATTGGCTACATGGTGCTTTTGTTCATTAATCCCTCGGGAGCCTGGGATGCCATTATGGAGGTCATGAAAAACTTCATGCACTACTCCAAAGCGGCTCTTCGGCTAAAGAACTTCGGAAATACTCTGGTGAAGACTGCTCCCCTGCTTATGTGCGCTCTCAGCGTGCTTTTCGCTTATAAGGTGGGTCTGTTCAATATAGGCGCTGCAGGCCAGTATGTGGTGGGTGTGTGCGCAAGCCTGTATGCGGCTCTGGCC
>DBFSDV010000009.1:0-24262 GCA_048417135.1 Candidatus Limivicinus sp. | reverse complement strand
GAGTCTGGGCCGTATCTCAGTCCCAATGTGGCCGTTCAACCTCTCAGTCCGGCTACTGATCGCAGCCTTGGTGAGCCGTTACCCCACCAACTAGCTAATCAGACGTGAGCCCATCTTTCAGCGGATTGCTCCTTTGATATCCCGGGGATGCCCCCAAAATATGTTATGCGGTATTAGCAGTCGTTTCCAACTGTTGTCCCCCTCTGAAAGGCAGGTTGCTCACGCATTACTCACCCGTCCGCCACTAAGTCAGCAGAGGCTTTGACGAATCTCCGTCTCTGCTGCTTCGTTCGACTTGCATGTGTTAGGCACGCCGCCAGCGTTCATCCTGAGCCAGGATCAAACTCTCAATATATTGTATCTCAACAGGACCTAGCCCTGTTAAAATCTATTGAAGCTTTCCAGCTCTCAAAAGAATCTTTTGTCTTTTCAGACTTTTAAAGAACCCTTTTCTGGTGCTTATTTGCATAAGCTGTTCTTACATTGTTCAATTTTCAAGGTACACAAGCTAGCTCCCTTTTTCCGGGACAGCTTGATTATTTTAGCACGTTTGAAGGAGCTTGTCAATAGCTTTTTTGAAATTCTGCAATTTCTTTTTGCCACTAACTGCCAATTTCTTGGCTCTCCCTCAAGGCGCTTTGCTAATATACCACCGGAAATTTCCTTTGTCAACAGTTTTTTTGATTTTTTCCGGTCTTTTTTTTCGGCTCTAAATATTGCGCAATTTACTGGACATACTACACAACATGTATACCAATTCATATGACAGCGCCCGGGGCTATCACAGACAGAAGCTGCCGGAGTACAAATGTCTTGTCAGCTCGGAGAACTTGAAGGACATCTTCTCCCGCTGCGGCGACTATGAGAGCCGGGAGATAATCCTGGGTCTGGAACAGAATATAAGCCTGAAGGTCTGCTGGCTGGACGGCCTGGTCTCCGGCACGGCGGTGGCGGAGGAGATAATCCGCCCCCTCACCCAGGCCGGGCGCAATCCCCATATACAGAGCCAGCAGCAGTGCCTGGAGCACATCCTCCAGGGCGCCGCCTACAGCTACTCCGCCAGGGACTGCGGCACCATGGATGAGCTGGTGAACGAGCTGAGCCACGGCAGCTGCGCCGTCATCCTGGACGGGATAAACCGGGCGGTGTGCTTTGAGGTGCGCAGCTCCAACGTGCGCAGCATCTCCGAGCCCACCCTGGAGAAATCCCTGAAGGGGGCCAAGGACTCCTTTGTGGAGACCCTGCGGACAAACACCGCCCTGGTGCGCCGGCGCATCTGCTCCCCCAAGCTGAAGCTGGTGGAGAGCAGTGTGGGCCGCAAGAGCAAGACCCGCCTGTCCATGATGTTCATGGACGGCATAGCGGACCCGGCCACGGTGGAGGAGCTGGCAAGGCGGCTGGACGGGCTGGACGTGGATGCCCTGCTGGCCACCGGCACACTGGAGGAGTACATCGTGGACTCACCCCGCTCCCCCCTGCCCCAGCTGCTGCACACGGAGCGGCCGGACCGCTTTGCCATGCAGCTGATGGCTGGGCGGGTGGGACTGCTGGTGGACGGGCTGCCCCTGGGCCTCATCCTCCCCGCCTCCCTGGCGGACTTCATGCAGGTCACCGGGGACAGCAGCAAAAACTACCTGGTCTCCACCGCCCTCACTCTGCTGCGCTATCTGTCCCTGCTGCTGGCGGTGTTCCTTCCGGCCCTGTATGTGGCGGTGGCCATGTACCACCAGGAGATGATACCCACCCGGCTGCTGTTGTCCATAATCGAGGCCAAGAAGAACGTGCCCTTCTCCACGGCCCTGGAGATAATAGGCATGCTCATAGCCTTTGAGCTTTTGCAGGAGGCGGGCCTGCGCCTGCCCAACCCCATAGGGGACACGGTGTCCATCATCGGGGCCCTCATCGTGGGCCAGTCGGCGGTGGAGGCCCGGGTGGTCTCCCCCATAGCCATCATCGTGGTGGCCACCTCCGGCATAGCCTGCTACACCCTGCCCAGCCAGGACCTGGGGGCGGTGGTGCGGCTGCTGCGCCTGGCCCTGGTGATAGCCGCCCTGGCGGCGGGGCTTTTCGGGGTGGGCCTGGTCATCTGCCTTTTCCTGCTGCATGTCTCCTCCATAGACAGCTTCGGCCTCAGCTACACCGCGCCCATGACCGACGGCAGGCCCTTCCCCCTGCTGCGGCTGCTGCTGCGGCTGCCCAAGCCCCTGGACAAATACCGGGACCCCAATCTGAACACTCCCGACAAGAGGCGGCAAAAATGAAACGCTGTATATCCATCCTTATTGTAATATCTTCTCTTCTCGGCCTGGCCGGCTGCGGCGGCATACAAAGCAACTACCGGGAGATACAGCAGCTGCTGGTGGTGCAGACCATGGGCCTGGACCGGGAGGAGGAGGGGGGCGTCAGAGTCTCCATGGCCGCGGCGGCGGAGGCCTCCGGCTCCGCTCCCCGGCGGATGAGCGCCTCCGGCGGCACCGTGAGCACCGCCATAGACCGGGCCTATGAGCTGTCCTACGAGGAGGAGATCTTCTTCTCCCACGTCAACCACATACTCATCGGCGAGGCCGCGGCGGAGGACATGGAGGGTCTGCTGGACTACCTCTGCCAGTCCCCGGAGCTGCGCATAGACATCCCCCTGTATGTAGTCCGGGAGGGTACGGCGGAGCAGGCGGTGATGGAGGTGGGGGACGGCAGCCGGGGCATCTCCGAGGTGATGCAGGCGGTGTATCAGAGCTTTGCCACCGGCAGCGACAGTAAGGTCTTTACCGTGGCCGACACCATAAGCTCCCTGGAGCGCTACGGCAGCGCCCTGGTCTGCGCCGTGCGCTGCGAGCCCGGCTCCGAGTCCACCCCGCCCCGGGGCGGCGAAGCCGGGGAGGAGGAAGGGCAGGGCGCTCAGGAGCAGGCCCAGGGCGGCGAAGAGGGCGGCTCCGAAGCCTCCCCGGAGGAGGCCGGGGAGGACAAGCCCCTGATGGCGGGCATGGCGGGCTACGCCGTCATAAGGGAGGGGCAGCTGTGCAAATATCTGGAGCCGGAGCTGGCGGTGGCGGTGGGCCTGATGACCGGCAGCGTGCCCATAAGCTTCATCGCCCTGGAGGACCCGGAGGGCAAGCCCTGCTCCCTGGAGGTCTATGAAGGCAGCGCCCGGCTGGAGCCGGTGTGGGCCGGGCCCGGGGAGCTCCGGGGCCTGGAGCTGCAGGTGGAGGTCACCGCCTCTGTGACGGAGTCCGGCGCCTCCCGGGCCGCCGGGACGGAGGAATATATAAACCGGCTCACCGGGCAGCTGGAGGCCGCTGTGTCGGAGCAGCTGAGCGCTCTGCTCCAGAGCTCCATGCAGCTGAAGGCGGATTTCCTGGGCCTGGCGGGGCTGGTGGAGCGCAGCTCCCCGGAGAACTACCGGCTCATGGAGCAGGACTTTGTCGATGTTCTGCCCTCCCTGGAGCTGCAGATAAGCGTCAGCGGCCGCCTGAGCCACACCAACGACAGGAAGGAAGCATAGACGTGAACAGATCCACACAGATCACCCGGCGGCAGCTCTTCACCCTGGCCACGCTGATGCTGCTGGTACCCTCCCTGCGCATTTTCGTATCCGCCGCCACGGAGCAGGCGGGCCGGGCCGTATGGCTGACGGCGCCTCTGGCGGCCCTGCCCATGCTGCTGTACATGTATTTCATATCCGATTTCATGGACTGCCGCCGGGAGGGGGAGAACCTCCAGGAGCTGGTGCTCCGCTGTCTGGGGCCGCGCCTGGGGAAGGCCGCCCTGGCCCTCACCGCCGCCTGGCTCGTCCTCTACTCCGGCTTCATCCTCCGCTCCGGGGCGGACCGGCTCATAGTCACCGTCTATCCGGACAGCTCCCCCTGGGTCTTCACTCTGGGGCTGGGCCTGGTGTGCCTGGCGGCGGCCCTGGGCAATCCCCGCTCCGTCGTCCGCTCCGCCATGCTGATAAGCCCCCTGCTCATCGGCGCCCTGCTGCTTATCTTCCTCTTCTCCCTGGGCTCCCTGGAGCCCTCCAATCTCCTGCCCGTCACCGTGGACGACGCCCTCCCCGCGGCTCTGGGCTCCCTGGCCGCCATAGACGTGCTGGCCTTTGGGGCCTACGCCGTGTGCTTTATCGAGGGCCTCTGCCCCAAGGAGCCGGGCCGGGCCCGGCAGGGCAGCCTGTGGCTGGCGGCCATGGTGCTGCTGATGAGCCTGCTGTGTCTGGCGGTGGTAGGCATGTTCGGCGCGGAGCTCAGCTCCCGGCTCAGCCTCCCCTTTTTCATCATGGTGCGAAACCTGGTCTTCTTCCACACCGTGGAGCGGGTGGAGGCCCTGGTGGTGATGCTGTGGCTCTTCCCGGACTTTCTGCTGGTGTCCGTCTTTCTCTATGCCGCCCAGTACTCCCTGCGCCTCTGCCTGGGTCTGGACCCCCTCTACCGGGGGGAGCGGTTCAGGGATATGGGCCGGGGCCGCTGGCTCATCTGGCCCACGGCCCTGGCCGCCATGGCCCTTTCCCTGCTCATAGGCCGGGACGCCCTGGGCCTGGAGTTCTGGTCGGAAAAGCTCATCCCCCTGATAAACCTCGTTTTCGCCTTTATCTTCATCCCTTCCATATATATAGTGGGAAAGATAAAAAAGACGCTGTGATTTTTCGTCACAGCGTCTTCTTATTGTCACTCCAGCCAGATGAAGTTGTTGTCCGTGAGGAAGTTGCCCAGGGAATAGGCGACAAGCACATCATCAAAGCCCTCCTGCTCATACAGCCGGGACAGGGGCTCTTTATAATAGCGCAGGTCCGCCAGCACCACGGTCTTGTAGTTCCCGGCCAGGAAGCAGCCCAGGCAGTTGGAATAGGAGTCCCGTATCACCAGCAGGCTGCCCTCCGCCTCCGGGTCCTGATTTTCAATGCGCACCAGGGGGTGGTTCCCGTCCAGCCAATAGGTGTATTTGTCCGGCTCCTCCAGGCGCTCCGGGAAGAACAGGCTATTAAATTCCCCCTCCCGGTCGGAGAAAGTGACGGTGTAAGTCCCCCCGTCGTCCCAGACCTCCATGTCCTCCGGCGGGTACTGCCACAGGCAGCTGCGGGAATAGGTGGTGCCGTAAAAGCCGGGGATATAGCTCAGGCTGTAGTCGGCCTCCGCCCGGCCCTCCCGGCCCAGGGAGGCCATATACTCCCCGCAGGCCAGCCAGGCCCCGTAGCCGGTCCAGTGGTGGTCGGTGCGGTAGTAGAGCCGCTCTCTGTCCGACTGCCCGAAGGTCTCCAGCAAGTCTATGCAGCGCACATTCTCCCCCGCCATGGCGTAGGCGGAGGCTATCAGTTCGTCGTCCATATAGGGGTTTTTAAGGCCCTTTATATCCTGCTGCATCATGTAGCCCGCCGAGGGCACCAGCATGAAGTCCACTTCCCGGCCCAGCTTTTGGGCAAAGGCGTTGATGTACTCCATGTGCTCCGCCGTGGCGGCCTCGTCCGCCCGGCAGGGGGCCTCATAGAGCCGCCCGCTCTCGCCCACATAGATATCCTTGGTGACCTGCAATCCCATAAGCCTGTCGGCATTGGCGGCCAGGCCCACGAAGAAGTCCCGGAAGGGCAGATGGTCGGCCATGTATTTCTCCGCCTTCTCCCCGAAGTCCCCGGAGCTCAGGCTCTCCCAGCTCAGCTCCGGCGGCTTTTCCAGGTAGCGCTTCTCCTTTTGGGAGAAGTCCTCCTTGGGCAGCAGCAAAAACAGGGCCGCCATGGCAAAGAGGGCCAGGAGGAACAGCAGGCAGAGCATGCGCTCTTTGAATTTTTCTCTCATACTCCGCCTCCTAGAACCTGAAATAGATGAAGGGATTGTAGCTCCGGCTGGCCAGGGCGGCGGCGCAGAGCAGGAAGACGGCCCCCAGGCCCAGGACCTGGAGCGCCCCCTGGCCGGGCCTGCCGTCCAGCTTGTGGTACAGGAGCTTTCCCGCCGGGGTGGCGGCAAAGGCGGCCAAGGCCAGACTGGGCAGATAGGCCAGTATCATGTTCCGGCTGTAGACGTCCTCGCCGCTGAAGCTGAAGAGCCGGGCCAGGAAGGCGAAGAGCTCCCCGGTGTCGGTGAAATAGAAGAGCATCCAGCCCAGGGCCACCGCCAGCAGCACCCCCAGGCAGCGGAGGGCTGAGGGGACTTTTTCCAATCCCTTCAGCAGGAACAGCTTCTCCGCCGTGAGCCACAGGGCGTAGTACAAGCCCCAGAGCACGAAGTTCCAGCTGGCCCCGTGCCACAGGCCGGTGAGGGCCCAGACGATGAAGATGTTCAGCAGCTGCCGCCCCAGGCCCCGGCGGTTGCCCCCCAGGGGGATGTACACATATTCCCTGAACCAGGTGGAGAGGCTTATGTGCCAGCGGCGCCAGAACTCGGTGATGCTGCGGGATATGTAGGGATAGTCAAAGTTCTTGAGAAACTCGAAGCCCAGCATCCGCCCCAGGCCTATAGCCATGTCCGAGTAGCCGGAGAAGTCGAAATATATCTGCAGGGTGTAGGCCAGCATGCCCACCCAGGCGGAGAGCGTGCCCCCGGAGACGCTGAGATTTTCCCACAGCAGGCCCATCTGGTTTGCCAGCAGCAGCTTCTTCCCCAGGCCGATGATGAAGATGTTCATCCCGGAGGCAAACTTCTCCACAGTCTCCCGCCGGGAGCCCAGCTGCTCCGCCACGTCCTTGTACTTCACTATGGGCCCGGCGATGAGCTGGGGGAACATGGACACGTAGGTGCCGAAGTCCACCGGGTTTCTCTGCACCGGGGCGTCCCGGCGGTACACATCTATGGTGTAGCTCATGGACTGGAAGATGTAAAAGGAGATGCCTATGGGCAGGGCTATCTCCGGCACTTTAAAGGAGGCCAGGCCCGGGACGAGGGCCTTCAGGCTCCCCAGGAGAAAGCCGGTGTATTTGAAAAAGCCCAGCAGGCCCAGGTTCAAAACCACCGTCAGGGCCAGCAGGAGCTTTGCCCTCTTTGCCGAGGCCCTGTGCCGCTCTATCAGCAGTCCCCCCAGGTAGTTGAGGGCTATGGTGAAGAGCATCAGCAGCAGATACACCGGCTCCCCCCAGCCGTAGAACAGCAGGCTCACGGCCAGGAGCAGGAGATTCCTCCCCCGCCGGGGGCAGAGATAATACAGCAGCAGCACCGCCGGCAGATAGGCAAACAGAAAAACGTTACTTGAAAATACCAGAACTATCTCTCCCTACAAAAGCCGGGGGCTCCAGGCCCCCGGACTCTTATTCTATACCCACCGCCTTGTCGAAGGCGGCCTTCAAAGTCTCTATATCCTGAGACGCCAAAAGCACCACATAGTTCCCCTCCCGGAGAATAGCGGCGTTTTCCAGCACCTGATACTGGTCCGGGGCGTAGTTTTTAAACTCCTGCATCCGCTGCTCCACCCGGGAGCGGGCCAGCTCCTCTATCTCGGCGGCGGCGCTGCTGTCCTTTGCCTCCACCAGCCATATCTCGTCGGCCTGGATGTTCATGGCGCTGATGGCGGTGACGGCCTGGAGGCACTGGGAGTAATCCAGGCCCAGGAAGTCCAGGGCCTTGTCCTCCGGCAGCACTATCAGGGCGGGCATGTCCGGCAGGGCGGCCAGCTCCTCATAGACCTGCTCCACGTCCATCTCAAAATCCGCCTTGTCCCCGCCGGAGCAGGCCGCCAGGCCCAAGACCAGCAGCAGGCTCAGCAGAGCCGCGGTAATTCTCTTCGTCCTTTTCATCATGTCTCCTCCTCAATTTCCAAATCCTGGGAATAATAGTAGTTGTCCCTGTCCATCAGGGCCTCTATCCACACTTTGCAGCCCTCGCCGTTGAAGTGGGCGTAGTCCAGGCTGAAGCGGCCCTGCATGTTCCCCTCCTCGTCCTTCAATCCCCGGGCTATGTCCACATAGACGCAGCCCTTTTCCAGGCAGAAGTCCTTCAAAGCCTCGTTCAGAAGCTCCACATTGTCGTTGTTCAGGTATCCCGTCTCGGTGAATAGGGGGGTGCCGGACTGGATGAAGATCTCCGTGTCCGGGCAGCGGCTGCGGATGTCCTCCAGCACCGTCGCCCAGCAGTCCGTCATCTGCTCCGGCGTGCGGCTCAGGTCGTTCATGGCCAGCAGGAAAAAGACCTTCCCCGCCCCGGTCTCCTCCACCAGCTCCGCCATGCTCAGCTTCTCCCCCCGGTAGCTGAGCTTCAGATCCTCCTCCACTGCGCCGTGGCAGGAATAGCTGTTGGCGTAGACCACCGTGGCCTCCCCCAGACCGCCGTTTATCAGGGTGTAGGAGCTGAGCATGCCGGTGATGGAATCCCCGATAAAGAGGGCGTCGTCAAACCAGGCCTCCTCTATGGTCTCCGGCACCGGGGGCCGGGGAGTGGGTTCAGGGGTAGGCGGGGGCGTGGGTTCCGGCGTCAGGGCCGCCGGGGCAGGCAGGGCCGCCTCCGTCTCCGGGCTCTGGGCCGCCGGGGCCTGTCCCCCGCCACAACCGGCAAGGCCCGTCAGCAGCCCCAGCAGCAGCAAAACTGCCGCAGCTTTTTTCCAATTCATATCCGGCCCTTCTCTCCCCTGTAGTTTTCCCGTACATTCTATATTATCTTCAGCACCTTTTCAACAGGCTTTTTCTTATACTTTATAAAGAAAGCGCAAAGTCTTTCCACCTTGCGCTTTTATGGGCTGTTTAATTGGGCTCACTCCAGATAGTCGCTGAGCTCCGGGGGGGTGAAGCCCGGGGCGTACTCCGCCTGCATGGCGGCCAGATAGGCGTCCAGCTCCTTGGCGTAGTCGTAGTTGGCGCAGTACTCCCGGGCGGTCATGGTCTCTCCGGTGCTGGAATAGGCGATGACCGAGTCCGCCTCCAGGGGCAGGCGCAGGATTATGTGGTAGCCGTAGGGGGACTCCACCGGCTCGGACACCTGGTATTCCTCCAGGGCCAGGGCCGCGTTTTCAAATTCCTCCACCATATCCCCGGGCAGGAACACATAGCCGTCGGGATAGGCGGTCTTGCCGGTGTCCTCGCAGTATTCCTCCTTCAGCTCCTTGAAGCGCTCCACCAGCTGCTCAGGGTCGGTGATAGCCTGCAGCTCCGCCGCCAGGCTCTCTGCCAGGGCCTTCTTCTCCGCCAGGGTCTCCTCCTCCAGGGCCTCCCCGGTAGTCAGGTCCATGGTGGCCAGGAGGATGTGGTTTGCGTAGGCATAGCCGTTTTCCTCCAGATAGGCCAGGGCCTGCTCGTCGCTGACCTTCTCCCCCTTCAATCCGTAGGTCTCGGAGAAGTTCTGGATGTTTATATAGTTTGCCATGAGGGTGCGGTCATAGGCCTCCCGGCTGCGGTAGAGCTTGTCCAGATAGGCCTGGAAATCCTCCTCGCTGCCCTCCTCCCCCACGGTGGCTGTCATGTCGCTCTCCACCTGCTCGGCTATGGAGTCCAAGGTCTCCTGGGAGGGGACTATGCCCTTGGAGTCGGCAAAGCCCTGGATCGCCATTATCTGGATGAGGGTGTTCTCCCCGCCGTCCAGGGCTGCGTCGGCGTAGGTGTATTCCGCGTCGTCCCCCACCGGGTCGCTCCAGCTCATGGGCACGCCGTAGCTGGCCATGGCCACGAAATACTGTTCGGTCTGCATGGCGCTCATGTACAGCCAGCTGAAGTACTCGCCCCAGTTTATCTCCTCTCCGTCTATGAGCATGACGATTTCCTCCGGCTCATGGAGGGCGTATATGGCCTCATAGTCCAGAGTCTCCGCCTCTATGGGCTCGCCGCTGGCCTCCTGGCTGTCCGCCGTGGCCGCCGGGGTCTGGGTGGGCTGGGTCTCTTCGGCCACCACCTTCCTGCCCAGGAGATAGCCTGCGGCGGCGGCAAAGACAAGGCATATCACCAAAATAATAATGACGGTTTTTTTCATCTTTCCTGTCCTTTCTTTTCCGGAGCCCCGACGGGGGCGGCGCCCTCCCCGCCCCAGAGGGCGGCAAAGCGGCGGGCCTCGTCGATGACCCGGTTTCTGTCCTTTATCCTCAGGCTGAGGCAGGGCTTGGAGCCCGCCTCCACCTTGAATCTGCCTTTATACTCCGGCAGGGCGTAGAGCTCCGACACCTTCTCCATGTCGAAGTTCTCCACGGTGAAGCGGAGACAGCCCTGCTTCTGGGCGATGTCGCTGATGCCCGCCTGCCCCGCCTCGCCTCTCAGCAGGGCCACGTGGATCAGGGCGTTCACCCCCGGGGGCGGGTCGCCGAAGCGGTCGATGAGCTCGTCGGTGAGGTCGTCCGCCTCCGCCTCCGTGCGGATGAGGGCGATGCGCCGGTAGATGTCCATGCGCTGCTCCGGGGAGGGGATATACCTGTCCGGGATGTTGGCGGCCACCGCCAGGTCCGCGGAGCACTCCGCCCGCCGGGGCTGCTCTATGCCCCGGGCCTCCAGCACCGCCTCGCTTAAAAGCTTCATATACATGTCGTAGCCCACGTCTATCATGTGGCCGGACTGCTCCGCCCCCAGGAGGTTTCCCGCGCCCCGTATCTCCAGGTCCCTCATGGCTATCTTGAAGCCGGAGCCGAACTGGGCGAAGTCCCGTATGGCGTTGAGGCGCTTTTCCGCTATCTCTGTCAGCACCTTGTCCCGGCGGAAGGTGAGGTAGGCGCTGGCCCGGCGGGTGGAGCGGCCCACCCTGCCCCGTATCTGGTGCAGCTGGGCCAGGCCCAGGTGGTCGGCGTCCTCAATTATCAGGGTGTTCACGTTGGGTATGTCTATGCCCGTCTCGATGATGGTGGTGCACACCAGCACCTGTATATCCCCGCTGACCACGCCGTCCATCACCGAGGCCAGCTGGTTCTTGTCCATCTTACCGTGGGCCACCCCCACGGTGACCTCCCCCTCCAGGAGCTTGGAGATGCGCCCGGCGGTGCGCTCTATGTCCTCCACCCGGTTGTGGAGATAGTAGACCTGGCCGCCCCGCTGTATCTCCCGGCGTATGGCGTCGGCCACTATGCCCCAGTCGTGCTCC
Source organism: Candidatus Limivicinus sp. (assembly GCA_048417135.1). GTDB lineage: Bacteria > Bacillota > Clostridia > Oscillospirales > Oscillospiraceae > Limivicinus. The sequence continues at coordinate 13,307 of DBFSDV010000009.1, read as the reverse complement.
ATGACGAAGGTCTGCACCGGCAGCCGGTCCTCGGGAGGCTCCTCAATGGTGGACATGTCCCTTATTCCGCTCATGGCCATGTTCAAGGTCCTGGGTATGGGGGTGGCCGACAATGTGAGCACGTCCACCCCCCGGCTCAGCTCCTTGATGTGCTCCTTGTGGCTGACGCCGAAGCGCTGCTCCTCGTCCACCACCAGCAGCCCCAGGTCCTTGAACTTCACGTCCTTGCTGAGGAGCCGGTGGGTGCCTATCACCAGGTCGCATTTTCCGCTGGCCAGGTCCGAGAGGGTCTTGCTGGCCGCCGCCCCGGTGCGGAAGCGGCTGAGCTGCTGTATCTCCACCGGGAAGCCGAAGAAGCGCTGCAAGGCCGTCTGATAGTGCTGCTGGGCCAGCACCGTGGTGGGCACCAGGATGGCGGCCTGCTTGCCGTCCAGCACGCATTTCATCACCGCCCGGAGGGCCACCTCCGTCTTGCCGAAGCCCACGTCCCCGCAGAGGAGCCGGTCCATGGGCACGGCCCGCTCCATGTCCGCCTTTATCTCGGCAGTGCATCTGAGCTGGTCGTCGGTCTCGGTGTAGCCGAAGTTATCCTCGAACTCCCTCTGCCACTGGCTGTCCGGGGAGAAGGCATAGCCCGGCAGGCGCTGGCGCTGGGCGTAAAGGGCGATGAGCTTTTTTGCCATGTCCTTGGCGCTGGCCTTGGCCCGGCTGCGCTTCCTCTCCCAGTCGGCGCCCCCCATCTTGCTCAGGTGCACCGGCTTTTCCTCCCCGGCCCCGGTGTACTTGCTCACCAGGTCCAGCTGGGTGGCGGGGACGTAGAGGGTGTCCGTCCCGGCGTAGTTTATCTTTATATAGTCCTTGTCAAAGCCGTCCACCTGCATCCTCACGATGCCGGCAAAGCGGCCTATGCCGTGGTTCTCATGGACCACATAGTCCCCCACGGACAGGTCCGCGCAGCTGTCTATCCGCTGGCGGCCCGGGGGGAGCTTGCGCTGCTGCTTCTTTTTCTCCCCTCGGCGGAGGAGCTGGGCGTCGCTGAGTATGGCCAGGCGCAAGGCCGGGTACTCCATGCCCGCGGACACGGAGCCCAGGCTTATGCAGCAGCGGCCCGGCTCCGGCAGCTTTTTCAGCTCCCGGTATATCAGGGCCTCTATGCCCTGGTCCTTAAAGAAATTCTGCAGCACCTGGGAGCGGCGCTGGTCGGCGGAGAGCACCACCACGGAGTAGTTCTGCTTTAAGTATTGGTTTACGTCCTCCGCCGCGGTCTGGGCGGAGCCGGCGTAGGAGGGCAGCTGCTTTGCGCTGATGCTGCTGAGGGTCTTTGGGGCTATGGGGTTTCGGCCCACGGTGAAGGCCTCCGCCATGTATAGGGGATAGTCCTCCAGCCTTTTGAACAGGGCCTCCGGGCTGAGGACGAAGCCCTCCGCCCCCAGGGCGGTCTGGCCCCGGCGCTGCAGCTCCCTAATGTCCTCCCCCAGCTGCTTTACATATTCCTTTGCCCGCTGGGCGCAGCGGCCCGGCTGGTCCAGGAACACAAAGGCGTCCTCAGGTATATAGTCCGCTCCGCTGGCCATGGGGTAGATAAGGGGCAGGTAGCGGTCGGCGTCGCTCATGCTCAGGCCGTTTCTCAAGCCCTCGGCGTCGCTGCGCATGCAGGCGGCCAGGGCGGCGGCGTTCTCGCTGCTGCGCTTTCTGGCGTATTTCTCCGCCAGCTTCTCTATCTCCCCGGCCAGGGCCTCCGCCCCTCCCGGGCTCAGGGAGGGCAGGGTCTCCGCCGCCGGCAGGATGCAGCAGCTCTCCAGGCTCTCGCTGCGCCGCTGGCTCTCGGTGTCGAAATGGCCCATGGAGTCGATGTCGTCCCCCCAGAACTCTATGCGCACCGGCTCCCGGTCCCCGGGGGAGAAAAAGTCCAGGATGCCGCCCCGGCGGGCGAACTGGCCCGGGCCCTCCACCTGGTCGGTGAGGCTGTAGCCGCAGCGCAGCAGGGCCTGCTCCACCTTCTCCGGGGGACAGCTGCCTCCGTCCTCTATCACCAGGGCCGCCTGCCGGAGAGTCTCCGGGGGCATGCAGCGCTGGATGAGGGCGGTGACGGAGGCGGCGACTATCCGGGCCTTGCCCGTGGCCAGGCGGTACAATGCGGCCAGGCGCTTCTGCTCTGCCTGGCGGGAGGCCGCCTCGGTGCGGTAGAAGACCCAGTCCCTCATGATGAGGCAGTCCACATCCCGGCCCAGCATGGCCTCCAAATCCCGGGCAAAGCTCTCCGCCGCCGTGTCGTCGGGGCAGACCACCACCAGGGGCAAGTCCAGCTTGTTCTCCAGAGCCGCCGCCAGGTTTGCCCGGTGCACCGGGGACAGGCCGGAAATGAGCGCAGGAAGCCCCCCGCTCTCCAGCAGGGAGGGGAGGGCGGCAGCTTCCTTATGCTCCAATATTTGGTTTACAAGTATGTCCATGGCGCTGATTATAGCACCCAATTATTAAGATTTCAATCGTTTCCGGTCCCCTTTTCCTCGGGGACTTTCCCCCTTTCGCCGGGAGGATTTTTCTGTTATAATGGCTCCAAAGAAATATAAAGGATGGTCTTGCCATGGATTTTATTATGCCCAAATACACGGCGCCGGATTTTTCCCGGCGGGAATTTGTCTCGGCCCCCGACGCCGCCTTTGAGAGAGTGGAAAAGGACGGGGTGGCCCCGGAGAATTTCCACAGCACCTCCATGTACCCGGAGTACGTGAAGCTGGAGGGCCGCTGGCGTCTGGCGGAGGAGAGCCGGATGGACAGCTGCATAGTCTGGAACGCTGACGGCAGCCTTTCGGTGGTGGAGAGCCGGAACCTGAAAAAGGGGGACCGGGTCATCCTGGGCCGCAGCGAGGACGGCAGAGAGGGCATCTACCTCCACTCCACCGGCTTTGGGGAGGAGGGCGGCGGCGAGAAGGAGAGCTTCGTCTTCCGCCAGGGCCGCAGCCGGGAGACCTCCTACGCCCGGGACTATGACCGGCTCATCCGCCTGCTGCGCTATGAAAAGGCCCACGGCGGCAAGGTCATCTGGGTCATGGGCCCCGCCTTCTCCTTTGACGCCGACGCCCGCCGGGCCATGGAGGGCATGATAGACAACGGCTATGTCCAGGGCATCCTGGCGGGCAACGCCCTGGCCGTCCACGATTTGGAGGGGGCCCTGTTCCACACCGCCCTGGGCCAGGATATCTACACCCAGAAGCCCCAGCCCCAGGGCCACTACAATCACCTGGACGTGATAAACAAGGTGCGCTCCTGCGGCTCAATCCCCGCCTTCATAGACAAGTACCATATTGACAACGGCATAATCTACAGCTGCGTGAAAAACTCCGTGCCCTTCGTCCTCACCGGCTCCATCCGGGACGACGGCCCCCTGCCGGAGGTCTATGCCGACGTGTACGAAGGGGCCTCGGCCATGCGCTCCCTCATCCGGGAGGCCACCACGGTCATCTGCCTGGCCACCATGCTCCACACCATAGCCGCCGGGAACATGACACCCTCCTTCCGTGTCCTGCCCGACGGGACGCTGCGCCCCCTCTTCCTCTACACCGTGGATGCCGACGAGTTCGTGGTGAACAAGCTCCGGGACCGGGGCAGCCTCAGCGCCACCTCCATCGTCACCAATGTCCAGGACTTCATCACCATAGTTGCCCGGGGTCTGGGGGTCATGGACTACACCCTATGAAACCGAATACGCCAAAACCCGGGGAGACGGTCAGTTCCGTCTCCCCGGGTTTTCGACTGCTTTCCGCAAATTATAGCTTTTTCTCCGTCTTTCAGTCCTTTTCCGCCGGGCGGATGTCCAGCATCCTGTGCGCCGCCCTTGGGCTCAGGCAGCGGGTGTAGAAGTCCGGGAGTATCCGGTGGACTATGGGGCTTATATCCCCGGCGCACTTCAGGGGCTTTGCCATGACGTTTGACTTCACTCCCCTTATGAGGCAGCGGCAGTCCAGCTCCGTATAGCCGAAGCGGGCAAAGAACTTTTTGAGCTTTTTCACCCGGTCCTGGTCCTCGTCGGGGAACTCCGTTATCTCGGCTATGAGGCCCTGCCTGTCGGCATAGCGGCGGTTAATAAAGCGCATGGTCTCCACCCCCATGCCCCGGCCCCGGTACCAGGGCAGCACGCCCATGTACTTGAGCAGCACGTAGCCGTAGATGTTCTTCACTATGGTGAGGGCATAGGCCACGTCCAGGCCGCTCTCCTTCTCGTAGACGATGAGCAGCTCCGCCGTGCCGTTCATCAAAGCCCGGTGGAGGCTGAGCTTGCCCAGCAGTTCCTCGCTGTCAAAGTCCATTTCCATCAGGGGGTAATATTTCTCCAGCTCGGCGTGGCCGCCTTTTCTCATATCCAGCATAGCTTTCTCCTCCGGTATATGTATTGGGGCAAAGGCCCCGCCTTATTTAAGCTCCTGGGCCCGGCAAAGGCGGGCGTATTCCCCGTCCTTTTCCATAAGCTCTTTATGGGTGCCCATCTCCACGATGTGCTCCCCCTCCACCACGGCTATCATGTCCGCATTCCTCACGGTGGAGAGCCGGTGGGCGATGATGATGGTGGTGCGGCCCTGGCTCAGTTCGTCCAGGGACTCCTGGATGCGCTGCTCGGTGACGGTGTCCAGGGCGGAGGTGGCCTCGTCCAGAATGAGTATCTTGGGATTTTTCAAAAACACCCGGGCTATGGATATCCGCTGCTTCTGGCCGCCGGAGAGCATGACTCCCCGCTCGCCTATATAGCTGTCGTAGCCCTGGGGCATCTCCATTATCTCCTTGTGCACCTGGGCCCTCACCGCCGCCTCCACTATCTCCTCATCGCTGGCGTCGGGCCGGCCGTAGCGGATGTTCTCCCGGATGGTGCCGGCGAACATGAACACGTCCTGCTGAATCATGCCGATGTTCCGGCGCAGGCTGCTCTGCTTTATATCCCGCACGTCTATGCCGTCCACCTTCACGCTGCCGGAGCACACGTCGTAGAACCTGGGCAGCAGCTGGCAGAGGGTGGTCTTGCCGCCCCCGGAGGGGCCCACCACCGCCAGGCACTTCCCCGGCTCCAGGTGCAGGTCTATGTCTTTGAGCACCTCCACCCCGTTGCCGTAGTCAAAGCAGACCTTGTCATAGTCCACCCGGCCGGTGACCTCCCCCAGCTCTATGGCGTCGGGCTTATCCTCCACCGTGGGCCGGGTCTGCATCAGCTCTATAAAGCGGCTGAAGCCGGCGCTGCCGTTCATATACTGCTCGGAGAACTGGGCAAGCTTGCGTATGGGGGAGATGAAGGTGGAGACATACAGGGAGAAGGTGACCAAATCCACATAGTCCATGGAGTTTTGCATTATCAAAAAGCCGCCCACGGTGATGACCAGCACCTGGGCTATGCAGCAGGTGAAGTCCATGCCGCTCTGGAACAGGCCCATGGTGCGGTAATACTCCACCTTGGCCCCCTTGAACATGGCGTTGGCCTCGTCGAACTTCCGCCTCTCCTGCTCCTCGTTGGCGAAGGCCTTGGCGGTGCGTATGCCGGATATGCTGCTCTCTATGGCGGCGTAGATATCGGCGGTCTTTTTCTTCACCTCTATGTTGGCCTTTTTCATCCTTATCCTCTGGGACAGGGTGAACCACAGGCAGAGGGGCAGCACTATGGCCAAGGTCAAAGCCAGGCGCCACTCAATGGTGAACATCACTGCCAGGGCCCCCACTATGGTGAGGGTGCAGATGAGCACGTTCTCCGGCCCGTGGTGGCTCAGCTCCGTAATCTCGAACAGGTCGCTGGTGATGCGGCTCATGAGCACGCCGGTGCGGTTTTTGTCGTAAAAGCTGCAGGACAAATCCTGCATGTGGGTGAAGACGTCCCGGCGCATGTCCGCCTCTATGAGCACGCCCATCCTGTGGCCCACCACGGTGATTATGTAGTAGAGGGCGGCCTTTATCACATAGGCCGCCACCATGATGCCCATGACGGTGAAGAACAGGGCAAATAGCCGGTTGGGCAAAAGGCTGTTCATGGACATCCTGGACACGTAGGGGAAGGCCAGGTCGATGACCGACACCAGCAGGGAACAGCCCATGTCTATGGCAAAGAGCTTCTTGTGTCCCGCCACATAGGACATGAAGAGTTTAAAGGGGTTGCCGAAATAATCTTTTTCCATAATATCACCCTGCAAAGCTGTCCCTCATGGCCACGGCCATGGCGTCGCAGCGGTTATTGAACTGATTTTCTCCGTGGCCCTTCACCCAGCGGCAGCTGACGCTGTGCTTTTCGCACAGCTCCAGCAGCCTCTGCCACAGGTCGGGATTCAGGGCGGGCTTCTTGTCCGCCTTCACCCAGCCCTTTTCCCGCCAGCTCCTGGCCCAGCCCTTTTCCAGGGCCTCCACCAGATACCTGGAGTCGGAGTAGAGCTCCACGGCGCAGGGCTCCTTCAAAGCCTCCAGGGCCTTTATGGCGGCGGTGAGCTCCATGCGGTTGTTGGTGGTCAGGGCCTCCCCGCCGGAGAGCTCCTTCTCCATGCCCTTATAGCGGAGGATGGCCCCCCAGCCCCCGGGGCCCGGGTTGCCGGAGCAGGCCCCGTCGGTGTATATCTCAACTGTTTTCATTTTCCCTCATGTAGCGCTCATACTTGCTGCGGAGCACATTGTACTCCTTTTTGTCTATGAGCCCGTTTTCCAGGAAACTGTCCAGCTGGCGCAGGCGGCGCACATTGTCCAAGTCCCGCATCTGCTCCGGGTTGTAGGAGCGGGGCTTGTGGTTATGGTGGTTGGTGTAGGTCCTCCCGGCCCGGGGCGCAGTCTCCTGCTTGTTGTTCAGATACTTTTTCCCCAGGCGAAGGCCCAGGTAGACCAGGGCCGCCAGGACCAGTATCCCTATAATCAGGGCCAGCAGGGCGCCGTCTGCGCCGCCGGTGATGAGCATCAGCAGCACGAAGACTGCCACATAGACAAGAGCTCCGCTCCGGTTTTTGGACTTGTCGTTTCTTCCCCCGGTATACACTGTTTATTCCTCCTCGTCTCCCGGCTCCGCCGTCTCTTCCCCGGCGGTATCCTCCTCGGTCTCGCTGTCGGTCTTCTCTATGGATATGACCCGGCTGCCTTCGCTCAGGCGCATTATGCGCACGCCCTGGGTTGAGCGGCCCAGCAGGGATATGGAGTCCACCCCCATGCGGATGATGGTGGCGTCGTCGCTGATGACCAGGATGTCCTCCCCGGGGCTGACCATCTTCACGTCGGCCACGGCCCCGGTCTTTTCGGTGACATTGTAGTTCTTTATGCCCAGGCCGCCCCGGCCGTGGACGGGGTACTCGCTCAGCGCGGTGCGCTTGCCGTAGCCCTTTTCGGTGATGCTCAGCAGGCTCTCCCCGCTGCCGGAGCTGCCCGCCCCTACAACATAGTCGCCCTCTCTCAGCTTTATGCCCCGCACGCCCACGGCGGTACGGCCCATGGGGCGCACGTCCTTTTCGCCAAAGCAGCAGGCCATGCCCTTTCTGGTGGCAATGAGGATGTTCTCCTCCCCGGAGGTCTGGAGCACGGCGATGAGCTCGTCCCCCTCCTCCAGGCTCAGGGCCCGGATTCCGTTGGAGCGGATGTTCTTCAAAGCGGACTGCTCCATGCGCTTTACGGTGCCCTTGCGGGTGACGAAGAAGAGGTAACTGTCCTCCTCCACGCCCCGGCCCCGTATCATGGCGCTGACCTTTTCCCGCTCCTCCCCGGCGTCCAGGGGGATGATGTTCACGATATTGGTGCCCCGGGCGTTGCGTCCGGCCTCGGGGATGGTGTAGCCCTTCTTCATGAAGACCCGGCCCTTGCTGGTGAAGAAGAGGATATAGTCATGGGTGGAGGCGGTGAACACCGTGTCCATGTAGTCCTCCTCCTTGGTGGCCATGGCCCGGATGCCCTTGCCGCCCCGGCCCTGGGCCCGGTACTCGCTCACCGGCAGGCGCTTTATATAGCCGCCGTGGGTGAGGGTGAAGACGCACTGCTCCTCTTCTATAAGGTCCTCCACGTCTATCTCGTCGGCCACGTCCTGTATCTCGGTCTTTCTCTCGTCGCCGTACTTGTCCCCTATGGCGCTGAGCTCCTCCTTCAGCACGCCCTTTATCTTCTCCGGGTCGGCCAGGAGGCTCTTGTAATAGCCTATCTTCTCCTCCAGCTCCTTGTACTCCGCCTCCAGCTTTTCCCGGTTCAGGCCCTGGAGGGAGATGAGGCGCATGTCGCAGATGGCCTGGGCCTGGACCTCGCTGAGGCCGAAGCGCTCCATGAGCCGCTGCTTTGCGTCGTCATAGCTGGAGCGGATGATGCGGATGACCTCGTCTATATTGTCCTGGGCTATCAGCAGGCCCTCCAGCAGATGGGCCCGCTCCTCCGCCTTTTTCAAATCGTATCTGGTGCGGCGGACTATCAGCTCCTCCTGGAAGCTCAGGTACTCGCCCAGTATCTCCTTCAAGGAGAGTATCCTGGGCTGGCTCTGGTTGTTCACCAGGGCCAGCATGTTCACGGAGAAGCTGCTCTGCATGGCGGTCTGGGCGAAGAGGCGGTTGAGCACTACCTGGGGATTTGCGTCCCGCTTCAGCTCAATGACTATGCGCATGCCGTTGCGGTCCGTCTCGTCCCGCAGATCGGAGATACCCTCCAGGCGCTTGTCGTGGACCTGGTCGGCGATGTTCTTTATCAGCTGCCGCTTGTTCACCTGGTAGGGCAGCTCGGTGACTATTATGCGTATGCGGTTCTGGCCGTGCTCCTCAAACTCGGTGCGGGCCCTAACCACTATCTTCCCCTTGCCGGTGGCGTAGGCCTGGCGTATGCCGCTGCGGCCCATGATGATGCCCTTGGTGGGGAAGTCCGGCCCGGTGACATGCTGCATCAGCTCAGTGAGCCCTGCCTCCGGATTTTCCAGCAGGCAGATGCAGGCGTTTATAACTTCTCTGAGATTGTGGGGAGGTATGTTGGTGGCCATGCCCACGGCAATGCCGCTGCTGCCGTTCACCAGGAGATTGGGGAAGCGGGAGGGCAGGACCCGGGGCTCCTTCCTGGTCTCGTCGAAGTTGGGGTCCCAGTCCACGGTGTCCTTGTCTATATCCCGCAGCATCTCATTGGATATCTTGGAGAGCCTCGCCTCGGTGTAGCGGTAGGCTGCCGGGGGGTCCCCGTCCACGGAGCCGAAGTTGCCGTGGCCGTCCACCAGCATGTAGCGCATGGAGAAGTCCTGGGCCAGACGCACCATGGCGTCATAGACCGAGCCATCGCCGTGGGGATGGTAGCGGCCCAGCACGTCGCCCACGCAGGTGGCGGACTTCTTGAAGGGCTTGTCGGCGGTGAGGTTGTCCTCATAGAGGGTATAGAGTATCCTCCGGTGCACCGGCTTCAAACCGTCTCTCACGTCGGGGAGGGCCCGGCCCACGATGACGCTCATGGCGTAATCTATATAGCTGGTCTGCATCTCGCTGACCAGTTCCGACTCGGTTATGGCCTGGTTGGGGAAGGCTATGTCCTCAGGCCTGTAATCTCTCTTGTGTGCCATTTTCCCTCACCTCCTCAGATATCCAGGTTGGCCACGTATTTGGCGTTGCGCTCTATCCAGTCCCGTCTCGGCTCCACGTCCTCACCCATGAGCACGGTGAAGACCTCGTCGGCCTTCAGGGCGTCGCTGAGGGTTATGCGCCGCAGGGTGCGCCTCTCCGGGTCCATGGTGGTCTCCCACAGCTCGTGGGGGTCCATCTCGCCCAGGCCCTTGAAGCGGGAGATATCCACCTTGGCGTTGGGGTTGTCCGCCCTCAGCTGGGCGCTGAGCTTGTCCCTCTCCTCGTCGGAGTAGGCCACCTTCTGCATCTTGCCCCGGGTGAGCTTGTAGAGGGGAGGTACGGCGGAATACACATAGCCGTGCTCTATGAGCGGGCGCATATATCTGAAGAAGAAGGTGAGCAGCAAAGTGCGTATATGGGAGCCGTCCACATCCGCATCCGCCATTATGATTATCTTGTGGTAGCGTAGCTTCTCGATGTTGAACTCATCCCCTATGCCGGCCCCCAGGGCCACGATAAGGGGATAGAGCTTGTCGTTGCCGTAAATCTTGTCGGCCCGGGCCTTTTCCACGTTGAGCATCTTGCCCCACATGGCCAGTATGGCCTGGAAGCGGGAGTCTCTGCCCTGGATGGCGGAGCCTGCGGCACTGTCGCCCTCAACTATATATATCTCACACAGAGAGGGGTCACGCTCGTTGCAGTCCTGGAGCTTGTCCGGCATCTGGCCGCTCTCCAGCCCTGTCTTTCTTCTCACCGACTCTCTGGCCTTTCTGGCGGCCTCCCGGGCCCGGTTTGCCATCATGGCCTTGTCCAGCACCGCCTTGGCCACTGCCGGGTGCTCCTCGAAGTAGGTGGCCAGCTGCTCGGACACGATGTTGTCCACCAAAGTGCGGATGTAGGCGTTGCCCAGCTTCTGCTTGGTCTGGCCCTCGAACTGGGCCTCCGGCAGCTTCACGGAGATGACTGCGGCTATGCCCTCCCGAACATCGTCTCCGGAGACCTTGTCGTCCCCTTTGATGATGTTGTTCTTCTGGCCGTAGTTGTTTATCACTCTGGTGAGGGCGGTCTTGAAGCCGGTCTCGTGCATGCCACCTTCCGGGGTGTGTATATCGTTTGCAAAGGAGACCAGAGTCTCGTTGTAGCCGTCGTTATACTGCAGGGCTATCTCGGCGATGGCCTCGTCCTTGCTGCCGCTGAGGTAGATGACGTCCTCATGTATGGGGTTCTTGTTCTTGTTTATATAGCGGACGAATTCCCTTATGCCCCCCTCGTAGCACATGGTCTCGCTCTGCTCCTTGCCGGCTCGCTTATCCTCTATGGTGATGCGCAGGCCGCCGTTGAGGAAGGCCTGCTCCCGCATGCGCCGGTGGAGTATCTCATAGTCGTAGACGGTGTCGTCGAACATCTCCGGGTCGGGCTTGAAGCGCACGAAGGTGCCGTGGTTGTTGGTCTTGCCCACCATGTGTATGCCTTCTGTGATATTGCCCCTGGAGAAGCTCATCTGGTAGATGTTCCCGTCCTTGTGGACCTGGACCTCCAGCCACTCGGACAGGGCGTTGACCACGGAGGCGCCCACACCGTGGAGGCCGCCGGAGACCTTATAGCCCCCGCCGCCGAACTTGCCCCCGGCGTGGAGGACGGTGTAGACCACCTCCAGGGCGGGGCGGCCGGTCTGGGGCTGGATGTCCACGGGGATGCCCCGGCCGTTGTCGTTGACGCGGATGATGTTTCCCGGCTCGATGCTCACCTGGATCTCCGTACAGAAGCCCGCCAGGGCCTCGTCGATGGAGTTGTCCACGATCTCGTAGACCAGGTGGTGCAGGCCGCTGGCGGAGGTGGAGCCGATGTACATCCCCGGCCGCTTCCGGACCGCCTCCAGCCCCTCCAGCACTTGGATCTCTGAGGCGCTGTACTCATGTTCCACCGCGGTGGGATTCTTGTTTTCCATGGGATCCATACGATACCTCCAAAACGAAACATAACGAAAAGCCCGGAACAGGCTGCCATGGGGAATGTTACAGGGACAGGGGAGCCCCCAGGCCGCCCCGCTTCAGCAGAGTGGCGGTGGACAGCTGGGAGAGGTACACCGTGACCTTCCCCTTCCGGTCCCGGCAGAGGAGGAAGGATTTGGGCAGGTCCTCCCCCACGGCCACCACCTGGCCGGCCTTTTCCGCCCGGGCCAGAAAGTCCCGGGTGGCCCGGGAGGAGGTGGTGTTGTCCAGGTCAAAGATCCCCAGCACATCCCCTTCCGGGATGACCACCGAGGCCCCTACGTGCAGATACATGACCGCGCCCTCCTTTCCCTTTTCCGGGACGTCCCGATCCCTTCCATTTTACCACGAAATCCCCGCGAAGGGGGGATTTTTTCCGGATATCGGAGCAATTTTTTATTGGGGCGGCTCTTCCAGCCGGCCCTGGACGATGTGCAGGCTCTTCCCCCGGCCCAGCTCCCGCTCCGGGGCCTGGCAGCCGGTGATGAAGACCTGCCCGCCGGTGATGCGCTCTAAGACGAAGTCCTGCCGCCGCTGGTCCAGCTCGGAGAGGACGTCGTCCAGGAGGAGGATGGGCCATTGGCCGGTGTCCTCCCGAAAGATCTCCCGCTCGGCCAGCTTCAGGGAGAGGGCGGCGGTGCGGGTCTGCCCCTGGGAGGCAAACTGCCGGGCGCTCTGGCCGTTGATGTCCGCCAGCAGGTCGTCCTTGTGGGGGCCGGAGAGGCAGGAGCGGGCCTCCAGCTCCGCCTTGCCGTGGCTGTCCTGGTGTTCCCGGATGGCCTCGTAGAGGGAGACGGTGGGGCCCAGAGGGTCGGCCACCGTGGACACGGTTTTGTAGGTGAGTGCCAAGGTCTCCCGGCCCCCGGAGAACTCCTCCTGGATGGCCCCGGCCTTCTCCGCCAGCTTGCGGATGAAGTGGGCCCGGTAGTGGATCACCAGGGCCCCGGCCCGGGCCATGGCCTCGTTAAAGTCCTCCAAAACCTCCAGCAGGCTGGGATTCTTCTCCCAATCCCGCAGAATCCGGGTTTTGTGGTCCAGCAATTTTTGGTACTGGGACAGGGCCTCGGCATACCTGGGCCGGAGCTGGCAGATGGCCCGGTCCAGAAAGGTCCGCCGTTCCGCGGCACCTGCCTTGATGAGGGCCAGGTCCTCCGGGCAGAAGAGGACGGTCTGCAGAATCTCCGACAGCTCCCCCGCCGTTTTCAGCTTCACGTGGTTCACAAACAGCTTCCGCCGGGCCCCCCGAAACAGCTGGGCCTGGATGAGAAAGTCCCGCCCCCGGCTCTCCACCTGGGCGGTGATGGTGCCCTGGGTTCGCTGGAAGGCGATGAGCTCCTTATCCCCCCGGGCCCGATGGGACCGGGCCCCGGCGAGAAAGCCGATGGCCTCCAGCAGGTTGGTCTTTCCCTGGGCGTTTTCCCCCCAGATGACGTTGACCCCAGGGGAAAACTGGGCAGAAAACTGGGTGTAGTTGCGAAAGCCGTCCAGAGAGATGGAGCAAACCCTCATTGCACCAAGAGCTCCCGCCCCTGGAAGGTGACACGGTCCCCTGGGCGGAGCTTCTTCCCCCGCATGGTACACACGTCCCCGTTGACAGAGACCTGGCCCTCCTGGATGAGGACCTTGGCCTCCCCCCCGCTGCCCACCAGGTTGGCCAGCTTCAGCAGGGCTTCCAGCTTGATGTATTCCGTTGTGATGGAAATCACTTGTTGTTCTGCCATGGTATGTATTGACTCCTTCGTAAGGGGGGTACGGACCCTTCGGGTGGTTGGGGCTCTTACAGCGCCTCGGGGCGCAGCGCCCC